>CAMHIP010000095.1 GCA_946185205.1 uncultured Bacteroidales bacterium | reverse complement strand
AGCTCTCGTTGGGGGAGTGGATGGTGTCGCGCTCCAGGCCGAAGCCCATCAGGAGGGGATCGATCCCCAGGATCTTCTGCATCTCACCCAGGATGCCGATGGAGCCGCCGCCCCGGGCGGGGACGGGCTCCTTGCCATAGACCTCCGTGATGGCGCGGGCGGCAGCCCGGTAGGCCTCCGAGCTGATCGGGATCGTGAATCCGTCACAACCCCCGCAGGGCGTGACATCCACGCGGACGCACTTGGGCGCGATCTTCCGGAGGTGCCGGGCGACGAGTTTCGAGATCTCTGCGCTGCGCTGGTCGGGCACCAGCCGCATCGAAATCTTGGCGTGCGCCTCGGACGGGAGCACCGTCTTGGCGCCCGTCCCGGTGTAGCCGCCCCAGATGCCGCAGACGTCCAGGCAGGGACGGATCCCCACGCGCTCGAGCGGGGTGTAGCCCTTCTCGCCGCGCAGCTCGCGCACGCCCAGGAACTCCTTGTACTCCTTGAGGTCGAACGGCGCCCGGCCCAGCATCCGGCGGTCGGCGCGGGACAGTTCCGCGACGTCATCGTAGAACCCCGGCACGGTGATGCGCCCGTCCTCGCCGATCAGCGAGGCGATCATCTCGCAGAGGACCTGGATGGGATTGGCCACCGTGCCGCCATAGTGTCCGGAATGCAGGTCCCGGGAGGGACCGGTGACCTTGACCTCCAGATAGCTCATGCCGCGCATGCCGCAGTTGATGGAGGGCACGTCCTCGCCGAGCATGGTGGTGTCGCTGACCAGGCACAGGTCGGCCTTGAGCAGCTTCCTGTGCGCCTTGATCCAGGCGGGCAGCGAAGGGCTGCTGATCTCCTCCTCGCCCTCGAAGAGGAACTTGACATTGTGCCGCAGCTTGCCGCTGGCGAGCAGGTACTCGAAGGCCTTGATGTGCATGAAAAGCTGCCCCTTGTCGTCGTTGGCCCCGCGGCCCCAGATGGCGCCGTCGTGTACCTGCGGATCGAAAGGATCGTGCGCCCACTTGTCCAGCGGCTCGACCGGCTGGACGTCGTAGTGGCCATAGACCAGCACGGTCCGGGCGGCGGGATCGATGATCTTCTGCCCGAAGACCACCGGGTGGCCGGCCGTATCGCTGACGCCGGCCTCGTCGGCACCCGCCTTCAGCAGCAGGTCTGCCAGGGCGGAAGCGCACAGGTACATGTCGTCCTTGTGCTCGGGTCTTGCGCTCACGGAGGGAATGCGCAGCAGCGAGAACAGCTCCTCGAAGAAGCGTTCCCGGTTCTGTTCGATGTACTCTTTCATAACTAGCGTCTGCTAAGGTTCTTGGATGCGAGGTTGAGGCGGTATTTGAAAGTCCGGTTGCCGTGGTAGTAGGATAGGGCGAGGGTGTTGGCGTCGTCGAAGGCGATGCTGTTGAGCAGGCGGTCGCGCCAGTGGTCCTTCGCCTCCGGCTCGGCCCAGGCCAGCACATAGTTGTCGTCCGCCTTCTGATAAACCACGATCACGGTGTAGCCACGGTGGTCGATCAGGGCGGCGGTATATTTCGAGGAAGACTTCTTGCCCTTGGCCTTGGCGAACTCCTCCACGAGCGAACTTTCCTTCTGCAGGATGTTGAACTTGAGGTGGGTGGCGCTGGTGAGCGCGTCCGGATTCTGGGTCAGCCACCAGTCGAGGGCGGCTTCCGTCAGGTAGATGTTGTCCGGGATGGATTCCAGCCAGGGATTCTCCTGGATGTCCTTGAGCAGCAGGCGCATCCACGGGCGGTCCATCCCGCTCAGCATCGCTTCGTCGGAGCGGCCGTAGATGTTGTAGGGCGGGACGTGTCCGGTCCCGCTGATGTGCTTGCCCCGGAAGGAGACGCAGCCGAACTCGTCGGTCTGCGGGGCGTAGGCCGCGGCAACGTAGGTCTGCCGGGCGCCGTCCGCCGAGTCCATCAGGTAGTTGAAACGCAGGAAGCGCGTGCCGCGGATCTTGAAGACGGACGCTTCGTCCACGAAATGACGCGTGGCCATCCCTTCGGCGTCGGCCGCGGGGGCATCGTAGATGCCTTCCTGCGACCAGCCGTCCGCGCCCTTGCGGAAGGTCACGATGCGGACCTGGTCCAGCCCGAGCCCTTCGCCGTCCAGGCAGACCGCGTAGATGCGGTCCACGGCCTCGCGGCGGTCTGCGATGGCGAGCGCGCCGCTGCCGGCCGGCAGCAGCCCCGCCACGATCTCCCGCGCCTGCTTCTCGTCATAGGGGCTGATGTTGAGCAGGGTGTCCTTGCGGGCGAGGATGTCCTCCGCATAGACGGAGGACGGGTATTTTTTCAAAAACTTGTCGAAGGCCTCCAGGGAGGGTTTCGACAGGGTTTTCTGATAGAGCTTGGTCTCGGCCCGCTTCTGGGCGGACAGCGGCGCTGCGGCGAGCAGCAGGACGAGGCCGGCGGTCAGGATTCTTTTCATAGCCAGGATTCGAAATAGTCGGTAATCTTCTCGTACAGGTGTACGCGGGCCTTGCCGCGCATGTTGTGCTCGTCCAGCGGGTAGGGGAACCAGTCCACGGGGATGCCTTCGTTGATGCACTCCTGCACGAAACTGAGCGAGTGCTGGGGCACCACGGTCCCGTCCAGCACGCCCTGGCAGATCAGCACGCGGCCGGTCAGGTCCTTGGCCCGGGCGATCAGGGAAGACGCGGCGAATCCCTCGGGATTGGTCTCGGGCGTATCCATGTAGCGCTCGCCGTACATCACCTCATACCACTGCCAGTCGATGACCGGACCGCCGGCGACGGCGGCCTTGAAGAAGCCGGGGTTGTGCGTCGCGAGGGTGAGGGTCATGAAGCCGCCGTAGCTCCAGCCGTGCACGCCGATGCGCTGCCGGTCGATCCAGGGCGCCCGGTCCAGCAGGGCCCGGATGCCGGCCATCTGGTCCTCGGCTTCGACCTGCCCGCAGCGGCGGTTGATGGCCTTCTCGAAGGCGGCGCCGCGGTGCTGTGTGCCCCGGTTGTCCTGGACATAGACCACATAGCCGCGCTGGGCCATCAGCATCTCCCACATCCGGATGCCGCCGAGCCAGGAGTCTGTGACCATCTGGGAGTGCGGACCGCCATAGACATAGACGATGAGCGGATATTTCTTCGACGGATCGAAATCCCGCGGATAGAAGAGCCGGTAGTAGTTGTCGAACTGCCCGTCGGCGGACGGGACGGTGCCCAGTTCCACCCGGCACTGGGCGTATTCGTCCAGGGGGTCGAGGGCGGTGAGGACCTTCTCCAGCAGCTTGCCGTCCGTGCCGCGCACCTGCGTGACGCCCGGGACGTTGAAGGAACTGTAGCGGTCGATGAACTTGCTGCAGTCGGGCGAGAGCGTGACCTGGTGCCAGCCCGGCTCGGGGGTGAGTCGCTGCGGCCGGCCCGTGATGCCTTTCTTCTTGCCCAGACGGACGCGGAACAGGTGGTTTTCGACGGGGGAAACCTCTGCGGAAGTGTAATAGACATAGCGTCCGTCGTTGGCGACATAGTCCACGTCCGCGGACACCTGCGTGATGCGCTCCACGTGTCCGAGGGTGTCGCAGCGGTAGAGGTTGCGCCAGCCGTCCCGGTTGTCCGTGCGGTAGAGGAATTCGTAGCTGTCCCGCAGGAAATAGAGCGGATCCAGGGGCTCCACCCAGGCGTCGTTGCGCTCGGTGAGGAGCGTGCGCACGAAACGTCCGTCGTCGGAGCGGTACATGTTGAGGTGCATCTCGTGCTGGCTGCGGTCGAGCACCTGCACGAAGAGGTATTTGCCGTCAGGCGACCAGGTCACGCCCGTCAGGTAGCGCTCCTCGTCGAAGTCGCTGACCTGCAGCGTGGTCAGGATGTTCCCTTCCAGGTCCGTGACACATAAGGAGATATGCTCCGAGGCCATGCCGGCCATCGGATAGCGGATCATATTGGCTCCGCCCGTCCGGGTCGTGATGTCGTAGAGGGGATAGAGCGTGACGGCGGACTCGTCCTTGCGATAGACCGCCAGGCGCCGGCCGTCCGGGGCGGGGAAGACACCTTCGCCGATCCCGAATTCATTCCGGCTCACGGACTGGCCATAGACGATGCCGGGACCCTCCGGCTGTGGCAGTTTCCACTGGGGACGTTCCTGCTGCGGGGCCTCCTTGGTCAGCCGGCTGTCCGCGGTCCAGAACAGGCGGACCTGCTCCGGATAGACGGAGCGTTCCCCCTGACCGACGGATTCGGCCACGGTCAGCATCCGCGCATCGGGATTGCCTTCCGGATGCGTCGCGAGTACGCCCGCGACGAGCAGGAACAGGGCGCGGATCATAGCGTCTCGCCTCCGGTGAAAATCGGAATCTCCGTGGAGCCGGAAGCGGGAGAGATCGACACGATCTTGTCCACGATGTAGCGCTGCATGCCGCGCCACGGGAGGGTTCCGTTGTACTCCTTGTAGTGGAGCTCGACGTTCTTGCCGCTGCAGAGCATCAGCGAATCGGCCACGCTCTTGCTGACGACGGAGAAGTTGAACTCGTTGGACTGAAGGGCGTTGCCAGCCTTCTGGTTGCTCTTGAAACCAGTCTGGATCAGCCGGCCTTCATAGGTCTTCCAGACCCAGCCCTTATAGACGATCTGGTTCAGCTCGCCGGCCTTGACGCCTTCGCCGAATACGAAAAAGAACTTGAAATAACCGGCCACGGCGCCCGCTACCAGCAGGATGGCCACGATCCAGGTGATGATTTTTCCTTGGGTTGACATAGTTGTCTGATTGTTGGTTACAATCTACAAAGATAGCAATTCTCCGCGAAAAGTGTCTGGCTCCGGCGCTTTGCTGCGGCGCCCCGGAATCGCCCCGGAAACAAAAGAATCCCGGGCACCTGGTGTCCGGGATTTCTTCAACCTTATTGCTTCGCGTGAAGGATTACTTCTTGCGGTTCTTGTATCTCTGATAGAACATATCAACACGGCCGGCGGTATCGACGATTTTCATCTTGCCGGTGTAGAAAGGGTGAGATGTGTTGGAAATCTCAAGCTTTACGAGGGGGTACTCGACACCGTCAATGGTGATGTTCTCCTTGCTGGTGGCGCAGGAGCGGGTGATGAACACGTCCTCGTTTGACATATCCTTGAAAGCTACAAGACGGTAGGTTTCGGGATGGATTCCTTTTTTCATTACACTAGTGTTTTTGAAATCGGGCGCAAAGATAAGAATTATTTTCGTAATTTTGCAAACTATGACACTGATAAAATCCATTTCCGGCATCCGCGGCACGATCGGCGGAGCCCCCGGCGAGGCGCTCACGCCCGTCGATATCGTTAAATTTACCTATGCCTACTGCGCCTGCCTGAAGCTGCGCAAGCCCGTACCCAACAGCGGGAAACGCTACAAAGTGGTCGTCGGGCGCGACGCCCGCATCAGCGGCGCCATGGTCGAACAGCTCGTCTGCGGTACGCTCGTCGCCTGCGGCGTGGACGTCGTGAAATGCGGCTTCGCCTCCACCCCCACCACGGAACTGGCCGTCGGATTCGCGGGGGCGGACGGCGGCATCATCCTGACCGCCAGCCACAACCCCCGTCAGTGGAATGCCCTCAAGCTGCTCAACGAACACGGCGAATTCCTGACCGCCGCAGAGGGACAGGCCATCCTGGACCTGGCCGAAAGCGGCTCCTTCGACTTCGCCCCGGTCGATGAACTGGGCAGCGTCGAAGAACACGACTTCACCGACGAGCACATCGACGCGGTCCTGGCCCTGGAGGCCGTGGACGCGGAAGCGGTCCGGAAGGCCGGCTTCAAGGTGGTGCTCGACGCCATCAATTCCGTGGGCGGCATCATCATGCCGCGCCTGCTGGAGCGCCTCGGCGTGGAATGCATCACCCTCAACGGCGAGCCGACCGGCGACTTCGCCCACAACCCGGAGCCCCTGCCCAAGAACCTGACGGACCTCAGCGAGACCGTCGTGCGGGAGCACGCGGACCTGGGCATCAGCGTGGATCCCGACGTGGACCGCCTGGCCTTCATCTGCGAGGACGGCCGGCCCTTCGTGGAGGAATATACCCTCGTGGCCGTGGCGGATTATCTGCTGGAGCGTGCCGAGAAGGCGGGCGTCATGCCGCGCAATACGGTCTCCAACCTCAGCTCCAGCCGCGCCCTGCGCGATGTGACGGAGGCGCACGGCGGCACGTATTACGCCGCAGCCGTGGGCGAAGTGAATGTCACCACCAAGATGCACGAGGTGGGCGCGCTGATCGGTGGAGAGGGCAACGGAGGCGTGATCTATCCCGCCAGCCACTGCGGCCGCGACGCCATGGTGGGCGTGGCCCTGTTCCTCAGCCACCTGGCCCACAAGGGCCTGAGCGTCAGCGCCTACAAGGCGACGCTGCCGCCCTACTTCATCGCCAAGAACCGCATCGACCTGTCCGACAAGGCCCTGATCGACCGCATCCTGGATGCGATGAAGGAGCATTTCAAGGAGGAGAAGGTCAACACCATCGACGGCGTCAAGATCGACTTCGAGGCCCGGAAGCAGTGGGTGCACCTGCGCAAGTCCAACACCGAGCCCATCATCCGCATCTATTCCGAAGCGCAGACGGAGGAGGAGGCGCAACGCCTCGGAGAGGAAGTGATCGCGCTGGCGAAGGGCATCATCGGCGAATAAGTCATGTTTTCTTTCCGCACCACGCCGGTCGGAGAACAGCTCGACCGGGCGCTCCGCGAAGGTCGGGTGGCCTGCTTCTGCACGCAGAACTGCTGGGACCCGCACGGCGGCCGTTATCTCTACGACCTTTTCCGCGAACGCGGCAACCTGGTCCGCATCCTGTCCCCGCGCGACACCGAACTGACCCCGGACACCAACCACATCGATTTCGGCGCCGACGACCTGGAAGGCCTGGACGCCGTGGTGGTGGAGATCCAGGACGTGGGGACGCGCTATTTCAACTACACGCGCGACGTGATGCGCCTGCTGTCGATGTGCGCCCGCAGCGCCGATGCGCCGGCCGTGTATGTGGTGGATCACATCAACCCGGCCGGGCGCGTGGTCGAAGGTACCATGCCCGCGGTGGAGTCCGACATCTGGACGCCCCGGGTGGCGCACCGGCACGGACTCACGCTCGGAGAACTCTGCCACCTGTACTGCAACGAGATCGGAGCGAAGTTCCCCCTGCACGTCATTTCCGACGTGGGCAAGGACCTGCTGCCCTGGACCATCGCACCGGCTTCCGACATCCCGGGGATGTTCACCTGCGAGATGTATCCCGGCGGCGGCCTGTGGAACAACACGTCCGTCACCCCCGCCATCGGCACGGCCCGGCCCTACGAGTATTTCGGCGCCCCGTTCATCAAGAGCGGCGACATCCGTTTCCTGCCCACGCCGCCGGGCGTGATGATGCGTCCCTGCTCGTTCACGCCCGCGGCCGGCCGCTATCAGGGCGAGCGCTGCTACGGCTACCAGATCATGCTCCAGCCCGGCGCGCAGTACCATTCCCTGCTGCACACGCTCCAGCTGATGCGTTTCCTGTCGGAACGCTATTCCCAGGTCGAGCTGTACGATTCGCTCTTTGTCAAGGTGGCGGATCCCGTGATCGAGGAGTACCTGCGCGGCCATCTGACCTTCGATGTCGTGCAGGAGCACGTCAAGCTGGAAGAGCAGAAATGGATCCGCAAGGCCAAGCGCTACCTGCTCTACGACGACGCCCCCTACCGGATGAAATAAATTTTCGGCACCGGGGGCAGAAAAATTTGGGGATTCCAAAAATATGCGTATCTTTGCAATCCCAAACGGTGGGTTCGTATAACGGTTAGTACTCGAGATTCTCAATCTCGCAATAGGAG
>CAMHIP010000094.1 GCA_946185205.1 uncultured Bacteroidales bacterium | reverse complement strand
CGGCGCAGTCGCCGGTCACGTAGCCCTTCATGCCGTAGGTCCGGCGGGCCAGGGTATCCAGGTAGAAGGTGCTGGCGGAGGTCGGGACGTGGTTGACGGCGTTGTAGGACGACATGATGGAAGGCAGGTGCTCGTCCTCGATCAGGCGCTTGTAGGGATAGAGATAGAATTCGCGCATGTCGCGGCTGTCCATGTTGGAGCTGCTGACGTGGCGGTCGAATTCACTGTTGTTGGCGAAATAGTGCTTGGCGGTCGGCACGGCCTTGAGGTACTTGGGGTCCGTGCCCATCAGGCCGCGCACGAAGCCGCGCGCCATCTCGGCCGCGAGGAAGGGATCCTCGCCGTAGGACTCGCCCGTGCGGCCCCAGCGCGGATCGCGCACCGGCTCCACCACCGGCGACCAGAAGGTCAGGCCCTTGGTGCCGGTCTGGTAGATGGCCCGCGCCTCATCGGCGATCGCGGAAGCCATCCACTCCGTCAGCGCAGGATCCCAGGACGAGCCCGTGGCCACGCTGTTGGGGAAAGAAGTCGGGCCGGCGATGCCGACGGCCGGGTTGGCGCCGGAGAGCACGCCGTGCAGGGCCTCGCTCCAGACGTTGTAGCCTTTGACGCCGAGCCGGGGCACGGCGGCCATGTTGTTGCCGAGCAGGCTCTGCTTCTCCTCGAGGGTCAGGCGGGACACCAGGTCGGTGGCGCGCTCCTCGAAGGAATAAGACGTGTCCAGATAGATGGGGCGGCTTTCCTGCGCCGCCAGGGAGAGGGCGGAGAGGGCCGCCATCCCTGCAAGAAGGAAACTACGGATACAGTTCATATTGGTTTTCGGTAAGTGTCTTGTACCAAAGATACACAAAAGTCCGGAAAGTACACGCGCGCGGGACGGCGCAGCCGCCAAATGAACGATTCCCGATATTTTTTGCAGCAAAATTAAAGCCGCCCCCGGGCTGAAAGGCGTATCTTTGTTGAAACCAAACCCTGTATCCATGTCGCTGAAAAAACACCTGTTCCTGACCGCGCTGGCGCTCCTTTCCCTGGGCGCGGCGGCCCAGGAAGCCGTCCGCCTGGACATTGACGCACGCCGCATCGCGGCGCACAACGACCCGCTCATCTACGGCCAGCTCTTCGAGCACATCTATTTCTCCGCCAACAACGGCGTCTGGCAGGAAATCATCTACGGACGTTCGTTCGAGCCGGAACACTATCCCGGCATCCCGCCGCGCGACGGTTACTTCGACGGCTGGTTCGCCGACGACGAAGGCGTCCTGCACTCCCCGACCCGCTACGAACAGCCCATCGAACTGGTGCAGCTCGACACGGACAGCTACGACCTGGAGATGGACGTCGCCTGGCGCGCCTACCGCCTGCCGGGACGGCGCTGGAGCGGCGGCCTGCTGGACCTGCGCTTCGCCGTCAAGGACCAGGCCGACGGGGAACCGTATTTCCTGCGCCTGTATGATCCGGCCTTCGAAGGACAGCGTTTCGCCCTGGCGCAGACCCAGGCGCAGATCGAAGCGGACAACCAGGCCAAGGCGCTGGCAGCCGCCCAGAAACAGGCCGTCACGGCCGAGTTCTCCCTCGCGACGCGCGCGGAAAAAGAGGTCCCCTTCTTCGGCGGACGCACCCGCAAGGTCATCACGCTGGAGCCGATGGCCACCCGGGCCGCGCTGGCCGCCCAGACCGACCAGAGCACCTGGCACCACGTCAAAGTCAGCTGCCGGGGCAGGAAGGTGAGCGTCTGGTGGGACGGACGCAGGATCCTCTCCAGGACCGTGCCGACCGGCCGGCGGCAGAACACCGTCACCCTGTGGGAGAATTATACCGAAGCCCGCTACCGCAACATCCGCATCTGCTCACCCGACCGCAAGACCGTCTATTTCGAGGGCCTGCCCGCACAGGTGGCCGTGCCGGACGTGGCGCCGGAATGGGAATCCTTCGGCGAAGGGCGTTTCCGGCTGGTCAAGGGAGACGCCGTCAACATGGATTATTCCCAGCAGATCAGCACGGAAGAGGCCTCCGGCCTGCAGCAGGGGCCCCAGGCCGTGCGCCCGGGCGACGCCTTCACGGGCTCGGTCTATGCCAAGGGAGACGGCCGGGCGCGGCTGAGCGTCGGCCTGCGCCGGGACGGCCGGTGGCTGGTAAAGCAGTCGCTGGGCTGCCCTTCTCCGGACTGGCAGAAATACGAATTCACCCTCGACGCGGGCGCCTATGAGGGCGACGCCGATTTCGCCGTCGCCGCCGAAGACGGCACCCTGCAGATCGACCAGGTTTCGATGGGCACCCGTTCCGGACAGGCGCTCGGCGGTTTCCGGCCGGATATCTTCCAGGCGGTCAAGGACTTGCATCCCACCTGCCTGCGCTGGCCCGGCGGCGGATATGCCGCCCAGTACGACTGGCGCTGGGGCATCGGCCCCCAAGAGGCGCGCCGCCGCTGGGACCACTGGCAGTGGCTGGACTACGACCAGAACTGCTTCGGCACCGACGAATTCATCCGCTTCTGCCGCGAAATCGGTTCCGAGCCCGTGATCGTGGTGAGCGTGGGCTTCGAACGGCCGGAATCGGAATACGGCGAGATCCTGCAGAACGCCGTGGACTGGCTGCGCTACTGCAATGAGCCCGCCACGGGCAAATGGGGCGCCGTGCGCGCCGCAAACGGGCATCCCGAGCCCTACAACGTCAAATACTGGGAGATCGACAACGAGATGTGGGAGATGGGCATCGAACGCTACGAGAAATGCGTGCGCGATTTCTCCGCGGCCCTGCGCGAAGTCGATCCTTCCATCAAGATCATCGCCTGCGGCGGCTTCCCCGAAGACGAGGCCTTCCTGAACCGCTCCGGGCGCTTCTTCGATTTCATGAGCCTGCACCACTACGAGCAGGCGGGCGGCTATGCGAGCGGTCCGCAGCGCCTCGCCCAGCAATATCAGCGTTATGCCGACATGATTGCGTCCTGCCCCAACCCCAACATCAAGCTTTTCATTTCGGAGTGGAACCTCAACAGCACCGACTGGCGGACGGGCCTCTTCGCGGGAGGCTTCCTCAACGTCTGCGAGAACACCGACGTGGTCGGCATGGGCGCCGCGGCGCTGTTCATCCGCCGCACCGACGCGCCCGACTGGAACAACGCCTTCATCAACTTCGATTACAAGGACCTGTTCGTGGCGCCCAACTACCTCGTGACGGAGCTCTGGTACGACCACTTCTCGCCCCTGCACCTGGCTTTCAAGGGCGACTGCAAAGAGTTGAGCGTGAGCGCCTCCCTGGCGGAGAACGGCGGCAGCGTGGCCGTCAAGGCGGTCAACCCCACGGACAAGCCCTACACGCTCACGCTGAGCGGCAACTGGGGCCCGCTCGCAGGCGCCGACTATGAATTCTTCGCCCCGGGCAGCCTGGACGCCGCCAACGACATGCAGCACAAGCGCGCCGTGGCCCGGCAGAAGAAGACCCTGCAGCCGCAGGACGACGTCCTCACGCTGACGCTCGATCCCCTCTCCGCCGGCGTCATCACCCTCTACCGAAAATAACGGGAAATGCTTGGATTTACGGAATTAATCCATATATTTGCAAAGAGTATGAAACAAACGCGTGCATACCGCCATCATCACCACCGAGTCTGACGGATCCGGTAGGTCGGCGTGTGTGCTTGCACAATGATAGCGGGGCTTGCCGGATTGCGGTGAGCCCCGTTTTCGCGATCCGCAGGTCCGGCTGCCGAAAAATGAAATAGTTAGTAGAAAGATATGTTAAGATTAGCCATCCAGTCCAAGGGCCGCCTCAACGAAGAGAGCACCGCCCTGCTGCGCGAGATCGGGATCGACCTCGACGACTCGCGCCGCAAATTCATCGCCCAGGCCCCCAATTTCCCCCTGGAACTCCTTTATATGCGCGACGACGACATCCCGCAGGTGGTGTCCAGCGGCACGGCCGGCCTCGGCATCGTGGGCCTCAACGAAGTGGAGGAGCGCGGCCTGCCCGTGCAGGTCGTGGAGAAACTCGGCTTCGGCGCCTGCCGCATCTCGCTCGCCGTCCCCAAGGCCGCCGACTACGACGGTCCGCAGTGGTTCGCCGGCAAGCGCATCGCCACCTCCTATCCGCGCATTCTGCGCAAATGGCTGCAGGACAACGGCATCGACGCGCAGATCGAAGTGATTACGGGCTCCGTGGAGATCGCCCCGGCGGCGGACATCGCCGACGCCATCTTCGACATCGTCTCCTCCGGCGGGACGCTCGTGAGCAACGGGCTGCGCGAAGTGGAGAAGGTCTTCTGGTCCGAAGCCGTGCTGATCTCGTCCGGACGCCTCTCCGACGAGGAGCAGAAGATCCTGGACGAAATGCTGTTCCGCATCGAGTCCGCCAAGGTCAGCCGCCGCAAGAAATACATCCTGATGAACCTCCCGCAGTCCTCCGTGGAAGAGGCGATCCGCATCCTGCCCGCCATGCGCAGCCCGACCGTGATGCCGCTGGCCGCCGAGGGCTGGTGCTCCATGCACTCCGTCGTGGACGAGACGGAACTCTGGGACAAGATCCAGCAGCTCAAGGCCATCGGCGCCGAGGGCATCCTGGTCCTGAACATCGACAAAATCATTCCGTAGCCCATGCAGACCTTTATCAATCCACCGCGGGAGCAATGGCCGGACCTGTGCCGGCGTCCCGCCAGCACCAACCCGGTGGTCCGGGAACGGGTGGAATCCATCCTGCTGCGTGTCCGTACCCGCGGTGACGAAGCCCTGCGGGAACTTTCCCAAGAGATCGACGGCCGTCCGCTGGACGCCCTGGAAGTGAGCGCGGCGGAAATCGCCGAAGCGCAGGGGCGCGTGGGCGACGCCCTGCGCCGCGCCATCGCACAGGCCGAAGACAACATCGCCGCCTTCCACGAAGCCCAGCTTCCCAAGGAAATCTGCGTACAGACCGATCCCGGCGTGCGCTGCATCCAGCGGCCCGTGCCCATCGGGCGCGTGGGTCTCTATATCCCCGGCGGCACCGCTCCCCTCTTCTCCACCGTGCTGATGCTCGCCGTGCCGGCGTCCATCGCCCGCTGCCCCGAGGTGGTGCTCTGCACCCCGGCCGGCCCCGACGGCAAGGTCAACCCCGTCGTGCTCTACACCGCCGCCTACTGCGGCGTCCGGCGCATCTTCAAGATCGGAGGCGCCCAGGCCATCGCCGCGATGGCCTACGGCACGCAGACCGTCCCGAAAGTGGACAAGATCTTCGGCCCCGGCAACCAGTATGTCACCACGGCCAAGCAGTTGCTCAGCGCCGGGACCGTGGCCATCGACATGCCCGCCGGACCGTCCGAGGTGATGGTCATGACGGACGGATCGTCCCCCGCCGCCTTCGCGGCCGCCGACCTGCTCTCGCAGGCCGAACACGGCGCCGACAGCCAGGTGATGCTGGTCTGCGGCGACGCAGCCACGGCCGATGCCGTGCAGGCCGAGGTGGAGCGCCAGATGCAGGCGCTGCCCCGCGCGGACTATGTCCGCCAGGCGCTGGACAAGAGCCGGGCCGTCGTGCTGGCCGATCCCGAAGAGCGCGTGGATTTCGCGAACGCGTATGCCCCGGAGCACCTCATCCTCGCCACCCGCGAGCCCTGGGGCCTGGCCGCCCGCATCACCGCCGCCGGGAGTGTGTTCATCGGCCCCTGGACCCCGGAGAGCGCCGGCGACTACGCCTCCGGCACCAACCATACCCTCCCCACCTGCGGTTGGGCCCGCTCCTTCAGCGGGGTCAACCTGGACAGTTTCTACCGCAAGATGACCCTGCAGGAGCTCACCCCCGAAGGGCTGCGCGGACTCTCGAAGACCATCATCACCATGGCGGAAGCGGAAGGGCTGCAGGCCCATGCCGATGCCGTCAGCATCCGACTCGCCCATGATGAAGCCCGCTGACATCGAGGCGCTCGTGCGCCCCAACATCCGTGCGCTCTGCCCCTACAGCACGGCGCGCGACGAATACAGCGGCCCGCTCGGCATCTTCCTCGACGCCAACGAGAGCCCATATCCCACGGGCTGGAACCGCTACCCCGACCCGCACCAGAAGGCGCTCAAGGCACAGGTGGCCGCCCTCAAGGGGCTCCCCGCCGAATGCATCTTCCTGGGCAACGGCAGCGACGAGGCCATCGACCTGCTCTTCCGGGTGTTCTGCACGCCCGGGCAGGACAACGCCGTGGCCATCTCCCCCAGCTACGGCATGTACGCCGTGGCCGCCGACATCAACGACGTGCAGATGCGCAGCGTCCCGCTGGGCCCGGATTTCTCCCTGCCCGCGGAGGCCCTGCTGGACGCCTGTGACGGTCGCACCCGGCTCCTGTTCCTGTGCAGCCCCAACAACCCCACGGGCAATGCCTTCGATCCGGAGGAAATCGCCGCGCTCATCCGCCGCTTTCCCGGCATCGTGGTGCTCGACGAGGCCTATGCCGACTTCAGCGCCCGGGGCTCGATGCGTGCGCGGCTCGCTGAGTTTCCCAACCTCGTGATCCTGCAGACCTTCTCCAAGGCCTGGGGCCTGGCCGCCCTGCGCCTCGGCATGGCCTTCGCCGATCCGTACATCATCGCGCTGCTCTCGCGCGTCAAGTACCCCTACAACATCAACCAGGCGGCGCAGGAGCTTGTTTCCCAAGCGCTTGCGGAGCCGGTGGACGGCCATGTGGCCACGATCGTCGCGGAGCGCGGCCGGCTTTCGGCGGCCCTGCCCGCCTTCGGCTGCGTGCGGCGGGTCTATCCGAGCGACGCCAATTTCCTGCTGGTGCAGGTGGATGACGCCGACCGGCTCTACGCGCACCTGCTCGCGGACGGCATCATCGTGCGCAACCGCACCCGGGTGCCCCTCTGCGCGGACTGCCTGCGCATCACCGTCGGACTTCCGTCCGAAAACGACCAAGTGCTCAAATCTTTCGAAGCTTATGAAAAAGGCGATATTCATCGATAGGGACGGCACCCTGCTGCGCGAGCCCGCCGACGAGCAGATCGACGCCCTGGACAAGGTGGAATTCGTGCCCGGCGCCATCAGCGGCCTGCGGGCGCTGGCGGGTCTGGGCTACGAGCTGGTGATGGCCTCCAACCAGGACGGCCTCGGCACGCCCGCCTTCCCGGAAGAAACCTTCTGGCCCGCCCAGAACCTGCTCCTGCGCACGCTGGAGGGGGAAGGCGTGGTCTTTGACGACATCCTCATCGACCCCTCGATGCCGGAGGAACACTCCCCCAGGCGCAAACCCGGCACGGGGATGTTCGGCAAATACCTGGACGGATCGTACGACCTGGCCGCAAGCTGGGTGATCGGCGACCGGCAGACCGACCGCCAGCTGGCGGAGAACCTGGGCGCCAGGGCGCTGCTGGTGGGCGAACTCAGCTGGGCGCAGATCGTGGAAACGATCCGTGCCAGCGAGCGCAGCGCCGTGGTGGCGCGCAAGACGGCCGAGACCGACATCCGCGTGCGGGTCGATCTGGACGGCCGGGGCCCGTCCGGCGTCGATACCGGCCTGAAATTCTTCGACCACATGCTCTCCCAGCTCATCCACCACGGAGGCATCGCCCTGGAAATCAGCTGTAAAGGAGACCTCGAAGTGGACGAGCACCACACCGTCGAGGATGTGGGCATCGCGCTCGGAGAGGCCCTGCGGCAGGCGCTCGGCGACAAGCGGGGCATCGACCGCTACGGCTTCGCCCTGCCGATGGACGAGAGCCGCGCCCTCGTCCTGCTGGACTTCGGCGGGCGCAGCGAACTCGTCTGGGACGTGCAGTTCACCCGCGAATACGTGGGAGACATGCCCACCGAGATGTTCCGGCATTTCTTCAAGTCGCTCTCCGACGCCATGCACGCCAACCTGTACGTGCAGGCGCGCGGCGAGAACAACCACCACCT
>CAMHIP010000093.1 GCA_946185205.1 uncultured Bacteroidales bacterium | reverse complement strand
GTCTCTCCTTGTCGCCTTCCTTGATCCGGTACGTCACCGTGATGGTGTCACCGGCCTTGAACTGCGGGTAGGAGGCAGTTTTGTTCTGGGAGAACGACTGCTCTACTAAGTTAATCAAATCCATAATATGTCAAAAATCTATTCAACCGCAGCGTCATCAAACCGTTCGAAGAGAGGCTGCTTTGTTTTCGGATTGCAAAGATAGCAACTTTTCGTGATCCACCAAAATTTTTTCGAAAAAATCTTCATTCCCGTCAGATGTCCTCCTCCTGGACGTCGGCGCGGATGCCGAGCAGCCCGAGCTGCTCCAGGAAGGCGTCTTCGAAGTTGCGCTCGGCGATCCGCCGGGACATGTTGAGCACCAGCTCGTCGCCGTAACCCACGCAGGCGGAGGCCCCGGAATTGCCCCGCTGGCGCCCCAGGACGAAGTCGATATCGAGCACATACGGGCGCAGGGAGGCCGGCAGGTCGATCCGTCCGAGATTGGAGAGCGTATGCGTGCAGTAGCGGTCGCCCTTGAGCTTGTTGATGACGTCGATGATGGGCTTCTTGAGGAAGCGCGGGATGCAGTTGATCGCAAAATTGTTCTCCAGCTCCACATTCTTGGCCACCTTGGGCTCCAGCTGGCTCGGCATGGAATAGAGCCGCTTCTGCGCGGAAACGACCTCCAGGATGTGGTCGAAATCATAGGCCCCGTTGCGCACATCCACGCCCAGCATCACATAGGAGGAGAAATTGCGGAGCGTGCTGCTCCCGAAGATGCGCCGCAGGTCCACGGGCACGTTGACTTTGAGCACCGTGCGGCGTCCGATCGGATCCTTGCGGCGGACCTCCTGCAGGGCGGCCACCATGGCGGCGGCGAGCAGTTCGGTCACCGTAGCCTGCCGGGCCCGGGCCACTTCCGCGGTGCGCCGCATCGGGATGCGGACACGAAGATTGCGCAAGTTCTTGGTCCCCAGGGGCATTCCCTTGATATGCCAGGCCGGGTCGTTCTGCTCCAGGGCGCCGCGTTTGCCGTCGAAGGCGTCGAAAGCGTCCGCCAGCTCGGAGGCGCAGGGCGCATCGGCGGGATTCAGGATGCGGCCGCCATAGACCGGCTCCGCGCCATAGCGCAGGCGGAGGTATTCCGCGGCCAGCGTGAGCAGGAAGGTCATGCCGCCGTTGCCGTCCGTCAGGACGTGAAAGATGTCCAGCACGATGCGGGCGCCGTCCGCCGACACGCGGAAGAGGAAGCCGCCATTGCCCTCGATGCTGAACTGATGCAGCTTCTGGAGCGGCAGCACCTGCGGCGTCTTGCCGAGCGCGCGCAGATACCACCACAGGGCGCCGCCGGTCAGCGTGTAGCCGAAGGTGGGGATCCGGCGCACCGTCGCTTCCAGCGCCTGCTGGAGCAGCGCGGTGTCAACCGGCTCCGTAAGGGTGATGCTCATCCGGTACAGCGAAGAATACTTCTTCGACTGACTGGCGGGATATATGAAGGAGGCGTTGTCGAGCCTCAAAAGGTGCTGCAGTGTCATAGCAAGAATCGTTGGTTCTGACGCAAAGATAGAGGGTCCGTCACCCCCGGACAAAGAATCTCCACCGGAACCCTGCAAAAAGTGACCAAAAGGGCATTTGGCGGGAAATCCGCCGGGAATGCGGGACGAAAAACCGGCATTTTCCGCCTCGTCCCAGGCCGGACAGGGACGAAAAGGAACCGGCGGACACGCCGTCCGCAAAGGCGCAAACTGATCGATGGTTACGGATGCAGACTCCGGCGATAGCGGCCCGGGCTCTCACCGGTCAGACGTGAAAACAGGCGGTTGAAATATTGGAGATTGTCGAATCCGAGGCCATAGGCAACGGATTTGACGCTTTCGCCGGGATGCAGGAGCAGGCGGAGCTGCGCCGCCTCGATCTTTTTGCGGTTGATATAACGCCCGGGAGTGATGCCGAGTTCGCGGGTGAAGAGCCGGATGAAATGGTCTTTGGAAACGGCTGCCGCCGAAGCAAGCTCGTCCAGCCGGATCTGCTCTTCCATGTGCACCCCGATATAGCGTACGGCGGCAGCCACCCGCTCATCCAATCGTCCGATCCGGGTGGAGGCCCCGACAAGAAAACGCGCCAGCAACAGGCGCAGCAGGCCATCGGTCTCCATCTCCACGGCCCAACTGTCCGAGACGCCGCCGGCCAGGGTCCGCGCCAGGCCGGAAGCTGTATCATAGCGTTGCGGATCGAAATCCTGCAGTGCACGGTCCGGGTGAAGTTCCAGCAGCCGGCGGAGGACCCAGACCACAGTTTCGTCCGCGAGCACTTCGGCGGGCAGGTCAAGCCATTCGAAAAGACCGGCCGGCTCCATGTCCCGGAACCAGATATGCAGATAGATCAGATCCAACGGGCCGTCATTGGCATAGGAATGGCGCAAGTACGGAGGTGTGATGTAAAGGTATCCGGGCCGGAGGTCCAGCACCTCCCCGTCCCGGCACATCCGGGCGGTACCGCTGCGTACATAATGGATGCGCGTGAAAGGGCTCGAGACGTTCCGGAAATTCCAGTCGCCCCGGTGATGCGCCTCCCCGATATTCAGCAAGACCGGCGCCGCATGGATCCCGGTTTCGTCCATCTCCCTGCAAAGATACGAAAAAGTCGATAAAGTGCAATATCTGGACAATATCGTTTCATGCAAGGGACCGCTTTTTTCGCTACATTTGCAAAAACGCAAAACCGATGAATCGCATCTTTCTTCCTATCCTGTCGGCTGTACTCCTCCTGGGAGCGCTGTCCTGCCGGGCCCAGACCTATGTCTTCGCCGGCGACTCCATCACCGACGGTGGCTGGGGCGCCAGCGGCGGCCGCGGCATCCCCACGGCCGAGCGCAACCAATGGGATCTCAACCACCTTTACGGCCATAGCTATATGATGCTCATCGCCAGCGACTGGCAGTCGGCCTTCCCTGCCGCCGGGCTCGTTTTCCACAACCGGGGACTGAGCGGAGACACGCTGGAGGGCCTGGCCGCGCGCTGGGATGCGGACGTACTGTCCCTGAAGCCGGACGTGCTGAGTATCCTGGTCGGGGTGAACGACTCGGCCAAGGAAGTGGACCTGACCGCCTGGGAGGCCTCTTTCCGCGCCTTGCTTGCGCGGACGCGCCAAGTCCTGCCGGACTGCAGGCTGGTGCTCGGGACCCCGTTTCTCGCTCCGGTGGGACGATTCGGGACACGTGATGATTACCCGCAGCGGTCCGCCCGCGTGAAGGGAATGGCCGCAGCCGTGCGGGAACTCTCCGCCGAATTCCAGGCCATCCTGGTACCCTTCGACGAACTGTTCGCCGGATTGCCTGCCGGCGCCACCGAGACCTGGTGGATCTGGGACGGCATCCATCCCACCGCCGCGGGACACCGCCGGATGGCGGATCTCTGGGAGAAGTGCGTCGGCACCCCGGCCGCCAAACAACCCGTCCTCCCGCCAGCATCTTCAGCGGCCGTCAACGACGAGGAGGCACCCGCCCGCGTGACGATCTCCCTTCCCGGGGGCAGAGCCCCGGAAGCCCCCGAAGGCCCTTTCGAAGCCTCCTGGAAGTCCCTGAAAGAGCATTACAGCATCCCGGAATGGTTTGAGGACGCCAAGTTCGGCATCTTCATGCACTGGGGCGTCTATACCGTACCGGCGGCGGGCAGCGAATGGTACCCCAAGCACATGTACAACGGCATGCTGGACTACCATACGGAGAAATGGGGCCGTCCCGGGGAATTCGGCTACAAGGATTTCATCCCGCTGTTCAAGGCGGAGAAGTTCGACCCGGCCGCCTGGGCCGCCCTCTTCGAGGAAGCCGGTGCCCGGTACGCCATCCTGACCGCCGAGCACCACGACGGCTTCGCGATGTACGACAGCGCCCTCACCGAATGGGATGCCGTGGACAAAGGGCCGCACCGCGACCTGCTGGGCGACCTTGCCCGGGCCGTGCGCGAGCACGGGATGAAGTTCGGCGTCTCCAACCATCGCATCGAGAACTGGGACTTCATGTATCCCGCCGGGACCCGGGAGCATGACCTCTTCGATCCCGCCTACGCCGGCCTGTACGGCCCGCCGCAGAAGCCCTGGAAATACGGAAGCGCCATGGGCCCCTGCTTCGACGAAACCGGAGCCGCCGTCCATCCCCAGAGCGACGCATTCCTCGAAGAGTGGCTCGCCCGTGCCGAGGAGATCGTGGACAAATACCAGCCGGACCTGTATTACTTCGACAACGGCGTCAACTCCCGCAGTCTCGACCCATGGAAACTCCGCTTCGCGCAATACTACTACAACAGCGCCGTCCGCTGGGGCAAAGCCGTCTCCATCCAGACCAAGAGCGACGCCTACCTGGCCGGCAGCATCAAGGATTACGAGCGCGAGAGCCGCGCCCCCAAGGAGATAGAGACACCGTACTGGCAGGTGGACGATCCCATCGGACACAAATTCGGCTACGTCGAGGGCCTGCAGTTGCAGAAGCCCGCAAGCGTGATCCGCAGCCTCGTGGAGAACTGCTCCAAGGGCGGCAACCTCTGCCTGAACATTTCGCCCAAGGCGGACGGGACCATTCCCGAGGACCAGCAGGCCGTGCTGAAAGCCGTCGGTGCCTGGCTGCGTGTCAACGGGGCAGGCATATACGGCACGCGCGCCTGGAAGATCTTCGGCGAAGAGGACGCCTGGCGTTTCACCTGCCAGGGGGACAAGACCGTCTACGCGTTTGCCCTGGGCGCGGACCGGCCGCCCATCGCAGCGCTGGGCCGCAGCGCCGCCCGCGTGAAGCGCGTCGAGCAGCTGGGCGGAGGTCCTGTTTCTTTCAAGCAAGGTCCCGCCGGACTGGAAATCCCGACCCAGGACGGGCAGGACGGCATCATTGTTTACAAAATCACGCTGAAATGACGATCATCGACGCACATTCCCACCTCTGGCTGCGGCAGGATGCCGTGGTGGACGGGCAGCACATCGAGGCGCTGCCGGACGGGCGCGCCCGCTTCTTCGGCGAGGAGCGCCAGATGCTGCCGCCCTTCCTCATCGACGGGCGCAACAGCGCCGAAGTCTTCCTGTCCAACATGAACTACGCCCAGGTGGGCGCCGCCGTGGTGGTCCAGGAGATCATCGACGGCAACCAGGACGCCTATCTCCGGGAGGTCCAGACGGCACACCCGGACCGCTTTCTCTGCTGCGCGATGCTCGACATCGACCGCGGCGGGCTGACGGTGCCGGAAGGCTGGCGCGCGGCGGCCATCCCGGGCCACCGGATGAAACGGGACCTCGATTCGCCGGAAATGATGGCCGCCTTCCAGGAACTGGAGCGGCGCGGAATCATCCTCTCCATGTGCCTCGCCGACGACGCGCGGCAGATCGCCCAGTTCGCCACGGTGATCCGGGAATGCCCGCGCCTGAAAGTCGCCATCGGGCATTTCGGGCTGGCCCGCTCGAAGCACTGGCTCGATCAGGTCCGGCTGGCCCGCGCGGAGAACGTCCGCATCGAGTCCGGCGGCATCACCTGGCTCTACAACGACGAGTTCTACCCCTTCCCGTCGGCCGTGCGCGCCATCCTGCAGGCCGCCGACGAGGTCGGAATGGACAAACTCATGTGGGGCAGCGACTATCCGCGCACCATCACGGCCATCACCTACCGGATGTCCTACGATTTCGTCCTCAAAAGCCCGGAACTCGGCGACGGCGACAAAGCCGCCTTCCTGGGCGGCAACGCACAGGCCTTCTACGGTTTCCGCGGGCTGCCCGAGCTCCCCTACATCAAAAATATGTCTGAATGAAAGCATTACAAATCCCCCAGGCCCGGCAGATCCGGGTCATTGAACTGCCGGAGCCCGCTGCCGGTCCCGGCGAAATCCTTCTCCGCCTGCACTATGTCGGCTTCTGCGGCAGCGACCTCAACACCTGGCGCGGCCGCAACGCCATGGCGAAGCCCGACGTCATCCCGGGCCACGAGATCGGCGCCGTGATTGCCGCCGTCGGACCGGGCGTGCCGGGCCATTTCCGGGTCGGGCAGGTCGTCACCGCCAATCCTTACACCCACTGCGGCCACTGCGCCTCCTGCCGCGCGGGCCGCTACAACGCCTGCGAGCACAACGAGACGCTGGGCGTGCAGCGCGACGGCGCCATGCGCGAATACATCGTCCTCCCCTGGCAGAAAATCATCCCCGCCGATGGCATCTCCACGCGGGACGCCGCCCTCATCGAACCGATGAGCGTGGGCTTCCACGCCGTGGCGCGCGCGCAGGTCGGCGACACCGACACGGTCCTGGTGATCGGCTGCGGCATGGTGGGCCTGGGTGCCGTGGTCCGCTCTCTCCGCCGGGGCGCCACCGTGATCGCCGCCGACATCGATGCCGGGAAACTGGCCCTCGCCCGCAGCCTGGGCGCCGCCTACACCTACGAAACGAGTACGCCCTGGCAGGGCCTCCCCTCCCCGGACGTCGTCATCGAGGCCGTCGGCTCCCCCGCCACCTACCGGCTCGCCGTCGAGGAAGCGGACTTCTGCGGCCGCGTGGCCTGCATCGGCTACGCCAAGAGCGACGTGGAACTGAACACCTCCCTCATCGTGAAGAAGGAGCTGGCGGTGCTGGGCTCGCGCAACGCCACGCCGTCCGACTTCGATGCCGTGATCCGCTGCATCCGGCAGGGCGAACTGCCGCTCGGACAATTCATTTCCGGCATCGTCCGTCCCGAAGAGGCGCAGGCCGCCCTCGAGCGCTGGGACGCCGATCCGGGCAAGGTTTACAGAATCCTGACACAATGGAATACAGAGAATTAGGCCGCACCGGCCTGCGCCTGTCCGCCCTCGGATTCGGCGCCTCCAGCCTCGGCGGCGTCTTCCACTCCCTGCGGGAGGAAGACGGCGTCCGGGCCGTTTTCGCCGCCGTCGAAGGCGGCATCAACTTCATCGACGTCTCCCCCTACTACGGCTACCTCCGGGCCGAAAAGGTCCTCGGCAAGGCCCTGCGGCAGCTCCCGCGGGAGAAGTTCATCCTCTCCACGAAAGTCGGCCGCTACGGCAGCGACGAGACCGGCAACAGCTGGGACTATTCGGCGAAGCGGGCCCGCGAAAGCGTCTATGAGAGCATGGAGCGGCTGGGGGTCGATTATATCGACCTGATCAACGTCCACGACATCGAATTTGCGGACCTGGACCAGGTCTGCGGCGAGACGCTCCCCGCCCTCGTGGCGCTGCGCGAAGAGGGCGTCGTCGGGCACGTGGGCATCACCGACCTGCAGCTGGAGAATCTGCGCTACGTGGTCGAGCATGTCCCGGAAGGGACGGTGGAGTCGGTGCTCAATTTCTGCCACTACTGCCTGTGCGACGACAAGCTGCTGGACTTCCTGGACTTCTTCACCTCGCGCGGCATCGGCGTGATCAACGCCAGTCCCCTCTCGATGGGCCTGCTCTCCGGGCGCGGCGCCCCCGCCTGGCACCCGGCTCCCGCTCCCCTGCAGGAAGCCTGCCGCCGGGCCGCCGCCCGGTGCGCCGCCGCCGGCTACCCCATCGAGCGGCTGGCCGTGGAATACGCCGTGCAGGAGCCCCGTATCGCATCCACCCTCTTCTCCACCACCCGCGCGGAAAACGTCGCGTCCAACATCGCCTGGGCCGCCGGCGCGCCGGATCCCGCCCTGCTGCAGGAGGTCCGGGACATCCTGGGGGACGCCTTCCGGTTAAGCTGGAAAAACACCTGATAATCAAATAATTGCATCTTCCGTGTCGCAGCTGTTTTTGCCCTGTTGATAACTTTTTTTAGGAAATCGGATCAGATTAAGAAATTATTTCTATTTTTGCGCAAAAATAAGGTACGACTATGTATTGGACACTCGAACTTGCCAGCAGCCTGGACGATGCTCCGTGGCCGGCAACCAAAGAAGAACTGATTGACTATGCCAACCGCTCCGGCGCCCCGGAGGAAGTGATTGAGAACCTGGAAGAACTCGAGGAGGAAGGCGAGATCTACGAAACCATCGAAGACATCTGGCCCGACTACCCGACCAAAGACGATTTCTTCTTTAACGAGGAAGAATATTAGGGGCTTAACTGACTGAAATACAGAGAATTAA
>CAMHIP010000092.1 GCA_946185205.1 uncultured Bacteroidales bacterium | reverse complement strand
CAAGAATTGTAGTATTGGGAGGAGCAGAGAGCGGCGTGGGAGCCGCCGTGCTCGCAAAAGTTAAAGGATTCGACGTCTTTCTGTCCGACAACGGACAGATCAAGGAAGAATATCTGTCCACCCTCCGCGAATGGGACATTCCCTTCGAGCAGGGCGGACACACCCCGGAGCGCATCCTGAACGCCGACGAGGTCGTCAAGAGTCCGGGCATCCCGGGCACGGCCCCGATGGTCAGGGCCCTGCGCGAACAGGGGACGCACATCATCTCCGAAATCGAGTTCGCGGCGCGCTACGACAGCGCCAAGAAGATCTGCGTGACCGGGTCCAACGGCAAGACCACGACCACCTCGCTGATTTACTACCTGCTGCGCGAAGCCGGTCTGGACGCCGGCCTGGGCGGCAACATCGGCAAGAGCTACGCCCTGCAGGTCGCTACCGAGAAGCATGACTACTACGTGTTGGAAATCAGCAGTTTCCAGCTGGACGACGCCTATGACTTCCGGCCGGACATCGCCATCATCACCAACATCACCCCCGACCACCTCGACCGCTACGACCACAAGCTCGAGAACTACGCCCGCGCCAAGTTCCGCATCACGCGCAACCTCCGGCCCGAGGACTGCTTCATCTTCGACTCCGACGACGCCATCACCATCCGGCAGCTCGGCGAGATCGTGGTCAAGGCCAAGATGCTGCCCTTCTCCCAGGAGAAAGAGCTGCAGCAGGGCGCCTTCCTGCGGGACGACCGGATCGTCATGCGCTACGAGGACGACGAGACGGAGATCTTCCTGCAGGAGCTGGCCCTCGGCGGACGGCACAACATCTACAACTCCATGGCCGCCGCCCTCGCCGCCAAGGCCACGGGCATCAGCAACGAGGTCATCCGGGCCAGCCTGAAGTCCTTCTCCCCGATCGAGCACCGGCTCGAACCCGTGCTCAGCGTCCGGGATGTGCTCTATATCAACGATTCCAAGGCCACCAACATCGACGCCGCCTGGTACGCCCTCGAGTGCCAGACGCGCCCGGTCGTCTGGATCGTCGGCGGCACCGACAAGGGCAACGACTACAGCGTCCTGGAGCAGCTCGTCCGGGAGCGGGTCAAGGCCATCGTGTGCCTGGGCGTCGATAACGCCAAGATCCACGCCGCCTTCGAGAAGATCGTCGGCAGCGACCGCATCACGGACACCCGTTCCGCGGAGGAAGCCGTCCGCGCCTCGGCCGCCTTCGCCGCGCCCGGGGACGTGGTCCTGCTGAGCCCCTGCTGCGCAAGTTTCGACCTGTTCAAGAATTACGAAGACCGCGGCCGCCAGTTCAAGGAGGCGGTCCGGCACCTGTAGGATATGACTGACGCGAAGAAGAACAAGAAGCCCGGTTTCTGGACGTTCGCAGACCACTTCGAAGGAGACAAGGTGGTGTGGATCATCGTGCTCCTGCTGGTACTCTTCTCCATCGTCTGCATGTTCTCGTCCTCTTCGCGCCTGCTGCGTGACGGGATGACCCGCCTGGACCTCGTCAAGAACCAGTTCCTCGTGGTCCTGGGCGGCATGGCCGTCATCATCATCCTCTACAACATCAAGAACATCAAGTTCTTCCGCTGGTGCAGCCAGTGGGGATTCCTGCTTTCCTTCGTGCTGCTGGGCCTGCTGGACATACACGTCAGCCTCCCCTTCCTCAAGGCGCTCAACATCAACAACGCCTACCGCATCCTGTCCATCGCCGGCTTCCAGGTGCACGTGTTCGAGGTGGTCAAGGTGGCCATGGTGCTCTATCTCGCCTGGGCCATGGACGCGCTCAGACAGGGGCAGCTCCGCGGACCGGAAAGCGAGCTGGGCAAGAAGATCCTCTACCTCTACGCCCCCTTCCTCATCATCTTCGTGATGATCATCCCGGGTTCCAACTCCAGCGCCCTGATCATCGGCCTGCTGATGTTCGTAATGATCCTGCTGGGCGGGGGCAACCTCCGCGACATGACCATCCTGGGCCTGGCCGCCGTGCTGGTGATCGGCATCATCTTCGGCCTCTACAGCGCCACGAAAAACACGGAGCATCCCTGGTTCGGGCGCATCGGCACGGGCATCGCCCGCATCTTCGAAGAGGACCACTGGGAGCAGCAGGTCCGCGACAATCCCAAGGGGACCATCGCCTACCAGGAAGCCATCGACGCCATCCGGCAGCCCTACAGCGCCAAGATCGCCGTCAAACAGGGCGGGCTGATCGGCAAGGGGCCCGGCCAGAGCACGCAGCGCTACGTGGTCCCGGACATGTCCGAGGACTTCATGTACAGCTTCATCATCGAAGAATACGGCCTGATCGGCGGCATCTTCGTCATCTTCCTCTATGTGTCGCTTCTGGCGCGCGGCTCGATCATCGCGCGCAACTGCGGCAACGACCACTACGCCAAGCTGACCGTGGCGGGGCTGTGCCTGCTCATCACCGGACAGGCCTTCCTGCACATGTTCGTCAACGCCGACATCGGTCCGATGACCGGACAGACCCTCCCGCTGATCAGCCATGGCAACAGCGCCTTCCTCTGCTTCAGCATCGCCTTCGGCGTCATCCTGTCCTTCAGCCGCATCGCCTCGCGGCGGATCGACAAGGAGACGCGCATGGCCGCACCGCTCGTGGAGATGCACGAGGCGCCGGCCGTCCAGGACCGGCTCGACGACCTGGAGGCCTACGAATCCGGACAAATGAACCCCAATGAACTGTCAGAAAATGGAATATAAGAAATTACGCGTCATCATCAGCGGCGGCGGGACGGGCGGCCACATCTTCCCGGCCATCTCCATCGCCGGCAAGCTCCGGGAGCTCAACCCGGAGACGGAGATCCTCTTCGTCGGCGCCGAAGGCAAGATGGAGATGGAGAAGGTCCCGGCCGCGGGCTACGAAATCGTAGGCCTGCCCATCGCGGGACTCCAGCGCCAGCTGGTCTGGGAGAACATCCGCAACAACCTCCGCGTGCCCGCCAAGGTGGCGAACAGCCTGCACCAGGCCGGACGCATCATCGACCGTTTCAAGCCGGACATCGCCATCGGCGTGGGCGGCTACGCCAGCGCCCCCCTGCTCTGGCAGGCCACGCGCCGGCACCTCCCCACCCTGATCCAGGAGCAGAACGGTTTCGCCGGGCTGACCAACAAGATCCTGGGACGCCGCGTGAACTGCATCTGCGTAGCCTACGAGGGCATGGAGAGATTCTTCCCGGCCGACAAGATCGTCTTCAGCGGCAACCCGATCCGTCCCGAGATCCACCCCTACACGGAAGCGGACCGCGCCGAAGGGCTCAGGTTCTACGGCCTGGATCCGGACAAGCGGCATCTCTTCATCGTGGGCGGCAGTCTCGGAGCCGGCACGCTCAACCGCGCCATGCGCAGCTGGATCGAAGCCGGCTGCCCGGGCGGCGAAGACGTCGAGGTGCTCTGGCAGTGCGGCCGCTACTACAAGGCCGGCATCGACGAATTCATGAAAGAGCGCGACCTGCCCTTCATCCACTACACCGATTTCATCGGACGGATGGACCTCGCCTACGCCTGCGCCGACGTGCTGATCAGCCGGGCGGGCGCCTCGTCCGTGTCGGAGATCTGCGCGGCGCAGAAGGCCGCCGTCTTCGTCCCTTCGCCCAACGTGGCGGAGGATCATCAGACCCACAATGCGATGGCGCTCGTCCGCAGGGACGCCGCCCTGATCGTGCCCGACGCCGAGGCCGGGGAGAAATTGTTCCCCACCGCCCTCGAACTGCTCGGACAGCCGGAACGGATCCGGCAGATCAGCGCCAACGCCGCGCCGCTCGCCCGCCTGGACGCGGCCATGACCATCGCCCAAGAAGTATATAAACTGGTATGAGATACAAGAACATCTATTTCATCGGCATCGGAGGCATCGGCATGAGCGCCATCGCCCGCTACTACAAGTTCAAGGGCTGCGCCGTGTCCGGCTACGACCGCACCCCGTCCGACATCACGCACGCGCTGGAGGCCGAGGGCATCGCCGTCCACTATGAGGACCGTCCGGAATGCATCCCGGAGAGCGTCCAGGACACCCTGGTGGTCTATACACCCGCCGTCCCCGACAGCTTCGGAGAACTGGTCCATGCCCGGGAGAAGGGCTACCGCGTGATCAAGCGCTCGCAGATGCTCGGCGAGATCACCGCCGGCCAGCGCTGCCTCGCCGTGGCCGGCACGCACGGCAAGACCACCACTTCGACCCTGGTCGCCCACATCCTCACGGAGAGCGGCACGGGCTGCTCCGCCTTCCTCGGCGGCATTTCCAAGAACTACGGCACCAACATGCTGGTCAGCCACACCCCCACCGTCGTCGCCGAAGCCGACGAGTTCGACCGATCCTTCCACCAGCTGCACCCCGCCATCGCCTCCATCTCGGCGATGGACGCCGACCACCTCGATATCTACGGCGACCTGGAGCACATGCAGGAGGCCTACCGCATCTTCGCCTCCCAGGTGAGCGAGACGCTCATCCTCAAGCTCGGCCTGCCCATCCGGCAGCAGGACGTGTCCGCGCGCATCTTCACCTACCACTTCGACGATCCCCGGGCCGACTTCCACAGCACACAGCTCCGGCTGGACGCCACGGGGCACTACACCTACGACCTCGTCTATCCGGGCGGCAAACTCAACGACATCCGGGTGGGCACGCTGGGCTGGGTCAACGTGGAGAACAGCATCGCCGCCGCGGCCATCTGCCTCTGCTACGGGCTCGACGCGCAGAAGGTCCGCCATGCCATCGGCACCTTCGAAGGGGCACAGCGCCGCCTGGACGTGCACCTTAACACCCCTTCGCTCACCTACATCGACGACTACGCGCATCATCCGGCCGAGCTGGAAAGCGCGATCACCTCGGTCCGGCAGATTTTCCCGGGCCGGCGCCTGACCGGCATTTTCCAGCCGCACCTCTACACGCGGACGCGGGACTTCGCCCCGGCGTTCGCCCGCGCCCTGAGCGGGCTGGACAAGCTCATCCTGCTGGACATCTACCCCGCCCGCGAGGAGCCCATCCCGGGCGTGACTTCCGAGATCATCTTCCGGGACGTCACCGCCCCGGAGAAGGTCCTCATCACCCGCGACGAACTGCTGCCGCTGCTTGAGAAGGAGCCCGTGGACGTGCTCCTCACGCTCGGCGCCGGCAACATCGACCGCTTCATCGGCCCCATCACCAACCTGCTCAAGAAACGCCTATAGATGAAAGCCGCCGTCAAATATTCCATCGCAGGCGCCCTCGCCGCCGCCTTCTTCGTCGGGATGATCTCCCTCTACGGGAACGTCCGCGAGGAGCAGCGGCGCATCGTGTGCGGACGCCTGGATGTCAGCTTCGCCGACAGTCTCCGCTTCGTCAGCGAACAGGACATCCGGGAATATCTCGACGCGCACTACGGCCCCTGCATCGGGGAACGCCTGGACAGCGTGCAGCTCGCCCGCATCGAAGACATGCTCGAAAGCCGCAGCTCCGTGACCCGCTGCGAGGCCTGGACCAGCGACGACGGCGTGCTGCACATCGAGATCGCCCAGCGCGCCCCCGTGCTGCGCTTCCAGGACGGCGACCGCGGCTTCTACGTCGATGCGGACGGATTCATCTTCCCGCTCCACCCGACCTACACCGCCGCCGTCCCCGTGGTGGACGGCTCCATCCCCGTGGACATCCCGCCGGGCTACAAGGGCCTGGCGGAAAACCCGCGCGAAAGGGCCTGGATCGACGGCGTGCTGGCAATGCAACGCTACATCTCCGGCTCCCGGGCCTGGCAGCGGGGGATCCGGCACATCCGGGTCCGCCCGGGCGGCGACCTGCTCCTGACCCTCGACGGCCGGGACGAGCAGTTCATCATCGGGCAGCCCGAAGACATCGCCGACAAGCTCACGCGCATCGACCGCTACCTGGCACTCATCGCCCCTTCCAAGCCGGAAGGTTACTATAAAACCGTCAACGTGAAATATAATCAACAAATCATATGCAGGCAGAAAGATACATAGCAGCAGCCGATCTTGGTTCTTCCAAAATCGCCCTGAGCGTCGCCAAGATCGAGGGAGATGACATCCAGATCATCTACTACAAGGAGACCCCCTCCGACGGTATCCGCAACAGCTACGTCTTCAACCCGAAGCGCGCAGCCGCTCCTCTCCGTTCCGCCATCCGGGAGGCGGAAGAAGAATTGCACATCAGAATCCTGCAGGTGGTCGTGGGCCTGCCCCGCTACGACGTGCGCCAGGAGATTGCCAGCGCCCGGATGGAGCGGAGCGATCCTTCCTCCTGCATCACCCGGGACGAGATCAACACCCTCAAGAGCATCGCCATCGACTCCTACCCCATCGCCGACGAGGCCAAGGAGGAGATCTACGGCGCCGTGGCCCAGTCGTTCTCGGCCGACGAAGAGCTCGTCTGCGCCAGCGAGAACGACGTCGTGGGCGTGACCGCCGACGCCATCGAGGGCAATTTCAAGGTCTTCGTGGGCGCCCAGAAAGCGGTCAGCAACATCGACATCATGCTCAACGAGGTGGGCGTGGCGCCCGCCCGCAAGATGTTCCTGCCCAACACCGTGGCCCGGGCCGTCCTCTCCGACGCGGAGAAGGAGAACGGCGTGGCCCTCGTGGAGATCGGCGCCGGCGTGACCTCGCTGACCATCTACCGCGGCCGGCTCCTGCGCCATTATTCCGCCATCCCGTTCGGCGGACGCAGCATCACCACCGACATCAAGTATGAATGCGGCTTCAACGAGCAGCTTGCGGAGAACATCAAGCTCGCCTTCGGCGCCTGCATGCCCGACAAGCTGCAGTCCCTGAGCGAGAAGATCATCCAGATCAACGACGAGGAGAACGGTTCCTACGAGCAGCTTCCGGTCAAGTATCTCTCCGAGATCATCACCTGCCGCGCCCGCGAGATCATCGAGGCCGTGCTCTGGCAGATCCAGGACAGCGGCTACGCCGACAAGCTCCGCAACGGCATCGTGCTGACCGGCGGCGGTGCCAACCTCGTCAACCTCGCCAACCTCTTCAAGGAAATGTCCGGCTACACCGTCCGCATCGGTTATCCGCGCAGCCAGGCCTTCACCGCCAGCGGCTGCTCCGGCACCGGAGAGACGGGGGCCGTGGCCTCCATCGGCATGATCCTCGAGGCCAAGCGCGACTACCGGCTCAACTGCATCGAGGAAGCGGAACTCCCGCGCAGCGGCGCGGAGAGCGACGCGGCGGACACCGAAGCGGAGGCGGCCACCGGGCAGCCCGAACAGGCGGAGCAGCCCACCCACGAGCTCTTCCCGGAATACGCGCCCGGAGACGTGATCACCCCGCGCAAGGCCACGCGCCCGGAGAAAAAACCCGGCAAGTTCGTGTCCTGGATCCGCCAGAAGACCAAGCAGGTCGGCGACGCCGCGGAGAAGACCTTCGACAGCACGATGGGCGACCTGTTCGACAATATGAAATAATAAAAAAGCAAGGATATGATAGACGACAGCATGATTGACGCCATCGCCCCGATGGACTGGGCGACGTCCGACGAAATCATCAAGGTCCTCGGCGTGGGCGGAGGCGGCTGCAACGCCGTCAACTACATGTTCACCCAGGGCATCAAGGGGTGCAGCTTCGTGGTCTGCAACACCGACTCCCAGGCGCTCAAGGGCAGTCCCGTCCCCGTCAAGATCCAGATGGGCCGGGGCCTGGGCGCAGGCACCAACCCGATCAACGGCCGCAACGCCGCGCTTGAGAGCCAGGACCAGATCGAGAAGATCGTCCTCGACACCCACACCAAGATGCTCTTCATCACCGCCGGCATGGGCGGCGGCACCGGCACCGGCGCCGCTCCGGTCATCGCCAAGATGGCCAAGGACAAGGGCATCCTCACCGTGGCCGTGGTCACGCTTCCCTTCCTCAACGAAGGCAACGAAGCGCTCTCCCGCGCCATCGACGGCATCCACGAGCTGGAGAAGAACGTGGACAGCCTGCTGATGATCAACAACGAGAAGCTGCACGAGTATTTCGGCAACCAGCTGATCCAGGACGCCTTCCCGCAGGCCGACGAGGTGCTCGCCACGGCCGTGCGCGGCATCGTGGAGATCA
>CAMHIP010000091.1 GCA_946185205.1 uncultured Bacteroidales bacterium | reverse complement strand
TAGAAAAAGTGAAAGCGATCATCGTCGACAAGCTCGGCGTGGAGCCTTCCGAGGTGACCGAGACCGCCAATTTCACCAATGACCTGGGCGCTGACTCCCTTGACACCGTCGAGCTCCTCATGGAGTTTGAGAAGGTGTTCGGCATCAAGATTCCCGATGAGGAAACCAGCACGATTGCCACGGTCAAGGACGCTTGCGACAAGGTCGCTGAGAAGCTTGCCTAGAAAATTTCCGGTTAGAAGTTCCGAAACACAAACCCGGCCCGCGATTGCAGGCCGGGTTTTATTTTGTATCGGGGATGACCCTTTATTCCTTGTTGGGCAGGGCGAAGGTCAGGCGAAGCGTCGGGACCCTGTCGCCTTCCGCTTCCGGTCCCCGGAGCGAGGCGCGGTAGTAGCGGTCGATGTCCAGCTTGACGCTGGTGGAGGTGGACGTGTAGGACTGGGAATACTGCTGGGCCAGCATGGCGTAGGTCAGGTAGTTGTTGTAGTAGCTGCCGTAGCCGCTGCCATACCCGTAGCCGCCGTATCCGCCATAGCCGCCGTACATGCCGTTGTAGTAGCTGGAATAGGCCAGGTATCTCATCATCTCCTGCTGCTCCTTGCTGGCGGAAGTGACCGTGGTCTCCGTCTCCTTGGCCATGACGAGCAGCCAGATGTCATAGTTGCCGGCCAGCAGGTTCTTGGTATTGGTCTTGTCCGTGGCGGACTCGTCGATCCGGAGGATCTCCTGCATGTGGTAGGTGATGTCCGGGGCGTAGCGGATCAGCGAGCGGTCCACGTCTCCCTGGTTCTCGTCGCTGGAGCTGGAGTCGGTCAGTCCCATGTAGGTGGTCGTCTCCCCGTCTTCGCTGACGAAGCGGCAGGTGGGCGAGAGGCGGAACGGCCAGTAATTCATCTGTTCGTAGTCCTCCGGGAAGTCGAAGGGCAGGATGATCGAGGCCTTGTTGATCACGGCTTCCGAGGGGTCGCCCCCCTCCTGGATGATGGCCTGCTCCACCTGGCGCTTGAGCGCGCGGGCGGAGATGACGGGCTTCAGTCCGCCGCCGCCTTCGATCAGGATCTTGTCCGTCGCTTTTCCGGCCCGTTCGCGGGTCTGCTGGCCCGTGTAGTTGAGGGCGTATTGCGGGAAGGTGCCGCTGTAGGCGTCGAACAGGGAGTCGATGTCGAAGAAGTCCGTGGCGCCGTACCAGAAGTGGATGGTCGTGTCCTTGCGCACGCCCTTGAATTCGGCGGAATAGCTCAGGGATGCGTAGTTGCCCAGGATGTATTCGTTGTTCTTGTCGTAGGTGAGCTGGACGTCGAACATGTTGATGCGCCCGCCGTCCCCTTCCGGCTCGTCGGCTTCCAGGTAGATGCCGGGGAATTTCTTGAGGTAGGTCTCGATGTCCTTCAGGTCGTCCGCCGTGATCGACAGGAAGCGCTTGCCGAACTCTTCGGAGAAGTCGAACGAGAGGGAATCGGTGCCGTTGTACACCGGAGTGCCCCGGGTGATGGGCACGTCTCCGTGCGCAAGGGGCTTGTTGCTGTCGTAGTCCGTGGACGGGTCGATGGGCGCGGACAGCTCATACACGTGCAGGTTCTGCAGGATGTTTGCCTGCGTGGCGTCGAGCACGGAGGTCGTGTCGCGGGCGATGGAGAAGTGGAACCGCTTGAAGACGGGGTTCTTGCCGATCTCCAGCTCGTCTATGAACATCGGGATGAGCGTCACGGCGCTGGCGCGGCTCGTCAGGCCGTATTCCGGCTCCCGGACGGAGCCGACCGTCAGGCGCGCGTCGGAATAGCCCGACAGGTTGTCGGCCATCTGCATGGAGATGTCCTCCAGCGGAATCTCCACGGTATGGAAGGAGTAGGTCTCCACGGCGGGGACGAAACTGCCGCCGAGGGTGCTGTCAGTCTCTATGCAGGAGGACAGGCAGCAGAGCGAGGCTGCCGCCAGAACAAGGAGTCTTGTCTTCATCTTAAAGTTCATCGTAAAAACTGCAGTACGCGTCGATGTAGCTGCCGTCTTCCAGGGCCTTGCGGTCGAAGGGGAGGACCGGGCGTCCGAGCGACTTGCAGTGGTCGAGGATCTCGGGCTCGATCTGCTCGGCGCCCAGGATGACACCGTCGGCGTACTGGACGGCCATTTTAGCAAGATTTATGCCAGTGGGGTCTTCCAGCGCCGCGAGGTCCTCCCGGGTGAGGCCGCCGAAACAGGCCTTGGCGGCGAAGTCGGGATGGAACGGCGTGGCGGGCGTGTCGTCATACAGCGACAGGACCACTTTGCTGGAGGAGAAAATGGGGTCGTCCTTGTAGGCTTTCTTGAGGTAGGCGGGCAGCAGGTGCGAGATCCAGCCCTGGCAGTGGATGATGTCCGGCGCCCAGCGGAGTTTCTTGACGGTCTCGAGCACGCCGCGCGCGAAGAAGATCGTCCGCTCGTCGTTGTCCTCGAAAGGTTTGCCCGCGGCATCGCAGAAAGTCTGCTTGCGGCGGAAATAATCCTCATTGTCAATGAAATAGACCTGGATGCGCGCGGAGGAGATGGAGGCCACCTTGATGATCAGGGGCCGGTCCACTTCCGCAATGATGATGTTCATCCCGGAGAGGCGGATCACCTCGTGGAGCTGGTTCTTCCGCTCGTTGATGCAACCGTAGCGCGGCATGAACGAGCGGATCTCCCGCTTGCGTTCCTGGATGCCCTGCGGCAGATAGCGGCCGACATTGGCGATATCGGACTCCGGCAGATACGGGAAGATCTCGGAGTTGACAAAAAGGATTTTCTGCTTAATATCGCTCATAACCACAAAGATAAGAATTTTTTTTCAATTATTCGTCTTTTCACTATCTTTGAGGTCTAATTTGGAGGAATATGGCCCGGCCGGAGAAAAAGTTGATGAGGAAACGCATAGTCAATGCCTACCTCTCCAGTGTGATCAGTATCAGCCTCGTGCTGTTGCTGACCGGGATTGCCGCCCTGCTCGCCGTCAATGCGCGCAGCGTATCCAGATACCTGAAGGAAAACATGCACGTCTCCGTCCTGCTCAAGGACGAGGCCACGGATGCGCAGGCGCAGGCCTGGGCCGCCTCGCTCGGCGCCCTTCCCTATGTACACAACGCGCGCGTGATTACGCGTGAAGAAGGGGCCGAGGAGTTGAAAGACATGCTCGGGGAGGATTTCCTGGACGTGTTCGAGACCTCTCCCGTGCCCGTGTCGGTGGATGTCACGCTGGAGGCCGACTATGTGCATCCGGACAGTCTGGCGCTGGTGACCCGCGGCCTGTCGCAGTCCCCGCTGGTCGATGAGGTCGAGACGCAGCAGACGGTGGTGGAAGCCCTGACGTCCAACCTGGCGCGGATCTCGATCGTGCTGGGCGTTTTCATCCTGCTGCTGCTCTTCATCTCGTTCGTGCTGATCAACAATACGGTGCGCGTGAGCGTGTTCGCCCGGCGCTTTACCATCCACACGATGAAACTGGTCGGCGCCACGCGCGGTTTCATCCGCGCTCCCTTCGTGCGCGCGGCCGTGCTGCAGGGCCTGGCGTCCTCCGTCCTCGCGGTCGGGATGCTGTGGGCGCTGCTCGAGGCGGCCCGCCGTTCGTTCCCGGAGCTGGCCTCCCTGGTGGACCTGAAGCAGCTGCTGCTGGTGTGCGGCATCGTCGTCGTGGCCGGCGTGCTGCTCTGCGTGGTCTCCACGGCGCTGGTGGTCAACCGGCTCGTGGCGGCTTCCAAGGACGACTTATACTATTGATATATGGAAAATAAAGATAAAATGGCCCTGGGGGCGAAAGAATTGAAGCTGATGCTCGCCGGCGTGCTCGTGATGGTGGCCGGCTACATCCTGATGACGGGCGGGGGTTCCGCAGACCCGCAGGTGTTCAACTATGCCATGTTCGATTTCCGGCGGCTCGTCGCCGCACCGGTGCTGATCCTCGCGGGCATCGTGGTCGAAGTCGTCGCCATCGTGGGAGTGTGCAAGGGCAGGAAACAGGAGAAATAAACTATGGAGTGGTTTGAAGCAATCATCCTCGGCCTGGTCCAGGGCCTGACCGAGTTCCTTCCGGTCAGCAGCAGCGGCCATCTGACCATCGGCAAGGCGCTGCTCGGCGTGGAGCCGTCCGGCGACCTGATATTCGAAGTCACGGTGCATGCCGCCACGGTGCTGGCGACCATCGTGGTGTTCCGCAAACAGATCTGGAAGCTGCTGTGCGGGCTGTTCAAGTTCCAGTACAACGACGAGACCGACTACATCGCCAAACTGTGCGTGTCGATGATTCCCGTCTTCGTGGTCGGCGTGTTCTTCAAGGACAAGGTGGAAGCCGCCTTCAGCTCTATGGCGGTGGTCGGCGTCTGCCTGCTGGTCACGGCCGTGCTGCTCACGCTCTCGGACTGGCTCTCCGCCCGCGTGTCGGCGGCGGTAAAGGAAAGCCGCAACGGCATTTCCTTCTGGCAGGCCTTCGTGGTCGGCATCGGCCAGGCCTGCGCGGTGCTGCCCGGCCTGTCCCGGTCCGGGACCACGATTTCCTCCGGCCTGCTGTGCGGGGTCAAGCGCGAGCACATGGCCCAGTTCTCCTTCCTGATGGTGCTGGTGCCCATCCTGGGCGAGACCTTCCTTGACCTGGTGGGCGGCGAGATGGTCGCTTCTTCGGTCGGGGCGCTGCCGTTGCTGCTGGGCTTCGCGGCCGCTTTCCTGTCCGGGCTGTTCGCCTGCCGGGTGATGATCGCGCTCGTGCGCAAGGCGCAGCTCAAGTGGTTCGGCCTCTACTGCGCCCTCGTCGGTGCGGCCGTGCTGATCTGGCTGGCGTGATGGCGGAGCGCAACCTGGTCTATTTCGTCTCCGACGTGCATCTGGGCCTTCGCCTGAAGGACCCGGAAGAGCGCGAGGCGCGTTTCATCGCCTTCCTGAAGGGACTTCCCGCGGAGTCCGTGCAGGCCCTGTACCTGCTGGGCGACATCTGGGATTTCTGGTACGAATACCGCGACGTGGTGCCGCGCTACGGGACCCGGGTGATCGCGGAGCTGCTGCACCTGATGGATGCGGGCGTGCAGGTCTGGTTCTGTCCCGGCAACCACGACATCTGGACCTATTCCTACTTCGAGAGTCTCGGAATGCACCGCTTCGACCAGCCGTACCATGTGACGATCGGCGGCAAGCGTTTCTGCCTGGGCCACGGCGACCTGCTGGGCGGGGCGCCATTCGGCTATACGCTGATGCTCAAGATCTTCCGCTGCCGCCTCGCGCAGCGGCTCTTCAGCACCCTGCACCCCTGGCTGGCCTTCCGCTTCGGGCTGGGCTGGTCCAATTCCAACCGCCGCCGGCACCATCCCTACACGTTCCGGGGTGAGCAGGAGCCGCTCTGGCGCTTCGCCGTGGCGGAGTCGGAGCGGACGCACGTCGATTATTTCGTGTTCGGGCATTTCCACGATGCGGCGGACCTGACGCTCCCGACGGGCGCGCGCCTGCTGGTCCTCAAGGACTGGCTGGACGGGGGCATGCCCTGCGGCGTGTTCAACGGGACCTCTTTCGAACTTCGCTCTCCAGCGAATCCCGCTGAATGACGGTCTTGCGGGGCCGCTCCATGAAGATGGAGAAATAGAAGGCGTCCCACTGGCCGGAATCCCAGATCTTGCAGAGTTCTTCGATCTTGGCGTCCTCTCCCTTGGAGGGGTCGTAGCGCGTTTTGAGGTTCTGGGAGAAGAGCCGGGCCACGAGCTGCCAGAAATTGGCGGCGAAGCCGCTTTCGTAGGTCTTGATGATGCTGAAAGCGCTCATGCCGCACTCCCGGTCCACCAGGCGCATCAGCACGAGCCCCTGCGAGATGGTCATGTTGCGGATGTCCTTTTCGAAAAGGCGGAAAAGTTCCTTCTCGACGTCGTTGACGTAGCGGGTGCGTTCGGCCCGGCGGCTGACGTCGGCCGCGATGGTGCTGTCCACCTGGGCCATCATCTTGCGGCCCACCAGGGCGTAGGGATAGACCTTGTTGAAGTTATAGACCAGCTTGTAGTACTTGCGCCAGTCGCCGTCGCGCATCCGGCGGCCGCGGGGGAAGATCCACACGGGGTCGAGCGTCTCCATGAACACGGTGTCGCCGTTTGCGTCGCGCTCGAAGTACATCGGCGTGCCGCGCACGGGGCGCCGGGCCTGCCGGACGGCTTCCAGGCCCTCCTGTCGGGTGTCCTGCGCTCCGGCGGGGACCGCCGGCAGCAGCGCCAGCGGCAGGATCAGCAGTATGAGCCCTTTGCACGTCATGCGGGGCAAAGGTAACAAAATTCGTGCAATCCCTTTCCTTTCCGATGGAATTGTCCGGGAAATGCTTATCTTTGGAGCAAACTGTGTTTGATATGAAAAAGATCCTCCTTGCACTTGCGCTGTCCCTGGCAGCCGTCTGCGCCACGGCGCAGGACCTCTCCGTGCTGGGCAAAGCCGCCCGCATGGCTTATGACTATCTCTCCAAAGAGGGCTACCGGCCCGAGATTGACGAAGACAACGACGTGGCTTTCAAGGTCCAGGGCTATACGTTCTATGCCGAGAACAACACCGACGACCCGACGCTTCTCCGCTTCATGGCTCCCTACATCTACGAGGTTGACCTGGAGAACGAAGCGGAGCTGGACAATGCGCTGATCGCCTGCAACAACTTCACGCGCAGCAAGAAGCTGGTCCGCGCCGCGATCAACAGCGGCGGCGGCGTCACGCTCTATGCCGACACCTATATCGGCCAGGGCGACAACGACATGACCGAATTCATCGAAGCTGCGATCGATTTCATGGTCCGCGGCATTCCCATCTGGCGCGAGTCCTTCAAAGAGCTCTCCGCAGAATAGCGGCTCCCGGCACGTCTCGGGACACTGCCCGCGCGGGCAGGAAGAGGCCTCCTTCCCGGAGGCCTTTTTTCTTTGTCCGGCAGTAGGCGGAGGTCCGGTCGAAAATGCAGGAAAAAAGTTTTTCACAGAGTTTGTAAGTGATTGAAGAAACGCGGATTGGGTATTCATATTCCGTGTCGAAAAAGTTTGAATTATTTTGCAAAACATGATGATAATTCAAGAATTTTTACTAAATTTGCAGTCCCAAAAATCGGCTTCATGCCGCGTAAGAAGCTGATTATGAGGGATTTAATGGAAATTAATTTAAAAGTAATACTGAGATGTTACAACCTAAGAGAACCAAGTTTAGAAGGGAACAGAAGAACCGCATGAAGGGCAACGCCCAGCGTGGCAACCAGCTCGCGTTCGGTTCCTTCGGTATCAAGACCCTTGAGAATTGCTGGCTGACCGCCCAGCAGATCGAAGCTGCCCGTCAGGCTATCTCCCGTAAGATGAACCGCGAAGGCCAGATCTGGATCCGCGTCTTCCCTGTGAAGCCGATCACCAAGAAGCCGCTCGATACCCGTATGGGTAAAGGTAAGGGCGATCCGTACGCATTCGTCGCTCCGATCACTCCGGGCCGCATCATCTTCGAAGCCGAGGGCGTTTCCCTCGAGATCGCCAAAGAGGCCATGCGCCTTGGCGCCAACAAGCTCCCGATCGCCACGAAGTTCGTCGTGCGCCGGGATTATGTCGAATAATTAATGGAGAAAGAGTAATGAAAGCAGCTGAAGCTCGCGAAATGTCTGTAGCAGACCTGCGCGACCGCATCCAGATCGAGAAGGACAATCTCGACACCATGAAAATCAATCACGCGATTTCTCCGCTGGAGGACACTTCCAAAATCAGTAAGACCAGAAGGGATATCGCCCTCATGATTACGATCCTTGCTGAGAAAGAAAAACAGAAATAAATCAGACAATCATGGAAAGAAATCTTCGTAAGGAAAGAATCGGAGTGGTGGTCAGCAACAAGATGGACAAGACCATCATCGTTGCCGTTGAAAGAAAAGAGAAACATCCCTTGTACGGCAAGTTCGTCAAGAAGACCACCAAGTTCGTTGCCCAGGACGACAAGAATGAGTGCGGTGAAGGTGATACCGTCCGCATCATGGAGACCCGCCCGCTGAGCAAGACCAAGAACTGGAGATTAGTTGAAATCGTTGAAAAAGCAAAATAGCATAGTATGATACAGCAGGAAACACGTTTACAGGTGGCCGACAACAGCGGTGCGAAGGAAGTCCTCTGCATCCGCGTACTTGGCGGAACCCACCACCGTTATGCGACGGTCGGCGACACCATCGTCGTCGCAATCAAGAGTGCTATCCCTGGCTCCGACGCCAAGAAAGGCACCGTCTCGAGGGCAGTTGTGGTGCGCACGAAGAAGGAGATCCGCCGCGCTGACGGTTCTTACATCCGTTTCGACGACAATGCCTGTGTTCTTCTGAACAATGCAGGCGAACTC
>CAMHIP010000090.1 GCA_946185205.1 uncultured Bacteroidales bacterium | reverse complement strand
GCATCCGCAACATCCCGACCCTGCTTTATTTCAAGGACGGGCAGCTGGCGGACCGCACGGTCGGCGTCGTCTCCAAGCAGGAGATCGTGGAACGTCTGCAGAAATTGATGTAAACCTTTCTTTTAACCAATCATTAAAATGAAAAAATTTATCGTTATCGTCGCTTCCCTGCTCATCGCAGTGAGCGCACACGCCCAGTTCGGTGTGGTAGCCGGTATCACTTCTTCCTCCTCCAACCTGAAGGATGCCGTGGCTGATGTTCAGACTCAGAATATCACCCAGTATCATGTGGGTATTACGTACAAGCTGGACCTTGGTCTGATCGCCATCCAGCCGTCCATCCTCTATAACATGAAGGGTACGAAGCTGAATGTCGCCAATATCGGTGCCACGGAGCTGGACTACAAGACCGGCTATGTTGAGGTGCCCGTTCAGCTCCAGGCCGGCCTGAACCTGGGTGTCGCCCGGATTTACGGTTTTGCCGAGCCGTTCGTCGGCTATGCCATCACCAACCAGGTCAACAGCAGCCTCGCGAAGGATCCGCAGTCTACTTGGAACAATATCAAGAGCAAGCTGGAGTACGGTGTCGGCCTGGGTGTCGGCGTCGAGCTGATCAAGCATGTCCAGGTCTCTGCCAAGTACTTCTGGAACATGGGCTCCATGTATGGCACGAACATCGACTTCGCCGGTGTCAAGTCCACGATTGCTGAGCAGAAGGCCAGCGGTATCGCCGCTTCCGTCGCCATCCTCTTCTAATGTCTGATATGTCGGACAAGCGGGCAGTTATCTATTGCTCCTCCAGTTCCGACATCGATCCGGCCTATAACCAAGCTGCGCGGAAGATTGTCCGCGCAGCTTGTTTGGCAGGATATGATATCGTTTCGGGAGGATCCTGGCGCGGCACGATGGGCCACGTCTGCGACGAAGCGCTGATGCACGGCGTCCGCGTGATCGGGGTGATCCCCCGTTTCATGAAGGGGTTTGAGCATCCGCAGCTGACGGAGTGCATCTGGACGGACCGGATGTCGGAGCGCAAGGACGTGATGCGCGAGGGGACGGATGTCGCGATCGCCCTGCCGGGCGGCATCGGGACGCTGGACGAAGTGGCCGAGACCTACTGCCTGGCCAAGCTGGGCAAGTATTCCGGCAAAGTGATCATTTTCAATATGGACGGATTCTATGATCCGTTCAAGCTCCAGCTGGATCTGTATGTGGAAAGGGGCATGCTGGACGCGGCTTCCCGCGCCCTGGTGCATTTCCCGGAGACGGTGGAGCAACTGACGGCATTGTTGTGAGCAGGCAGGACATCATCAACTACCTCGGACCGGATTGGGACGGCACGCTGGCCCTGATCCGGGAACATCTGCATACCGACGTCAACCTGCTGGAAGATACCAACGACCGGCTCCTGTCCAATTCGGGCAAGCTGCTGCGCCCGATGCTCGCCCTGCTGACGGCCCGCGCGATCGGGACCCCCGTGGAGGCGAGCCGGTGTTTCGCCGCTGCCACGGAGCTCTTCCACAACGCCACGCTGATGCATGACGATGTGGCCGACGGGAGCGCCGAGCGCCGCGGCCGTCCGACCGTGTCGGCCCTGCTGGGCCCGGGTGCGGCCGTGCTGGTGGGGGACTACTGGCTGGCCAGGGCCGTCGAACTGATCCTCGGTTCCGACGGGCACGACGATGCCATATGCCTGTACTCCAGGACCTTGGTGGACCTGGCGGAGGGTGAGATGCTGCAGCTGGAGAAGGCTTCTTCGGGCGACACGACGGAGGAGGATTACCTCCGGATCATCCACTGCAAGACGGCTTCGCTGTTCTGCGTCGCCGCGGAGACGGCGGCGCTGTCTGTCGGGGCGTCGCCCGCGCAGCGCGCCGCGGCCCGCTCCTATGCCGCCGCCTGCGGCGCCGCCTTCCAGATCAAGGACGATATCCTGGACTATGCCGGGACGGATGCCCTGGGCAAGCCGGTGGGGGTCGATCTGCGCGAGCAGAAGATCACGCTTCCGCTGCTGGGGGCCCTGAAGGATTCGCCGCGCGAGGCGGAAATCCGCGCGATGGTGCGGGAGATCCCGTCCCATCCGGAGTATTGCGATGTCATCCGCGCCTTCGTGGCGGAGCGGGACGGCATCGGATATGCTGCCAGGCAGCTGGAAGCCTGGGTGGAACGCGCCGTGCGGGCGCTGGAGGCGTTCCCTGAAAGTCCGGCCCGGGAGTACCTGGCCGATATCGCCCGCTACAACCAGTTCAGACAGGTATGACTTTTTCGCAGATACAGGGCAACGAAGACGTGAAGCAGGCGCTCGTCGGCATGGTCGATTCCGGGCGCATCCCGCACGCCATCCTCTTCCACGAGGATGACGGCGGCGGCGCTTTCCCGATGGCCCTGGCTTTCCTGCAATACCTGTTCTGCCGGCATCGCAGCGGCGGCGACTCCTGCGGGAGCTGCCCGTCCTGCGGCAAAATCGCCAGACTGATCCATCCGGACGTGCATTTCGTCTTCCCGACGGCGGCCGGGGTGCTCTCCGAGCAGTATATGGAGCCGCTCCGCCGGCTGGTGGCGGCGCATCCGTCTTTCCGCGAAGCGGAGCTCTCCGAGGCCCTGGGCATCGAAGGCAAGATCCCGATGATCGCCGTCACGGAGTCGCGCCGTCTGCTGGAGAAGCTGTCCCTGAGTGCGTTGGAAGGCGGCTGGCGGGCCGTGGTGATCTATCTGCCCGAGCGGATGAACGCCGAAGCGGCGAACCGTCTGCTCAAGATGATCGAAGAGCCGCCCGCACAGACGCAGTTCCTGCTCATCGCGCACCAGATGGAACGTGTGCTGACAACGATCTCGTCCCGCTGCCAGCGCATCCGTATCCGTCCCGCCGGGGCGGCTGCGGGCCCGGATTTCGCGGATGCGGAACTCCTGGACGAGCTGATGGCCGCGTTGCTGGCCAAAGACCTGCTGGGCGCCCTGGAAGTGTCCGAGCGCCTCGCCGCCCTCTCCCGGGAGCAGGCCAAATCCTTCTGCACCTTCGCGGCGGACCGGCTTCGTCAGGTGTTCCTGGCGCAGCAGGGGATCGAAGGTGCCGGGGAGATCTCCCCGCAGGCCCGCGGCTGGGCCGCCAAATGCCGCAAGACTTTCCCGCGCCAGGCCCTGGAGGCCCTGGACCGGACACAAACCCTGATCGGCCGCAATGTCAACCTGAAGATCCTCTTCGCCGACCTGGCCGACCGACTGTTTTTACTGATATGACGACCAACGAATCCATCCAATACGACTGCTTCCGCGGCTGCGTGGTCACGCACGAGGAGGAGACGGGCGAGACCCGCTGTACTTACCGTGCCGGCTGCTGCAAGCTCGGCGATTACAACTGGCTGAAGGACGCCTCCGACGGCACCTTCCGCAACCTGTTCGAGGTGCGCTTCAAGAACACCCGCAAGGGATTCTATATCAACGATTCCGGCCAGAATGTCCGGCTCGGCGACCTGGTGGTCGTGGAGGCGGTGACGGGCCAGGACCTCGGCATCGTGACGCTGGAGGGCCCGATCGTCGGCCGCCAGATGCGCAGCCGCGGGATCGATCCGGAGACGACGCAGTTCAAGCGGATCTACCGCAAGGCGCGCCAGAGCGACATCGAGAAGTGGCAGGAAGCCATCGCCCGCGAGCAGGACACGATGATCAAGGCCCGCCGCATCGCGGCCGAAATGGGCCTGGAGATGAAGATCGGCGACGTGGAATTCCAGGGAGACGGCTCCAAGGCCATCTTCTACTACATCGCCGACGGACGCGTGGATTTCCGCCAGCTGATCAAGGTGTTCGCCGAGGAGTTCCGCATCCGCATCGAGATGAAGCAGATCGGCGCGCGGCAGGAAGCCGGCCTCATCGGGGGCCTGGGCATCTGCGGCCGCGAGCTGTGCTGCGCCAATTATATCTCCTCTTTCCAGAGCATCTCCACGGCGGCGGCGCGCTGCCAGGACCTCTCGCTCAATCCGCAGAAGCTGGCCGGCCAGTGCGGCAAGCTCAAGTGCTGCCTCAACTACGAGGTGGCGACCTACCTCGACGCCCAGTCCCGCATCCCCAAGCTCAACGGTCCGCTGGAGTTCGAGGACGGCCTGGCGTGGCTGCGCAAGACCGACATCCTGCGCGAGGTGATGTATTTTTCCTACGACAAGACCTCCGACGCGGACCTCTACCCCCTGGACGCGGCCGAGGTGTGGGATATCCTGGAGATGAACCGCAACGGCGAGAAGCCCGAATCCCTGCGCAGCGAGCCGGAGCCGTATGTGCCCGAGTTCGTGACGGCGGTCGGAGACGACAGCATCAGCCGCTTCGACGCGCCCAAGCGCAAGCGCTCCCGCGGCGGGAAGAACCGCGCCAAAGGGCGTGGCGGCAAGGAGGGCGCCAAAGAAGGCGTCAAGGAAGGTGCCAGGGAAGGCGGCTCCGGGGAGGGCGTGAAGGCCCAGGGCGGCCGGAATCGTCAGGGCGGCCGGAAAGGCGGCGGGCAGAAGCCGCCCAAGGCGGAACAAACCGCAGAATAAGATGCGCAGCCGGCGCCTGTTCGGGACCGTGCTGGCCGCGTTGGCACTTTCGCTGGCGCTGCCGGCCTGCTCGGAGCCGGACGGGGCGGAGCTGTTCCTGCGCCGGGACGAAGCCCGGGACGGCATTTACGTCTTTACCCTGCCGCTGCAGGATACCACGGCGGCCTACGATTTCTGGTTCTACAGCCGCACGGCCCGGACGCGGCTGGACAACCTGCAGCTCAATGTGCAGTGGCTGGCTCCTTCCGGCGACGGCTTCTCGGAGACGGTCTATATGCGCTCCGTGGGGCCGCTCGGGTCCCGGGAGCTCTACCGGAGCGGCATGGTGCCCGCGCAGTCGGGCGACTGGCAGCTGAGCGTGCGCCCGGTGGGGGTGGACGAGGGCTTTGCCGGGCTGGGCGTCATCTACAAGCGATACGAACATGGGACACGATAAATTGCGGAAATTCGCGGAGAACGAGACCTTCTCCTGCCTCCTTCAGCCATCGGCGCAGGAACTGCTGGCCGACGGCTATTTCCACCTGCGCGACCATGCCGTCAAGGGGCATTGGGCGGAACGCTTCGGAAACGATCGTCCGATCGTCCTGGAACTGGGCTGCGGCAAGGGGGAGTACACCATCGCCCTGGCGGAACGGAACCCGGAGCGGAATCATATCGGCGTCGATATCAAGGGCGCGCGCCTTTGGAAGGGCGCCAAATATGCCACGGAGCATGCGCTGCCCAACGTCGGATTCCTGCGTACCCGCGTCGAGTTCATCACGGCCTTCTTTGCACCCGGCGAGGTGTCGGAGATCTGGCTGACCTTCTCCGACCCGCAGTACCGCAGCGAGAACTCCCGGCTCTCCTCGCCCCTTTTCCTGGAGCGCTACCGCGGCTTCCTGCGGCCCGGCGGCATCGTCCACCTCAAGACGGATTCCCGCTTCCTGCACGAATACACCCGGGCGCTCTGCGAGGCCAACCACCTCCGCATCCTTTCGCAGACCACGGACCTGTACGGTCAGGCGGTCGAGGTGCCGCCGGTCGCGCGGGAGGTGAAGACGTTCTACGAGAGCCTGTTCCTGGAGCAGGGCTATCCGATCACCTATCTGTCGTTCGCGATCGACCACGAGGGCGCGTATGTGAGTCCCGTGGAGGCCGGCCTGTTCGATACGGACTACTGGCGGGGCGTGGAGGGCCCGCGCCTGCTCTTCGGCCACGACTCCGCCGAGACCCGCCGGCAGAAACTCCATGCCGGGGAGACCCTCTGAAGAAATTGCCAAGAAAACGAAATAATCGGCAATAGGTTTTTGGGGGAATCTGTCTATCTTTGTAACATCGCACTTATCGTTTTTATCCGAATATGCTACGTAAACTCCGTATCGCCCTGGCAGCGGTCTTCTTCGTGGGAATCACGTTGCTGTTCCTGGGCATTGGCCATGACTGGTGGGGCTGGATGGCCAAGCTCCAGTTCCTGCCTTCGGCCCTCGCACTGAACCTGGCCGTGGTCGCGCTCATCCTGCTGGCCACTTTCGTTCTCGGCCGCGTCTATTGCTCGGTCATCTGCCCGATGGGCGTCTTCCAGGACCTGGTCCTGTGGATCCGCCGCACCGGCGGCAAATGGCTGCAGGACGCCCAGACCCGCAAGCTCAAGAAGCTCAAGGACAGCGGCTCCGACCGGAAGCCGCAGTTGAAGCAGTATCTCAAGCGCTTCAACTACGTCCCCGAACACAAATGGGTGCGCTACGGCGTGCTCGTCCTCTCGGTCGTCTCCCTCTTCGTCAGCGGACAGATGCTGATCGCCCTGATCGCTCCCTACAGCGCCTACGGGCGCGTGGTGCGCAGCGTGGCGGGCGTGGCTTCCGGCTCCGTCGTCCCGGCCCTGCTGGTCACGGGCCTGCTGACGCTTGTGCTGATTTTCTGCTGCGCATGGCTCTGGGGCCGCGAATACTGCAACACCATCTGCCCGGTGGGCACGACCCTGAGCCTGGTGAGCCGCTTCTCGCTCTTCCGCCCGACCATCGACACGTCCAAGTGTACCAACTGCGGCCGTTGCGGCCGGGGCTGCAAGGCCTCCTGCATCGACACCAAGGCCCATAAGATCGACTACTCCCGTTGCGTGACCTGCTTCGACTGTATCGACAACTGCCAGGAGGGGGCGCTGCAATACCGTTTTGCGTACGGGAAGAAAGCAGATTCGCCGGTCAAGCCGGCGAATGACGCGGGGCGCCGGGCGTTCCTCGCCACGACGGTGCTCGCCGGCACGGCCCTCGCCGCCAAGGCACAGGACCATATGCAGGGCGGTCTCGCCCCCGTCATCGACAAGCAGAACCCCGAGCGCGGCACCCGCCTGGTGCCCTTCGGCGCCGGGAGCGTGAAGTCGTTCTACGACCATTGCACCGCCTGCCAGCTCTGCGTGAGCGCCTGTCCCAACGGGGTGCTCCGCCCTTCGACGGATTTCGAACATTTCCTCCAGCCCCAGATGGGCTACGAGAAGGGCTACTGCCGCCCCGAGTGCACCGCCTGCAGCCAGGTCTGCCCGGCCGGTGCCATCCGTCCCGTGAAGCCGGAACAGAAGCAGTCCATCCAGATCGGCGTGGCACACGTCAACCTCGAGCTCTGCTTCGCCGCCAAGGGCGAAGCCAGCTGCGGCAACTGTGCCTACCACTGTCCGTCCGGCGCCATCCGTATGGTGGAGCAGGAGGGTCTCCAGTACAAGATCCCGGCCGTCGCCGAGATCCACTGCATCGGGTGCGGCGCCTGCGAGAACCTGTGCCCGTCCCGTCCCGTCAGCGCCATCACCGTGCGCGGCATTTCCGTTCACCACACCAACGCATAAGCCCTATGGACAGAAGAGAATTCATCAAATCCGCAGGTCTGGGCGCCGCTGCGCTCGGTGTTGCCGCCTGCGCCCCCGGAGCCGCCGAGAAAACCGTGAGCGCCTCCACTTTCGATGGCAACCAGGAACTCAAAGGCACGATGCTGCAGAACTATCCCGGCATCGGCACCCTCGGCTACGGCTGCATGCGCTGGCCGATGAAGAAGGGCGAGGACGGCAAGAACCACATCGACCAGGAAGAGGTCAACCGCCTGGTGGATTTCGCCCTGGCCCACGGGGTCAACTATTTCGATACCTCCCCCGTCTATCTGGGCGGCGACAGCGAGCGGGCTTCCGCCGAGGCGCTCAACCGCCATCCGCGCGAGAGCTGGAAAATTGCGACCAAACTGTCCATCTTCGGCCCCTCGTCCTTCGACGACTGCGTCCGGATGTACCGCCGCTCGCTGGAGATCTTCAAGACGGATTATATCGATTACTACCTCCTGCACGCCATCAGCAGCGGAGACGATTTCAAGACCCGCTTCGAGGATTCCGGCATCGTGGATTTCCTGCTCAAGGAGCGGGCGGCCGGGCACATCCGCCACTTCGGATTCTCCTTCCACGGCCACCAGGAGGGCTTCGACCAGATGATGGCCCTGCATGAGAAATACCACTGGGACTTCGTCCAGATCCAGATGAACTATGTCGATTGGCGGCACCCGTCCGGGCGCAATACCCGCGCCGACTACCTCTATGCCGAGCTGGACAAGCGCGAGATCCCCATCGTGATCATGGAACCGCTGCGCGGCGGTGCCCTCGCCAACATCCCGGCCGACCTGGTTGACCGGCTCAAGGCCCGCGAGCCGCAGCGTTCCGTCGCCTCCTGGGCGTTCCGCTACGTGGGCAGCTTCCCGCGCGTGATGTGTGCCCTGAGCGGCATGACCTATATGGAGCACCTGCAGGACAACCTGGAGAATTTCCTGGATTTCCAGCCCCTCAAGGACGAGGAGAAGGAACTGCTCTGGGACATCGCCGACCGCATGGAGAACTATCCGCTGGTGCCCTGCACGGGCTGCCAGTACTGCATGCCCTGCCCCTACGGCATCAACATCCCGGGCATCTTCAAGTTCTACAACGACAACGTCACCGCCGG
>CAMHIP010000089.1 GCA_946185205.1 uncultured Bacteroidales bacterium | reverse complement strand
ACTGCCTCCGGCAGCGGGCCCCTCCCTCTTACGGAGCCGAGGGTGGCTACGGTCGCCGGAGACACCACCCTTTCCGGACAGCTCCGGAACAGCAGCTCCGGTGCCGTCACCGGACAGTGTTATACCATTGTTCCGGACAGGGAGTTCCGGGACGTTTCCCAAACCCCTTCCGGAGGCGCGCTGCGCAGTAAAGAACTGCTCAAAATCCCAGTCAACCGGCAGATAACACGCCTCCCCTTCGCAGGGCATATACGTGACCGTGCCGGTCACATGATCGATCCCCGGATCGAGATCGCCGGTCAGGACCAGCTGGTTGGTGCCGTCCGGCGCCTGCTTGACCTCGGATTTCCAGTGGATCTGCGGCGAGACCTGCAGGAGCAGCGCGAGCGAAAGGAGAAGGCGGAACATAGGGCAGGATTATTTGGCGATGGCGACGGAACGCGTCTCGCGGATCACGGTGATCTTCACCTGTCCGGGATAGGTCATCTCGTCCTGGATCCGCTGCGCGATGTCCGTGGAAAGGCGCGCGGCCTGGTCGTCCGAGACCTCCTCGGCGCCCACGATCACGCGGAGCTCACGGCCCGCCTGGATGGCATAGGACTTCGTCACGCCGGGATACGACGCCGCCAGGTCTTCCATGCCCTTCAGACGCTTGATATACGACTCGATCACCTCGCGGCGGGCTCCCGGACGGGCGCCGGAAATGGCATCGCCCACGAGCACGAGCGGTGCGTAGATGGATGTCATCTCCATCTCCTCGTGGTGCGCTCCCACAGCGTTGCAGATCTCGGGACGCTCCTTGTACTGCTCCGCGAGCTTGGCGCCCAGGATGGCGTGCGGGAGCTCCGGATCCAGATCGCTGACCTTACCGATATCGTGCAGCAGGCCGGCGCGGCGGGCGATCTTGGGATTCAGGCCCAGTTCGGAAGCCATGATGGCGCAGATGTTGGCCACCTCACGCGAGTGCTGCAAGAGGTTCTGTCCGTAGGAAGAACGATACTTCATGCGGCCGATCAGCTTGACGAGCTCCAGGTTGAGCCCGTGGATGCCCATGTCGATGCAGGTGCGCTTGCCCGTCTCCAGGATCTCGTCCTCGAGCTGCTTGCTCACCTTGGCCACCACCTCCTCGATGCGGGCCGGGTGGATACGGCCGTCGATCACCAGCTGGTGCAGCGACAGGCGCGCCACCTCGCGGCGGACCGGGTCGAAGGCGGACAGCAGGATGGCGTCGGGTGTGTCGTCCACCACGATCTCCACGCCCGTGGCGGCCTCCAGGGCCCGGATGTTGCGGCCCTCACGGCCGATGATGCGGCCCTTGACCTCGTCGTTGTCGATCGGGAAGGTCGTGACGGCATTCTCGATGGCCGTCTCCGTGGCGGTGCGCTGGATGGTGTTGATCACGATGCGTTTCGCTTCGCGGGCGGCATTGAGCCGCGCCTCATCCATGGTATCGTTGATATAGGCCTGGGCCTCGGTGCGGGCCTCGGCCTTCATATTCTCGACCAGCATCTTGCGGGCCTGCTCGGCCGACATCCCGGCGATGTTCTCCAGTTCCTTGTTGACCTGGGCGGTCACGCGCTCACACTCCTCCATCTTGGCGTCCAGCTTGTTCTTGAGGGCGTTCACCTGCCCCTTCTGCGAATCAAGCTCATGCTGGCGGCGGTCCAGTTCGCCCTGCTGCTGCTTGATCTGTCCCTCACGCGACTTGATGTTGTTCTCCCGGTCGCGGAGCTCGTTGTTCTTCTTGTTCACGAATGCCTCGTGCTCGCCCTTGAGCTGGAGGAATTTCTCCTTGGCCTGCAGGATCTTCTGCTGCTTGATGCTCTCGGCCTCCAGGTTCGCCTTCTCGATGATGGCGTCCGCGCGTCCCTTGGACGCGGAGCGGCTGACGAGTATATAAATTGCAAGGGCCAGTGCGGCTCCGGCAACTGCTGCTAGGATGTAGTACAAAAACATAATATATATAAAATTAACAGTATCCGTCCACTTTGCGGGGCAGATACTGTTCAAGAAAAAAAGCCGTCAGCCGAGCTTTCAGAAAGCCTCTGAATAAGATTTGGGCTCCGCTTTGTCTCGGGCTTCCCGTCGATGCGGGCCTGCCTTCCTCAACGCGAGGGGACCCGGTTCCGAAGAACTTGTTGTTTTCAGAAGATGGGCCTGACGGCTTTTACTTTTCCATTCCCTCCAGATAGGCGGCGACATCGCCCTGCAGCGCTTCGACCTCCTCGACGAGACGGGACATCTTCTTCTGAGCGGAGAGCTTGCCTGCGGCCTCCTGCACCGCCACGAAGACCAGTTTGTCCTCCGGACTGCTGTCCGGGAAACGGGCATCGAACTTGGTCATCATGGCCGACACATCGGCGGCAGCCAGACGCATCAGCTGCTCCATCTCAGGCGAGGAGGCAGTGAGGCGGAAGGGCTTGCCCGCAACTTTCAGTGTAATGTCCTGTGCCATGTCAACTTTCCAGCAGCTTGATGCAGCGGTCGATCTCCTTGATCAACTTGGAGATCCGGGCCTTGGATTCGTTGGGATCGCCGGCGGCCTGGAACGCGCGCAAGAGCTCAAGATTGTCTATCTGTTGGTTCAAATCAGTAATCTGCTCCTTGTACTTCAGGCACTTCTCTTCACTCTCGGCGAGCCGGGCGGCAAGCCGGTCCGCACGCTGCTTCTCTGCTTCGTAGCGGGCAACCAGCCTGGCGATATTTGACTTGATCTCCTCGAGCATCGCGGATGATACCTAAAATACATTTGCAAATATAAATAATTTTGAAAATAATGTCAAGTACATCCACGCGCAGGGGCAAAAAATGAGAACCCGCGAACAAAGTCGCGGGCTCTCGGGAAGAATAATATTTATCTAAAGAGAAATTATTACTTCGCAGGCTTGATGATCACAGTACGGCTGAGAACATCGTTGTTGAAGAAGATCGGATCGACGCCACCGTGGGCAGCGGTCTCGAGTTTGCTGGCAGGGACACCGAGGCTGACGAGGTAGTCAAACACGGTCTTGGCACGCTGCTCGGAGAGGGTCTGGTTGCGCTTCACGCTACCCGTCTTCTTGTCGGCATAACCGGAGACGACGAACTTGGCGTCAGCGTTCTTGATCTCGTCAGCATAGATCTGCAGGCGAGCCTTGTCCTTCGGGGTGAGGGTGGCCTTGTTGATGTCGAAGAAGACAGCGGTGGAAGCAGGGATCTCCTTGTTGATGTACTTCTCGACCTCCTTGATGACTTCCTTCTCGACGACCTTCTCGACGATCTTCGGGTTCTTGGCGGCGTAGTCGCGGGCCAGGGCGTCAGCAGCCTCCTTGGAGAGGTAGCCGGCGGCGGCAGCGGCAGCAGCAGCACGGGCGAACTTGCCGTTCTTGCCACCGATGGTCCAGATGGCGTTGAGGGTCACGCGGCCGGTGCCCTCAGCCTTGCGGTACTGGGAAGCGTCGCCGAAGACGGACGGGGTGACACCGAAGCGACCCTCGAGAGCGAGCTCGAAAGCGTTGGTGATGTTGTAACCGAGACCGAGACCGGCGGTGGCGCCGACGCGGGCCTTCAGGCCGTTGCAGTTCTGGTCGGTGACCATGACAGCCGTAGCGGCGTTCTGATCAAGGACGAACTTGGTGCCGACGGAAGAAAGGTTCAGGGTCGGACCGGCGAACACATAGAAATCGAACTTGGCGAGGTCGTCAGCGAAGATGTTGCTGATGTTGACCATACCGTCGAGGTTGATCTCACCGAAGAGCTTGTTCTTGACATTGTAGTAGGTACCCTCCTGACCGAAGTTCATGGCGTTGCCATTCCTCTGGTTGAGGGTCTGGAAAGGACCACCGATGACACCACGGACACCCCAGACCGGCGTGATGTACTTGCCGACCATGATGTTGCCGTAGAAAGCGGGGCTGTTGAAGCCCTGGTTGTAGACGGAGATGATACCGCCGCCGATGCCGACAAAGACATCATTGCCCTTGGTGGCCGTCTGAGCATTCGCGGCGAACATGCCGGCCGCGAGAGCGATAGACAATGCGAGTGCTTTGAGTTTCATATCTTGTTCTTTTTAATTTCGTTAAACAAAAGCCTCTACAGAATTACTCAGCGATGACGAGACCACCACCGGCGTTGTTGCCGTCGCCATGGCCGTGGCCATGATAGTGGCCGTCCTCAGGAGCGACATAGTGGGAAGCGTGATCCGGGTGGGCGAACTCGAAGACCTGAAAGGCGGAGTTCTTCTTCACGGCGGTAAAGGTACCGACGACACCGTTCTCGGGAAGTTCAGGGACATTCGCACCAGCCTTCGGGGTAGCAACGACATTGTAAACGGTCGACACTTCCTCGACGACATTCAGCACATTGTAGATAGCCCAGGCGGAGACGGAGAAAGGTTTAGTCTCTTCCTTCTCAGTGATACCCTCATCGTAAAGAAGAGCGATACCGGTCACATCGTCGGCAAAATCATCGTTGAGGATCTTAGGCTCACCCTGAAGATCGGTTCCCTCATAGGTGACGAACTTGAAAGAGTCATTGAGGACGAACTCGTTGGCGTTCTCGAGCATGGGAATCTTATACTCCTCGTCGTCGAACTCGACGGTCTTGGTGGCGACACCATGGCCATGAGCGGCCTCCTGGAGCATCTTGACAGTGTACTCGCTATCAGCCTCAGCCTCTTCAACGCTGATCTCATACTCACCAGAGTTGTAGGGGATGAACACATCGGTGGTGATGTTGCCGGTAGCACCGGCGAGGAGCTGCGGATAGGCAACGTTCACGGAATTGGAAGCGCCAGCGTAGGTGGCAGTGATGGTAGTGGAACCAGCAGCCAGGACCGGGGTACCGGTGAGCTCAACCACCTTGGAAGGATTCCAGGTAACAGCACCTTCAGAGAAACCAGGAGCGAGGCTCTTGGCGGTCGCGGTAATCGTCAGCTTGGCAGGAGACACCGAGAAAGCCGTGGTAAGGTCCTCAGGCTGGCAGGCGGCGAATACACCAACTAACGCAATGAGTGAAAAAAACTTTTTCATTTCTTTAAAATAAATATTAAACATTAAACTTAATTATTGCCTAACTATTTTCCGCAAAGAAACATGCCCCTTTTGAGGCATATTACTTTACGAGCGACAAAGATACCGTACAAAAATGGAAAAACCAAATATTTTTAAAAATCTTTTCAACAATCCCTGTTTATTTCCCGAGCTGACTATTAATATAATAGGGATTGTAGTAATTCCGGCTCATAATGTTGTCCGAGGCCTCGGTGCGGTACTCTATGTAGTAGTAGCGCTCGTTGTTGGCGTTGTAGCTCGCCCCCATCTGGCCGGAGGTGGTCAGGCGCGGGACATAGCCGTGGCGGGGCTGCCGGTAGGGCGGCAGGGCGATCTGGAAACGGAAACCGCCGTTGGTGTGCGCCGCCCGGTCGAATCCCTTCATCGCGTAGAAACCCACGGAACAGTGCCGGAAGTGCCGGATCATCTCGAACTTGAAGCCGGTGTCCCCGATAACAAAGCGTTCGGCACGCAACAGGAACGTTGTCTGGAGGGAGGGATTATAGTAGTTGATGGCCAGGTTCCACAGGAAGCGGAAGTCCGGGGTGGCGTTGGGGTGCACCCAGAAGCCTTCCAGGCCGGCGGGCAGCGGACAGACGGCCTGGGCGTTGCTGGACGGGCCGAAGCGGATCAGGTCCAGCCAGCCCAGCCGGCCATCGACCCAGAAACGCTCGTTGGGAAACCAGTAGGCCAGTTCCAACGCCACGCCTATGCGCGTGGAATTGAACACGCCGGCCGTGAGCTTGCCGAAGATATTGAGGTGCCAGGGGTCGCGGAAGCGCTGCGAGACGGTCAGGAACCCCGGGTGAACCAGGGATTCGCCCGTGCCGTAGCCGTCGTTGTAGAGGGGAACCTTGACCTGCAGCGTAATCTTGCCGCCCGGCCAGAGGGAGGTCTCGAGCGCGGGGCTGAGCTGCCACAGCGACTGATAGACCTGCGTGATGATCAGGTTCATCAGGGAGACCTGCGGATAGACGGTGATATCGACCTTGCCGAAGGAATCGGAAAGCATCGGCTGGCCCTTGACGGCATCCCAGGACGCATCCAGGCGCTTGGTGGTGCGCCAGGAGCCCAGGACCGGGTCGTAGGTCATCGTGACTTCGGGGACCTTGTAGGAGGTGCCGATGAGCTTGACGGGCTTGCTCTCGTCCAGGCCGCTCCCCTCCAGGATCTGCACCGCGCGGGCAAAGCCCTCCGCGGGGATCTTGTAGTAGTCGTTCTCGACGGTGAAGACCGTGAAATCCGCCGTCTCCACGGCGCGCACGTTGGCGAATCCGGCCTCGGCAAGACGGCGCGCGGCCTCATCGGCGCGGAAGGGGTCCCGGGCGGTGCTGTCGGAGGGCTGCACGGTCTGCCCCGCCAGCGCCAGGGGCGCCAGCAGCGACAGGAAGGCGGTAAGCCGGTGCAGTCTCGTCATTTCGGACAGGAATCAGTGCGCAAAGTTAATACTTTTTCAGGACTTCCGTCGCCTCCAGCTGGGGATTGCCGCGGTTATATTTATAGGAGTCGTGGCGCACGGGGCCGATGCCCGGGGCATACCAGTTCTCCGACACGGTGTCGCGGTTGCGGCCGAGGCCGCGCTCGATCTTGTGCTCGCGCAGCACCACGCAGTCGAAATCGCCCGCCGGCACGCTCACGCGCTCGAAGCGCAGGACTTCCCGCTCGATGATGTCGATCGAGTGGGTCATGATGCCGGTCTTGACCGTGCAATGGGCGTCCGGGAGCCGGTCGCCCGGCTTCATCGTGGCAGGCATCTGCGCCATTTCGGACTCCACTTCCTGCTCGGCGCCCGGAAACATGTTGTGCAGCACGGCCTGCAGCGAAGCGCCGAGGTCCTGCAGCGTGGTGCCGTCGGCGGTGACGACCGTGGTCATCTGCGTGGCACCGCCGTAGAGCACTCCCCCGCCGGGGCCGCGCATCGTGAAGACATAGTCCACATAACGCTTGCCGTCTTCGCTGCGGACACCCGTATATTGCATCGTGACGGTCCGCTCCAGGCGGCCGTTCGAGGTCTTGGTCCGTTCATACACCAGCGTGCGGCCGGGACGCATGCATGTATAGGGCTCCCCTGCGAGGGCTTGCAGGCCCGCCGCCAGCAGGAGCATTCCGGCGATCATCCATCGTTTCATGCTGCAAAGATGCGAAAAATCTTTCGTATATTAGCGACATGAAACGAATCATCGCCACCCCCGACGCGCCCAAGGCCGTCGGTCCCTACTCCCAGGCCGTGGAGCTGAACGGCACCCTCTACCTTTCCGGCCAGTTGCCGGTCGATCCCGCCACCGGCCGCATGCCCGAAGGCGTCGAAGCGCAGACGCGCCAGTCGCTGTGCAACCTCGGCGCCATCCTCAAGGCCGCCGGACTCGGCTTTTCCGACATCGCCAAGACCACCGTCCTGCTCGCGGACATCGCCGATTTCGGCGCGATGAACGCCGTCTATGCCGAGTTCTTCCCGGACGACAAGCCCGCCCGCGTGTGCTACCAGGTCGCGGCGCTCCCGCTCGGCGCCCGCGTCGAGATCGACGCGATCGCCGGCCCCAACCATGATAACTATACCCCCGATCTCGGGGGAGAATGATCCCGCCTGCCATGAGTTTCCGTTCCCTCCTCCTCAGCGCCGCCCTGGCGTTCCCGCTCGGCGTCGCCGCGCAGACGCTCGATGTCAACCTCGGCAAACCGGGCGCGCCCATCCAGCCGACGATGTACGGCATCTTCTTCGAAGACATCAACTACGCCGCCGACGGCGGCCTGTATGCCGAGCTGGTCAAGAACCGCTCGTTCGAGTTCCCGCAGGACGCCCTGCAGGGCTGGAAGGCCTTCGGCTGCGTGGAGGTCCGGGACGACGGTCCGTTCCACCGCAACCCGCACTACGTCCGGCTCCAGGATCCCGGCCATCCGCACAAGTGGACCGGCCTGGACAACGAGGGCTTTTTCGGCATCGGCCTGAAGGGCGGAGAGAGCTATCGCTTCAGCGTGTGGGCGCGCGTGCCCGAAGGGGGCAGCGTCTCCCTGCGCGTGGAGTTCGTGAACACGGCCTCGGACGGCGAGCAGCAGTTCTCCGTGCAGGAGCGCATCACCGTCGATTCCCGCGAATGGAAGCAGTACGAGGTGGTGATGCGCGCCGCGCAGACGGATCCCAAGGCCACGCTCCGGATCTTCCTGGAGTCGCGCGGCACGGCCGTCGATCTCGAGCACGTGTCCCTCTTCCCCACCGACACCTGGATGGGGCACCGCAACGGCATGCGCAAGGATCTCGCCCAGGCGCTCGCCGACCTGCACCCGGGCGTGTTCCGCTTCCCGGGCGGCTGCATCGTGGAGGGCACGGACCTCGCCACGCGCTACAACTGGAAGAATACGGTCGGGCCCGTCGAGAACCGCCCGATCAACGAGAACCGCTGGGAATACACCTTCCCGCACCGCTTCTTCCCGGACTACTTCCAGAGCTACGGCCTGGGCTTCTTCGAGTTCTTCCAGCTCTCCGAAGAGATTGGTTCCGAGCCGCTTCCGATTC
>CAMHIP010000088.1 GCA_946185205.1 uncultured Bacteroidales bacterium | reverse complement strand
CGCCGAGGCCGATCTCCTGGGCGATCTTGGTGGCGTTGATGATGTAGAGCTTGATGTTCTTGCGTCCGATCACGGCCTTGACGGCGTCCGGGATGCGCTTGATGGTCTCCTCTTCATTCCACAGGGAGTTGAGCAGGAAACTGCCGCCTTCCTTGATGCCCTTGAGCACGTCGTATTTCTCGAGGTAGGAAGGGACGTGGCAGGCCACGAAGTCGGGGGTGCCCACCAGGTACGGGGCCTTGATCGGCTTCTTGCCGAAGCGCAGGTGCGAGCAGGTGTAGCCGCCGGACTTCTTGGAGTCGTAGTCGAAGTAGGCCTGGCTGTAGAGGTCGGTGTGCGTGCCGATGATCTTGATGGTGTTCTTGTTGGCGCCCACGGTGCCGTCGGAGCCGAGTCCGTAGAACTTGCACTCGGTAGTGCCCTTCTTCACGATGGAGATCTCGCCCTTGGTCGGGAGGCTCTTGAAGGTCACGTCGTCCACGATGCCGATGGTGAAGTCGGCCTTGGGGCTCTTGCGCTCGAGATTGTCATAGACGGCCACGATCTGGGCCGGGGTGGTGTCCTTGGAGGAGAGGCCGTAGCGGCCGCCGATCACCAGCGGGGCGTTCTCCTTGCCCTGGTAGATGGCGCGCACGTCGAGGTAGAGCGGCTCGCCCGGGGCGCCGGGCTCCTTGGTGCGGTCCAGCACGGCGATCTTCTTGACGCTCTTGGGGACGACCTTGAGGAAGTATTTCTCGGAGAAAGGACGGTAGAGGTGCACCGTCACGACGCCGTATTTGCGGCCGTGCTCGGCGAGGTAGTCGATCGTCTCCTTGATGGTCTCGGTGACGCTGCCCATCGCGACGATGACGCACTCGGCGTCCTTGGCGCCGTAGTACTCGAACGGACGGTAGGTGCGGCCGGTCAGTTCGCCGATCTCGCCCATGTAGCGGGCCACGATGTCCGGGACGGCCTCATAGACCTGGTTGCGGGACTCCACGGCCTGGAAATACACGTCGCCGTTCTGGGCGGTGCCGCGGGTCACGGGGGCGTCGGGGTTCAGCGCGCGGGCGCGGAAATACTCCAGGCCCTTCTCGCTGACCATCTTCTTCAGTTCGGCCTCGTCGATGGCCTCGATCTTCTGGATCTCGTGGGAGGTGCGGAAGCCGTCGAAGAAATGCAGGAACGGCAGGGAAGCCTTGATGGCGGACAGGTGCGCCACGGCGGCGATGTCCTGGGCCTCCTGCACGGAGCTGGAAGCCAGCATGCAGAAGCCGGTCTGGCGGCAGGCCATCACGTCCTGGTGGTCGCCGAAGATGGAGAGGGCGTGGGACGCCAGGGCACGTGCGGACACGTGGAAGACGGCCGGCAGCATCTCGCCTGCGATCTTGTACATATTCGGGATCATCAACAGAAGGCCCTGGGAGGCGGTAAAGGTGGTCGTCAGCGCACCGGCCTGCAGGGAGCCGTGCACGGCGCCGGCGGCGCCTGCCTCACTCTGCATCTCGGTGACCTTGACGGTCTCGCCCCAGAGGTTCTTCTTGCCGTGGGCAGCCCATTCGTCCACGTTCTCCGCCATGGTGGAGGACGGCGTGATCGGGTAGATGGCAGCGTGCTCGCTGAACAGGTAAGCGATGTTCGACGCCGCCTGGTTACCATCACAGGTGATGAATTTCTTTTCTTTTGCCATAGTGATTGTGTGAGATAGTTTTAGTATGTTTTGTTTCCTTTAGATCGGGATTTATCCATAATCATACAAATATACACAAAAAACTGATACCTTCAAATAAAATCTTCCATCCCGCCCTGCCCGGCCCGTTTCCCCGTCCAGCCTGCCCCTTTCACCCGTCATGCCCGGCTTGACCGGGCATCTCTCACGCGCCACCGTGCGCAGTTACCATCCTCACCCTCGCACCTGTCACGCTGTCTGGGAGGGAGGTGTTGCTGTTGCTGTTGCTGTTGCTGTTGCTGTTGCTGTTGCTGTTGCTGTTGCTGTTGGCTGCTGATTAATCCCGTGACCTGTAATAGAGTGACAATCTGTAGATTATCCCGAAAAGGGGTGCCCAAAATCGGTACCCCTTTTCAGCATTTTCGCATGACTATCAATCATTTGCATGTCACGCCTTTCACGCCTATCGCACCTTGCCTACAGCCCCGACGCCGCACCCCCTACTTACCGCTAGCCGCCGCGGTTAGATTCGTGTGAGCGATAACTTGCTGTCTCATAGTTGTTTGCCATAATTAACCATGAATAAAATGATGTGGTATGTTTTGTTAAAGCGCTTATAATCATTCGGTTAATAATCACACCGTTTCCCCATCCTGCCTTTATCGCAGGCCGGGGTTTGGATCGGGCTGGGGTGCGAAAGTGCCTTGTGTGCACCCCGGGATGGGAGGGGAGGGTGTCCCGTGCCCGGGAGGGCCCAAAAACGGTTCCCGGGCACGCAGGACCGTGGTCCTGTGCCCGGGAACGGACATATGTTGCAACGCGCTAGCGGGTCAGTTTACTGACTTCGCTCGCAGCCAGCAGGTAGCAGCCCGTGCCGAAGTCCTCGAAGTCGGGGATGCGGTCGTAGGTGACGGGCTGGGCTTCCTTCGGCTCCTTGCCGGAGCCCTGGGAGTAGCCGATGAAGCCGCTGGGGTGGATGCAGATGCGGTTGAGGCCGTTCCAGCCGCGGGCGACGGCCGGACCGTAGGCGTCGGCGTCGAGCCGGCCGGTGTTGATGCCCCAGGCCAGGCCGTAGAGGAAGAGCGAGGTGCCGGTGGCTTCCGGACCGCCGAAATCATCGGGATCGGCCACGGAGGCATTCCAGGTGCCGTCGGCGCGCTGGTACTTGACCACCGCCTTGCAGAAGTCCCGGAAGTCCTGCTCATAGACGCTCCTGTGCGGATCGTCCGCGGGCAGCTCCTGCAGCACGCGCACCAGGGCGGCGACCACCCAGCCGTTGCCGCGGGCCCAGTAGCATTCCTTGCCGTTCGGGGTCTTGTAGGGCGGGCAGAAATCCTTGTCGCGCCACCACAGGCCCTCGGCCTTGTTGAGGAAGCGTTCGCGGGCCCAGTTGTACATCTGCCAGGCCTTCTCGAAGTACTCCGGCTTGTTCATGGTCACGCCGTACTTGATCATCACGGGCATGCCCATCTGGATGGCGTCGATCCAGGTCCAGTCGGAGACGGCCTCCGGCGTGGCGAGGATGTTTTCCATGCAGGCGGTGACATTCCGGATCATCTTTTCTTCGCCGTAGATGCGGTACATGTCGATGTAGGCCTGCGAGCAGCAGTAGTTGTCGGCGTTGCGCGTGAGCGTCTGCCCGTTGCGCATGTCCCAGTCGAACTTGTCGCCCCAGTCCATCGTGTAGTCCAGGTAGCGCTGCTGCGGATCGACCCCGTAGAGGGCCATCAGCCCTTCGTAATAGACGCCGCGCGTCCAGATATTGCCCTCATAGACCTTGCGGCGGGACGGGAAGGGGACCACGCGGAGCGGATCCGGGAACTTGTGCATGAAATAGTCGTTGACCCGGCGGGCCTGGGCGATGACCTCCGCGGAGGACGGCACGTCGTAGTGGACCGGGATCAGGTTCACCTCGGAACAGAGGCCGGAAGGATCCGTCGCCCAACCCTCGAAGGTCTTGGGACCGAGCGTGTTGACATTGGCGTCCTTGAAGATGCGCCACTTCACGCCGCGGCGGTCGTAGTCGGCGATGCGGTTGCTCTGCAGGTTGGTCACATAGACTTCCAGCAGGTTGATGCCGGGCCGCAGGTATTTCCCGACGGGGACGCGGAACGGCACGCTCCAGAGCGTCGCCACCTCCTCGCCGTTGATCACCACGCGGGCGCTCTCGCGCACGTCGCCCAGGTCGAGGATCCACTCGTCGGCCTCCTCGGGATGGAGCAGGTCGATGGCGGAGGAATAGAGGGCGGTGCCGAAATTGACCCTGGCGGCCTCCGGCTTGAGTTTCGTCCAGTCCTGCGGCTTGTCGGTGAAGAAGTTGCCGGGGATGGCGGGATCGCTCTCCGGGAAGGAGATGTTCCAGGCGCGGTCGATGGGGAGCGGCTCGCCGCAGGAGGCGGCATATTTCCAGTCGGGAGCGTCCACGGCCTGCGGGAAAGTCTTGATCAGGACGGATTCGCCGGGCTGCAGCTGCAGGCGCACTTCGGCGCAGCCGTCGGCGGCGGTGCGCAGCTGGGCGCGGCCGGAAGTGCCGGACACGGCGTCGTAGAGCATCGCGGCGGCGGCCGGCGTGGCGAGTTTCACCCAGCCGTCAACGGGACGGTTCTGCAGCATGGCGGCGAAATAGTTCCAGCCCCCGCACTCGTTGCGGCGGCGGATCATCTGCCCGCCCCATTCGCTCTTGAAGGTCTCCGGCTTGTAGCCGGCGAACACCTTCTCCATGGTCGTGGGCCGGCCGAGGCCCCGGGCGGCCTGCCTGAACGCCTTGCGGCGGGCGGCCAGGTCGTGGAGGCCGGGCACGTCCGAAGGCACCCTGCCGATGAAATACACGGGCACGCCCTGCTTCTTGAGCTCCGCGAGCCGGCGGACGGTCTCCACGGGCATCAGGCGCACGGACGGCACGATCACGGGCTTGGTGATCTCGCGCTCCAGCAGCTGCTTGTCGGAGATGTAGTCGGCGTCGAAACCGGCGGCGACGATCCCGTTCATCGCGGCCTTGACCTCGGGCATGGTGCGGCCCATGGAATGGATGTCGAACATCATGTAGGCGTTCTCCGTGCGGCTGCTCCACAGGTCATAGACCGGGAAATAGAGATAGAAGTCGCCGTCCGGCTCGCCGGCGGTCAGGAAGGCCTGGCAGCGCTCGATGTACTTGAACAGCGCCGGAGCGTCTTTCCACATGCCGCCGGTGGGCGACATGTTGATGGAGGCGTAGAACATCCAGCCGGGGAACTCCGCCCCCTTCGGGGAATACGGCGCGCCGTGGAAATAGACGTGGTTGACGCCGGCGGCGAACATCTGGTCGATCTCGGGCTTGCACTGGGCGAGCGAGGTGCGGAAGTGCTCCGTCATCCAGGTCAGCGTCTCGCTGGAGGTGTACTTCTTGCCCGCCACGTGGGCGGCGGAGGAGGCGAGCTTCAGTACGGCCGGGTCGCCGTCGTTGGGCCGCCCGATGGGGTCCTGGCGCAGGCCGGGGATGTCGAAGACGGTGCGGCCGTAGGTCTCGCACTCGGGGATATCGACGGCGGCATAGACGTCCAGCAGGTTGGCGGGAGAGCCGTGCGACTGGTTGCGCACGAGCGAACCGTGGCTGTGGCACCAGGCGATCCAGGGGTCGATGAAGTTCTCGACGAGCAGGCCGCCCAGGCACTCGCGGTAGTCCGCGATGGCGCGGTCATAGCTGTCGCTGCCGGGCTTGGGGGCCTGCAGGTAGGGGGTGATGTCGTAGCCGTAGCGCTCCCGGAAGATCTCCGCGAAGGCCGGCGTCCAGTTGGCGCCATACACTTCGTAGGAATCATTGAAGAAGGTGTGCGGCCATTTCGCGCCGCTCTGGGCGAAGGCCTTGTCGAAGCGGTCCAGATAGACCTTCAGCGCCTCCGGGTTGTAGTGGTCCATGACGAAACCCTCGCCGCCGGGCGCGGCGCGCTTGACCTTCTGGCCCGTCTGGACGGACTTCACCCCCTCCGGGGTGACCTCCATCTTCTGGGCGGCGAGCTCCGGGGTGATCTGCGGGCCGCCGAACGGCCAGCCCGTGCCGTTGTTGAGGTCGCACTCCAGGTCCAGCCGGGCGGATTCGGACACGAGCCACTTGTACATGTCCATCCACTTCGGGGACAGGTAGTCGATGTCGTTCGCTTCGTTGCCCTGCACGCCGTAGATCGGCGTGACTTCATAGCCGCCGATGCCGGCCTTGGCGAATTCTTCCAGATTGTAGGTGAGACCTTCGCGGTCCACGGCGCTGCCCAGCCACCACCAGCGGACGAACGGCTTGTTCTCGCGGGTGGGGGTGTACCAGTCCGTGCTTTGGGCGAAAGCGGCCGACGCCGCCAGCAGGCCAAGGGCTGCGGTAAGAAGGTGTCTGATTCTCATATCGTTCTATTTCAAGTATTTGGCAAGCGGATGACCCGCCTTGCGGAGCCCTTCGGCGAAGGACTTCGCATTGCGCTCGGCGCCGAGGCGGGAGGTGTGCGTGTGGTCGTTCTTGTAGTAGGGTTTGGTGGCCTGCGGGCCGATGGAGTCGAAATAGTCGGCGGTGATGTTGTGCATGTCGATGAAATCCACGCCGGTCTTCTTCACCACGTCGCGCACCCAGATGCCGTAGGTGTCGTCGCGGCGCTCCATCTTGCCGTGCGGCCATTCGTTGCGCGGAGTCAGGCTGACGAGGATCGGGGTGGCGCCCTTCTCGCGTACGTCGTCGATGAATTTGCGCAGGTACCAGCCGTAGCTGCGGACCACCTCGTAGGTGCGCGTGTTGGGCATGAAGACGACATCGCTCTCGTCGCCGTCGCCGGCCAGCTCGGCGCGGAAGGGCGGCTGCCCGACGCGGCCCATGTCGTTGTGCCCGAACTGGATCACCACGAAGTCGCCGGGCTGCAGGCTGTTATAGACCTTGTCCCAGCGGCCCTCGTTGAGGAAGGTGCGGGCGCTGCGGCCGGCCTTGCCGGCGTTGACCAGGGTGATGCGGGACGGATCGAAGACCGTCTCCAGCACGCTGCCCCAGCCCCACATCCCGTCGGGATCGGAGTCGGTGTTCTGGATGGTGCTGTCACCCGTGACGATGAGGGCCGGCTTGCCCGGTTCGCGGGTGAACTCCTGCTTCGGCAGCTCCAGCGGCTTGAGATACTGCTTCAGGCCGCTGTCCGGGAGGGCGGCGATGCCGCGGGCCATGCACCAGGCGTTGTGCGCCGCGCCGTAGGCGCTGGAGTGGATGTTGTCGTTGTAGAACATGTAGTCCACCTTGAAGTGGCTCCAGGACTCGAAATCCCGGGCGGAGATCTCCTCCAGGTCAATCACCGGGACGTCCTTTTCGGCGGCCACCTCGCGGATCCAGAGGTTGTAGGAGTCGTTCTTGCGGCGGACCTTGCCGTTATCCCACTGGTTGCGCGGGGTGAGGGTGGAGAGCAGGGGCGTGGCACCCTTCGCGCGGACTTCGTCGATGTAGCGGCGCAGGTATTCGCCGTAGCTGAGGACCGTCTCCACCCGGCCGTCGCGCAGGGTCACCTGCACGGTCTCCTTGCCGGTGCCGGGGATGGAGGAACGGCCGCCCGGCTGGTCGTAGGGACCGCTGTCGTTGTGGCCGATCTGGATGATGACGTAGTCTCCCTTCTCCACGCCCTTGATCACGTCGGGCCACCAGTCGCGGTAGAAGGTGCGGCAGGAGAGCCCGCCCAGGGCGTGGTTCTCCACGGTGATGCGGTCTTCGTCGAACCACTCGTGGGCGTAGTAGCCCCAGCCCCACTGGCCGTTGTCGCCGTTGCCGCGGGTGCCGGTGCGGGTGGTGGAATCACCCACCAGGAAGAGCACCGGGTTGTTTCCCTTGCGGGAACTGCCCGCCACGGGCCGCGCCGTCTTGGCGAGGTCGAGCGAGTCGGGGGTGTTGTCGCGGTAGCTGTTGTCCTGCGGGCGTGCCTGCGGCAGGCCGGGACGGCCCTGCGGAGGCCGCTGGCCCTGCGGCTGCATGCCTTGTGCGGGCACCTGGTCGCCCTTCGGCGGGAACTGGGGCTGGCCCTGCGGCGGACGCTGGCCGCCCTGCGGAGGCCGCTGGCCTTCGGGACGGGGACGTTCCGGTGTGCCGTTGGGATTGCCGACGGCACCCTGCGGCACCGTCTGCATCCGCTCGCGGCCCACGATCACGGAGTCCAGCAGGACGTCCTCCAGGAGCCTGGGCGTCACGACCTTGCGGCCTTTCACGCGGGTCCCGCGGAAGTTGCCGTTCAGCTCTTCGCCGAAATAGAATCCCGTCTCTGGCGGCTGGTTGTAGCAGATGTTCTCCATCGCGATGCTGGTCCGGTACACCGGATCCTGCAGGAAGGTGTGGAAGCGGTACTGCGTGGGCTCGGTGGACACGTAGAGGCGCAGTTCCCGGTTGTCCTCGGAGCGGAGAAGCACCTCCTCGCGCCAGTCGCCGAAGAGATCGCCCGACAGGGCGGGGTTGGATTTGGAGCCGTTGTTGGTCTGGCAGCCCTCGAATTCCTTGATGATGTCGAGTTCGCCGGTCTGCGGGTTGTATTTCTGGACGTGGGTGCGGTCCATCAGCTCGCGCGTCAGGTCACCGTCCCACCAGACGGCGAAGTTGACGGAGTTGGGCTGTTTCCCGACGATGTCGCCCTTGTAGTTGCGCATGCCGCCGGAGGCGCTGCTCCACATCTCCCAGCCCGGGTTCGTGGGGTCGATGTCGGCCGCCATGGAGCGGCCCACGTCGATGTTGGAGGGGACGCGCCAGAGGATCTTGCCGGTGGCGGCGTCCACGAGCGCGGAGCCCACGCCCCGGTTCTCGTGGCCGATCCAGACCTGCAGTTTCTTGCTGCCGGGGACCATCTGGCCGATGTGCATGGCGTCGCCGTGGCCCAGGCGGTTGGTGTAGAGGCCGGTGCCGTCGTCGTCGATGCAGCAGGAGCCGTAGACGAT
>CAMHIP010000087.1 GCA_946185205.1 uncultured Bacteroidales bacterium | reverse complement strand
TGTCCTTGACGCGGTCGAACTCGTCCTCGTCCAGGAAGCGCTCCTTCTGCACGCGCGTCATGTAGAGCACGTCCAGCTCCGGAATGGCCTCGTCGAGCGACTCGGTCTCGCGATAGCTCACGCCCATCTTGTCGCAGACATCCTCCTTGATATAGTCCGGCAGGCGCAGCTCGTGCGGAGCGATCAGCACGACCTTGATATCCTTGTAGCGGGACAGGGCCTTGATCAGGGAATGGACCGTCCGGCCGAAACGGAGATCGCCGCAGAAGCCGATGGTGATCCCGTCGATGTGGCCGAGCTCGCGCTTGATCGTGAGCAGGTCCGTGAGGGTCTGGGTCGGATGGCTGTGGGAGCCGTCTCCGGCGTTGATGATCGGCACGCGGGACACTTCGGAGGCCACCAGCGGCGCGCCCTCGATGGGATGGCGCATCGCGATGATGTCGGCGAAGCAGCCCACCACGCGCACGGTGTCCTGCACGGTCTCCCCCTTGCTGACGGAGGAGTTCTGGGGATTGGAAAAACCGAGCACGTTGCCGCCCAGTTCCATCATCGCAGCGGTAAACGAAAGCCGCGTGCGGGTGCTGGGTTCATAGAAAAGCGTCGCGAGTTTCTTGTGGGCCATACTGCCCTGATAGCGTTCGCGGTGAGCGATGATGTCCTCGGCCAGGGCGACGATCTGGTCGATTTCTTCCTTGGAAAGGTCGGTAGGGTCAATCAGGTGTTTCATAGCGTATTGCGGAATTCAAGAATTTGCTCTTTCTGGGCGGGCGTGATATACTTCTCCTCGACGGCGACATCCACGAGCGCGTCGAGGTTGCTCAGCGAATAGTTGGTCACCTGCGCGGCGGCAAGCCGCTCCAGGCCCTTCTTGATGCCATAGGTGAAGATGCTCACGATGCCGAGCACCTCGGCGCCCGCTTCGCGCAGGGCGTTCACCACGTCGATCACGCTGCCGCCCGTGGAGATGAGATCCTCCACGACGACGACCTTGGTGCCGGGTTCGAGCCGGCCTTCGATGCGGTTGGTCCGGCCGTGGCTCTTGGCTTCGCCGCGCACGTAGCCCATCGGCAGGCCGAGCAGGGTGGCGGTGATGGCGGCGTGGGCGATGCCGGCGGTGGAGGTGCCCATCAGGGCCTCGCACTGCGGGAAATGCTCCCGGACCAGGGAGGCGAGCCCGGCTTCGATCAGGTTGCGCACGGCGGGTGCGGACAGGGTGAGACGGTTGTCGCAATAGATCGGGCTCTGGATGCCGCTGGCCCAGGTGAACGGCTCCTCCGGACGGAGGAAAACGGCTCCGATCGAGAGGAGTTCTTTGGCGATGAGGTTCTGCATATCTTACTGATTCAAAAATTCTTGCACACAACGGTCATAGGCGGCGACGGGGTCGGGGGCGGCCGTCACCGGGCGGCCGACCACGATGTAGTCGGAGCCGATTTCGCGGGCGCGGGCGGGGGTGGTGATGCGGACCTGGTCATCCTTGGCCGCATCGGCGAAACGGATACCCGGGGTGATGGTCAGGAATTCCGGCCCGCAGGCCTGCTTGACCATGGCGGCCTCCAGCGGCGAACAGACCACGCCGTCCAGGCCGGCTTCCCGCGCGTTCTGCGCGTATTTCACGATGGTGTCATTGATCCCGGCCCCGATCAGCAGCTCGCGCTGCATCCGCTCCTCGCTGGTGGAGGTGAGCTGGGTCACGGCGATCAGCAGCGGACGCGTGCCGTCTTCCCGCGTCAGGCCCTCCAGTGCGGCGCGCATCATCTCGATGGTCCCGGCCGCGTGGACGTTGACGATGTCCACGTCGAGGGCGGAGAGCACCCGCATGGCTTTCTTCACCGTGTTGGGGATGTCGTGGAGCTTGAGATCCAGGAACACGGGGTGGCCGCGGCGCTTGATCTCGCGCACGATGTCCGGTCCCTCGGCATAGAAAAGTTCCATGCCGATCTTGAGGAAGGGTTTGCGGTGCCCCTCGAACGCATCGAGGAAGTCCAGGGTCTGCCGCCTGCCCGCAAAGTCGCAGGCGATGATCACGTCTTTTGCCATTATACGATTCCGATTATTTCCTGTAAACTGTTGATTCCCAGCGTATCCATCAGAGCGGGCAAGGCCCGGACGATCTCCGGGCAGGCCATCGGGTTGCGGAGATTCTCCGCCCCCACCTGCACGGCCGTGGCGCCGGCCATCATCATCTCGATCACGTCTTCGGCGCGCTGCACGCCGCCGCAGCCCATCACGGGGATGCCGCAGGCGTGGGCCACCTGCCAGACCATCCGCAGGGCCACCGGGAAGACGGCGGGGCCGGAGAAGCCGCCCATCTTGTTGGCGATCACCGGCTTGCGCTTGCGGATGTCGATGCGCATCCCGAGGAAGGTGTTGACCAGCGTGATGCCGTCCGCCCCGGCGTCCTCGCAGGCGCGGGCGATGGACACGATGTCCGTCACGTTGGGGCTGAGCTTGATGAAGACGGGCTTGCGGGTGACGGCCTTGACGGCCGCCGTGACCGCCGCCGCCGACTTGGGATCCGTGCCGAAGGCCATCCCGCCGCCGTGCACGTTGGGGCACGACACGTTGACCTCCAGCAGGTCGATGGCCGGGCAGGCATCCGCCCGGGCGCAATTGAAAGCATACTCTTCCACGGAGTAGCCGCTGATATTGGCGATGATCACGCCCCCGTAGATGCGCCGCAGGGCCGGGGCCTTGTCGTTGACGAGCACCTCGATGCCCGGGTTCTGCAGGCCCACGGAGTTGATCATCCCGGCGGTGCACTCGGCGATGCGCGGGGTTGGGTTGCCGAAGCGCGCCTCGCGGGTGGTCCCCTTCAGGGAAATGCCGCCCAAGGTATTGAGATCCAAGCTGTTGGCGAGTTCCAGCCCGAAGCCGAAGGTGCCGCTGGCGGGCACGACCGGATTCTTGAAAGTCAGGCCGCAGAGGCCCACGGAGAGTTGTTTGTCCGTCACCATATCACTTCCTCCTTATCGAAAACGGGACCGTCGGCGCAGACGCGCCGGGGGCCGCCCGCGGTCTGCACGGAGCAGCCGTAGCAAAAGCCGGCGCCGCAGCCCATCCGTTCCTCCAGACTCACTTCGCCGGGGGCGTCCAGGGCGGCGCATACGGCTTTCATCATCGGTAGGGGACCGCAGGTGTAGAAGCGGTCGAAGGCGGGCCGGACCGCGGCGATGGCGTCGGTCACGAAGCCCTTCGTGCCCACGGAGCCGTCCATCGTGGCAATCTGCACGGGCACGCCCAGCGCGCGCAATTCCTCCGCCAGACAGATTTCGTCGGCCTTGTTGAAACCGAGCACGGCAGTCGCGGTCTTCCCCTGTGCAAGCAATTCTTTGGCAAGCAGATAGAGCGGTGCGGCACCGAGGCCGCCGCCGATCAGCAGCGCCGACTCGCGGCACTTCTCCGGGTGGAAGCCGCTGCCCAGGGGCTCGAGCAGTTCGAGCTCCGTGCCGGGGACCATCTCCGACATCGCGCGCGTGCCTTCCCCCACGACTTTATAATACAGAACAAGCCCGTCCGGCAGGCAGTCGCTGACCGAAATCGGGCGGCGCAGGAAAAAGCCCGGCAGGGCGATGTCCACGAACTGTCCGCTGCGGACCAAGACCGGTCCGTCCGTGCGCAGCACGAGCCGGAAGGTGTCCCGGGCCACGGGGTCGTTGCATTCGATATGAAAAATGCGTTTCTGCATAGGCTATGCTTGATAGACGGGCACGCCGTCCTTGAGAGTCCATATAATGCGTCCCTGCACCGCCTTGCCCGCGAAGGGCGTGGCCTTGCCCAGGGACAGGAAATCCGCCGGATCCACGGTCCAGGCGGCGTCGGGGTCGATCACGGTGAGGTCGGCGGCTTGGCCGGGGACCAGTCCGCCGGAGAGGCGGAATGCCCTGCGGGGCCCTGCGGTGAGGGCTTCGACGATGCGCTCCAGGGAGACCTTGCCCGTCAGGACGAGGTCGGTGTAGAGCACCGGGAAAGCCGTCTCCAGTCCCACGATGCCCATCGCGCTGCCCTGCAGACCGCGGGATTTCTCCTCGGCGCTGTGGGGCGCGTGGTCGGTGGCGATGGCGTCGATGGTGCCGTCGCGCAGGCCTTCGATCAGGGCCTCGCGGTCCTCGGCCCGGCGCAGCGGGGGATTCATCTTGAAGCGGCCGTCCTCCTGCAGCTCGTCTTCGCACAGCGTCAGGTAGTGCGGCCCCGTCTCGCAGGTCACGCGCACACCGCGTTTTTTCGCCTCGCGGATCAGCTCCACACTCTCGGCGCAGGAGATGTGGCAGACGTGGTAGCGGCAGCCCGTCTGCTCCGCCAGTTTCAGGTCGCGGGCGATCTGCCCCCATTCGCTCTCGGAGCAGATGCCCTTGTGGCCGTGGGCGGCGGCATAACGGCCGTCGTGGATGTAGCCGCCGTGCAGCAGGGCGTTGTCCTCGCAGTGGGCGGCGAGGATCACGTCCTCCCGCGCGGCCGCCTGCATTGCGGCGCGCATCATCGCTTCGCTCTGCACGCCGGAGCCGTCGTCGGAGAAGGCGCAGCAGCGGCCCTTGAGCGCGGCGAAGTCGGTTAGTTCCAGGCCCTTGCGGCCGCGGGTGATGGCGGCGTAGGGGAGGACGCGGATGCAGGCGTCGCGGTCGATGATCTCCTGCTCCAGGGAGAGCGTCTCCGGGCTGTCGGGGACGGGATTCAGGTTGGGCATGGCGCAGACGGTGGTGTAGCCGCCGTGCGCCGCGGCCAGCGAACCGGTGCGGATCGTCTCCTTATAGCTTTGTCCGGGCTCCCGGAAATGGACGTGGATGTCGGTGAAGCCTTCGCTGACCAGCTTGCCGCCGCAGTCGAGCACTTGGGCGCCGGGGGCATCGATGATGGCGGGGCCGATGGCGGCGATGCGGCCGTCGCGGATGAGCAGGTCGGCTCTCCGACGCCCCGTGGCGTCGATGAGCGTGCCGTTTTTGAGGAGGAGGGAGGCCATGGGCAAATGCTTAATAGCCAGGGCCGTTGACCCATTCGGGCTTGTCGTAGTCGCCGGCCTGCGCGTAGGGGAGGCGCTCGTCGAGCCATTCCTGGTCGATCCAGACGCTGTCGGCGCGGTCGATGTAGAGGATGCCGTCCAGGTGGTCGGCCTCGTGCTGGAAGATGATGGCGGTGAAACCGTGGATCTCCTCCTGCCGCGGCTCGAGGGTCTTCGGGTCGGTCCAGGCGATCACGGCACCCTCCCGGCGCGGGACGATGCCCCGCTTGCCGGGGATGGACAGGCAGCCTTCCCGGCTCTGGACCGTGTCGCCCAGGAGCTCCACGATGCGGAGGTTGGGATAGATCTCGAAGGGTTCGCCTTCCTTGTCGAGCCGCTGGACGGCGACGACGCGGCGGAGGATGCCGACCTGGGGCGCCGCGATGCCCACGCCGCCGTGCTGGGGTGCCTGGACCGTGGTGAGCATCTTCCGCGAGAGCATGTCGAAGAGGTCGCTGCGGAGCTCCTCGTCGGAGAGGTCCCTGCAGGGCCTGCGCAGCTCGACGCTGTCGCGGTAGTCGTCGGTCACGAACACGTACATCACATCCCGGTTCATCGTGATGACGGTGCGCTCCCACACCTCGAAGGGGCCCTGCATCTTGCGCGGGCCGGCGCAGGCCGCGGTCAGCGCCAGGGCTACCGTTGCGGCTACTAGGAGTTTGCTTGCATTCATATGGATACAAAAATACAAATAATTTGCACCCCGGGAAGTTTTCAACAATGAAAAATGCAAAATTGTCGATAACTTGGCTTGCAGGTGGCCGGGGATTATTGTAAATTTGCAACTTGTTAGTTCGAGTATGAAAGTCAGCATTATCATGGGATCCAAAAGCGACTGGGACGTGATGTCAGCCGCTTGTGAGACCCTCGAGCAATTCGGGGTCCCTTATGAAAAAAAAGTCATCAGCGCCCACCGCACCCCGCAGTTCTTCTGTGACTACATGGCCGGAGCCCGCGACCGCGGGGTCGGCATCGTGATCGCCGGTGCCGGCGGCGCCGCGCACCTGCCCGGCATGGCCGCCGCGCTGACCTCTCTCCCGGTGATCGGCGTGCCGATCCGGAGCAAGGCCCTCCAGGGCCTGGATTCCCTGCTTTCCATCGTACAGATGCCCTCGGGCATCCCCGTCGCGACGATGGCGATCGACGGAGCGAAGAACGCCGCCCTCTACGCCGTCGCCGTCCTGGCCCTCCACGACCCGGCCCTGGCCGCCCGGCTGGAGGACTTCCGCCAAAAGCAAGCTGAAAAGGTCCTTCAAACCGAGTTGTAATATGAATGCACATCGCATCTACGTAGAGAAGTCTTCGCAGTTCCAGATTGAGGCGCAGAGCCTCAAGAGTGAATTCAACGAGAACCTTTCTCTCTCGCTGCGTACCCTGCGGCTCCTGAATGTCTATGATCTGTTCGGTTTCTCCGACGAGCTGCTGGAGAAATGCCGCTACAGCGTCTTCGGCGAGGTGGTGACCGACTGCGTGTCGGACGAGTGCCCGCTCGAAGGCAAGAAATACCTGGCGGTCGAGTACATCCCCGGCCAGTTCGACCAGCGGGCGTCCTCTGCCCTGGACTGCGTCCACCTGATCGACCCGTCGGCGGACGTGCAGATCCGCTCCTCGCGTCTGCTGATCTTCGACGACGACCTGGCGGAAGCGGATCTGGCCGCTATCCGCCATTATTATATCAACGCCGTGGAGTCCCGGCCCAAGGACCTGACGCGCCTGCAGCCCGAGGGCAAGGCGGAGGTCAAGCCGCTGGCGGACCTGACGGGCTTCACGCAGATGAAGCCGGAGGATTATGCCGCCTTCTGCCGGCAGTGGGGCCTGGCGATGAACACGGACGACCTCGCGGAGGTGGTCCGCTATTTCACGGCCGAAGGCCGCGACCCGTCCGAGACGGAGCTGCGCATCCTGGACACCTACTGGAGCGACCACTGCCGCCACACGACCTTCACCACCGAGCTGACGGACGTCCGGGTGGAGGACTCCTTCGCCAAGGAGGAGATCGAGGCGGAATACCGCGAGTTCCTGGAGGTCCGCCGGGAGCTGGGCCGCGAGCACAAGAGTCTCTGCCTGATGGAGCTGGCGACGATCGGCGCGCGCGTGCTCAGGAAGCGCGGCCTGCTGGAGGACCTGGAGCAGAGCGAAGAGAACAACGCCTGCAGCATCTTCGTGGACGTGGAGGTGGACGGCAGGCCCGAGAAATGGCTCCTGCAGTTCAAGAACGAGACCCATAACCACCCGACCGAGATCGAGCCGTTCGGCGGCGCGGCCACCTGCCTGGGCGGCGCCATCCGGGATCCGCTCTCCGGGCGCGCCTATGTCTATCAGGCGATGCGCGTGACGGGGGCTGGCGACATCAACGCCGCCGTGAAGGACACCCTGCCGGGCAAGCTCCCGCAGCGCATGATCAGCCGCAAGGCTGCCGCGGGCTATTCCAGCTACGGCAACCAGATCGGCCTCGCCACCACGCACGTGCGGGAGATTTATCACCCCGGCTACACGGCCAAGCGCCTGGAAGTGGGCGCCGTCGTGGGGGCGGTCAAGGCGGAGAACGTCCGCCGCGAAAGCCCTGCCCCGGGCGACGTGATCCTGCTGCTGGGCGGCCGGACGGGCCGTGACGGCATCGGCGGCGCCACGGGCTCTTCCAAGGAGCACACGGAGTCTTCGATCGAGACCTGCGGCAGCGAGGTCCAGAAGGGCAACGCCCCTGAGGAGCGCAAGCTCCAGCGGCTCTTCCGCCGTCCGGAGGTGACGCGCCTCATCAAGAAATCCAACGACTTCGGCGCCGGCGGCGTGAGCGTCGCCATCGGCGAACTGGCCGCGGGCCTGGACATCTGGCTGGACCGCGTGCCCGTGAAATACAGCGGCCTGAACGCCACGGAACTTGCCATCAGCGAGTCCCAGGAGCGTATGGCCGTGGTGGTGGAAGCGAAGGACCGCGAGGCCTTCGAGGCCTTCTGCGCCAGCGAGAATGTGGAAGTGACGCACGTCGCCGACGTGACGGACCGCGGACGGATGCGGATGTTCTTCCACGGGGACCGGGTGGCCGACCTTTCCCGCGAATTCATCGACAGCGCGGGCGCGAAGCATTATGCCCGGGCCACCGTCGGGACCATCGAGGACATCGACCCGTTCCGCCGCGAGCCGGAGGGCGCCACGCTGAAAGAGAAGCTGGTCGCGACCCTGTCCGACCCCAATGTGGCCTCGCAGAAGGGCCTCGTGGAGATGTTTGACGCCACGATCGGCCGTTCCACGGTGCTGATGCCTTACGGCGGTGCGCTGCAGGCCACGGAGACGCAGGTCTCCGTCCAGAAACTGCCCGCCGACGGCTACACCGACACGGCCAGCATGATGGCCTTCGGCTACGATCCTTTCCTGACCACCTGGAGCCCCTATCACGGCGCTGCCTATGCCGTGGTGGATGCCTGCGCCAAGGTGGTGGCCGCGGGCGGCGACTGGTCGCACTTGCGTTTCTCCTACCAGGAATACTTCGAGCGGATGACCGCCGATCCGCGCAGCTGGGGCAAGCCCCTGTCCGCGCTGCTCGGCGCCCTGAAGATGCAGCTCGCCCTGGGCCTCCCGTCCATCGGCGGCAAGGACTCGATGAGCGGCACCTTCGAGCACATCAGCGTGCCGCCCACCCT
>CAMHIP010000086.1 GCA_946185205.1 uncultured Bacteroidales bacterium | reverse complement strand
ATGCGGCCCTTCACGAGGCGGCCAACATCCTGATCTACCACTTCAAGCTCTTCACTGACGACAAGAAGATGTCGCTCGAGAGCACGGTGGAGACCGACAGCAAGGAGCTGGACGAGGAGTCGCTGCACATGCGTCACCTCCTGCTCACCAAGCTGTCCGACGTGGGTCTGTCCGTGCGTGCCTTCAACTGCCTCAAGGCAGCTGAGATCGACACGTTCGCCGACCTCGTGTCCTACAGCCGCCCCGAGCTGATGAAGTTCCGTAATTTCGGTCGCAAGTCCCTCAACGAGATCGATCTGCTGGTCGAGAAGATGAAGCTTTCGTTCGGAATGGACGTCACCAAGTACAATATCGAACCCAAGAAAAAGAACGTATAAAAGATGAGACACAATAAAGCTATCAATCATCTGGGGCGTCAGAGCGGCCACCGCAAGGCGATGCTCGCCAACATGGCCTGCTCCCTGATCATGCAGAAGCGCATCACCACCACCGTGGCGAAGGCCAAGGCCCTGAAGAGCTATGTTGAGCCGCTGATCACCAAGTCCAAGGAGGACACGACCCACAACCGCCGCGTCGTGTTCAGCTATCTCAAGGACAAGAACGCCGTGACCGAGCTGTTCCGCACGATCGCTCCGAAGATCGCCGACCGTCCGGGTGGCTACACCCGCGTGCTGCACATCGGTTTCCGCCAGGGCGACGCCGCCGAGATGGCGCTGATCGAGCTCGTTGACTTCAACGAGGCCGCGCTCGCCGCCGCTCCCAAGGCCGCCAAGAAGAACACCCGCCGCAGCCGCGCCAAGAAGGCCGAGGCCGCTCCGGAGGCTCCGAAGGCCGAAGCCCCTGCAGAGGAGCCGAAGGCTGAATAAGCTAGAGCTTAAACCCCGGGAAGGATTTCCCGACGCAAGCCTCATCGTCGATGACGATGGGGCTTTCTGTTCCCAGGGAGGCCACTTTGAGCGCCATGACCATGCGGTGGTCGTGGCGCGAAGTGTATTCCCCGCCTTTGAGCAAGCGCCCGCTGAGCAGGCGTGCGGCCAGCGACTCGCCGTACACCACGAGTTCGTCGCCCTCTATATGGGCTTCCACGCCCATCTGCGTGAGCATCTGCAGGATGGCCTCTGCGCGGTTGGACTCCTTGGCGGCCAGCCGGCCTACGCCGGCGATGCGGCTTTCGCCCGCGCAGAATGCGGCCAGCACGGACACGATGGGGAAGAGGTCGGGGGCGTTGTTGAGGTCCTGCCGGAAGGCCTCCAGCGGGGCTTTCCGTACGCAGACGGTGCCCTCCTCGAGCTGCGAGACGACGGCGCCGGCCTCCACCAGGATGTCGATGATGGTGAGGTCCGCCTGCAGGGATTTGGTGTCCATCCCGACGAGCTCGGCCGAGCCGAAGACGGCGCCGGCCACGAGTAGGTTGGCGGCGGCGCTCCAGTCGCCTTCGATGGCGAAATCGGCCGCACGGTAGTGCTGGCGGCCGCGGACCTTGAAGCTGATGCCGGTGCACGCGGACCAGTCGTCCGCCTCCAGCATCTCGGCGTCTCCTTCCATCTCGCTGCGGGTCTGGATGCCGAAGTGGCGCAGCACGTCCAGGGTGATGTACATGTAGGGAATGCTCTTGGGCTCATTGACGTGCAGCAACGAATCCTTCCCGCACAGGGGCAGGGCCATCAGCAGGCCGGAGATGAGCTGGGAGCCGCCCCGGCCGGGCACTTCCGCCGTGCCGGGAATGAGCTGTCCCTTGACGCTGACGGGGACGTAAATCTCCTTGCCGTCGTGCCCGGCGGCATTGCTGAGCAGTACGCCGAAGGCGGCCATGATGTCCGCGGCGCTTCCGAGCGGGCGGCCGGGCAGGGTGCCGCGGCCTTCCACGGTGAAACTCCCGCTGCCGACGGCGGCGAGCACGGGGATGGTGAGACGGGTCAGCAGGCCGGACTCGCCGACGTCCAGCCGTGCCAGGTCCAGCTGGCGGCCGTGCGCCCCGATGCCGGTAATGGCGATGTCGGAACCGTCGCGGCGCACGGTGGCGCCCAGGGCTTCCGCCACGGCCAGGGCGGCCTCGGAGTCCCCGCAGGGGCTGTAGCCGCTCAGGTGCGAGGTCCCTTCCGCGAGGGCGGCGGCGAGGATCGCGCGCTGCGCGAAACTCTTGGACGCCGGCATCCGGCGGCCTTCCGCCCGGTAGGGCCGGCGTCCGGCGTAGAGCGTGCCCGCCATTTCGGCCACGGACCACTGTCCGGGGGCGGTGGCTTCCGCTTCCGTGAGGGCCGCGTAGGTGAAGGGTGCGCCTCTGCGCAGGCATTCCAGGCGCGTGTCGCGGCCGGCGTCGCCCATCCCGAAGGCGACCAGCCGCCCCTGCAGCGAATCCACGCCCTCCAGCACGATGGTGTAGAGGGATTCGATGCGGGCGGCGTCCTCCGCCGTGTGGCAGGTCGTCACGATCTTGGCGATGTCCGCGCCGTAGCGGAAGCAGCGGGCGAGGGCCATCTGCAGGACTTCCGGCTCCGGGGTGTCCTCGAAATTGTGGTAGGAACGGATGATTTCCGTGCCGCTCTTGCGGCAGAGCTGCTGGAAGCGTTTGCTCACCGGGGCCGGCGCCTCGATCTCGAGGTCCGCGAAGCGAGCGCCCGCCTCGATGGCAAGGCGCAGCCGCCGCTCCGCTTCCTGTTCGGAGGGGGATTCCGCGATGCGGCAGGTCGCGATGAGCGGCGTGTCGGACTCGCTGAAGAGTTCTTCTATCTGTCCGTCGGTGAGAGGGCAGCGGTCCAGGCGGATTTCCGCCATCTCGACCGCGGGGTCCGAGAGGATCTCGAGGATCTGCTCGAAGGTCTTATTCTGCAGGCTGGTGCAAATCATCCAAGTCTTTGGTTATCACCTTGCCGATCCGTTTGATCAGGACAAAGTGGATGATACCTTTTTCCGCTTTCTTGTCTTTCCACAGGGCCGTTTCCAGCTCGGCTTCCGGACAGGGGAGTTCCGTCGGGAGGCCGCAGGCGCACAGGTCGGCGCGCAGTTTGTCCGCCAGGCCCGGCTTGCACAGGCCCAGGCGCTCGGACAGGAGCGCGGCCTGGACGATGCCCACGGCGACGGCCTCGCCGTGCGTCATCGGGTCGGCCGCCCCGTGCGTGTGCTGGTACCATTCGATGGCATGGGCATAGGTGTGGCCCAGGTTGAGCCAGCGGCGGATATTCTCTTCGTAGGGATCCTGCTCCACGATCCTGCGCTTGACCTCGGCTGCCGCCTCGATCAGCGGGGCGAGCGCGGCGAAGTCGATCTCGGGCTCGGAGAGGACCTTGACGGCTTTCTCGTAGTGGCCGCCCTTGTCTTCGATGATGAAGGTCTTGAGCATCTCGGCGGCGCCGGAGCGCAGCTCGCGTTTGGGCAGAGTCTGCAGGACTTCCGGCAGGATGCGGGTATAGACCGGGAATTTCGTGACGCCGATCATGTTCTTGTAGCCGTCCAGGTTGACGCCGGTCTTGCCGCCGATGCCCGCATCCACCTGGCTGAGCAGGGTCGTGGGGTAGTTGGCATAGCGAACGCCGCGCTTGTAGATGCTGGCGGCGAAGCCCGCCAGGTCGGTGGTCACACCGCCGCCTACGGCCCAGACGAGCGCGTCGCGTCCGGCCCCCTGTGCGAGCAGCCAGCGGCAGATCGCCAGCACGGTGTCCATGGTCTTGTGCTCCTCGTCGGCGGTGATGGCCAGCGCCGGGCGCCCTTCGGCGAGTTTCAGCGCGAAGGATTCGACGTTGCGGTCGTAGATGACGTAGATGCTTTTCTTCTCCATACGGATAGCGAAGATACGGCAAAAATTTGATAAATCGCGATTTTTGAATACCTTTGCATTCCCCCAATGCCCTGATGGCGGAATTGGTAGACGCGCTGGACTCAAAATCCAGTGGCCTTTAAAGCCGTGCGGGTTCGATTCCCGCTTGGGGCACCCCCGGAAAGCACCGCAGATGCGGTGCTTTTCCCGTTATTCCAGCGGCAGGGTGAAGAGGAAGCGGGCGCCGCCGGCGTAGGCGGTGTCGAGCCAGACGCGGCCGCCGAGCTTCCCGGCGATCTCGCGGCAGATGCTCAGCCCGAGGCCGGTCCCCTGCACGAACTCGTTGAGCTTGACGAAGCGTTCGAAGATGCGCTCGGCCTGGTCCGCGGGGATGCCCGGACCCGTATCTTCTACGCTGAAAGTCAGCATGCCGGGCGTTTCTTTCAGGGAGCAGCCCAGGCGGATTTCCCCGGAGGCCGTGTGCTTGCACGCGTTGGTGAGCAGGTTGGTGAGGATCTGCTGGACGCGCAGCGGGTCGGTCCGCAGGGGGAACGGCAAGTCCATCTCCGGAAGGAACTTCAGCTCCACGCCCGGCTGCAGCCGGTGCTCGGAGTTGCTGATGGCATTGCGGCAGATCTGGCCGCATTCGGACTCGCCGACCGTGACCTTGTAGCCGCCTGCATCCATCGCGGAGGTGTGCATGATGTCGTCCATCAGCATGGTCAGCATGTTGGTGTTGTTGATGATATGCTGGGAGAACTCCTCCTTCTCCTCGGCGGGGAACATCCCGTCCGGCAGGGCCAGGAGCTGCGAGAAGCCCGTGATGGCATTGAGCGGCGTACGCAGTTCGTGGGTCATGTTCTGCAGGAAGCGGGTCTTGGCCTCATCGGCGATGCGTGCTTTCTCGTTAGCGGCCCGCAGGTCGGCGATCATCCTCTTATCCTTCTCCAGGGTCTTCTTCTGGGCGCGGAAACGGAAATACATGAACAACAGTCCGGCCAGCAGGAGTATCGCCACGAGTGCCATGATCCACCGCGTGTTGCGCTCCACCTGCCGCGATTTCTCGGCCAGGCTGGCCTCGAGCATGTAGTTGCCGTAGCGGGCGTCCATCTCCGTGAGGTTCATCTCCAGCAGCCGCCCCGTGTCGTTCTCCCGGGTGACCAGGCAGTAATCCTTGACGGACTCCGCGACGAGATGGCGTCCGAGGGTCTCGGCCACGCACCCCACCACGCGCGCATTCTCCGCCGGCAAGCGGATGGCTTTTTTGGATTCGTAGTCGTAGGTCCCGGCCAGCAACTGGTCGATCACCTCGAACATCGCGGGCGTATAGCGCCCGATGGCCTGCGGGTTGCCGGAGCCCAGGCAGGCGTCCCGGTAACGGCGGTAGGTGGCCGCGTCACCCGCGATGGCGGCGATCTTGGCATAGTCGCGGTTGCAGCGGACGGTGTCCGTAGCATTGCGTGCGCAGGCCCAGGCTTTATCTACATAGATCTTGACGGAGTCGATGTCGGGCGCGAACGAGGCGGCGTAATCCAGATAGGACTGGCAGATGCTCTGACGGCGGATCGTGGGATCGTCGGAACTCTCGTGGATCCGGATCAGTTCGCGCAGGTGTTCCCGCGTGAAACTCCCGGCCCCGAAGATCTGGTAGAAAGAGGCCAGTTCCTTCTCGGAGACCCACATCCCGTAGTCGCTGCCCTCGGCGGCCGCCGTGCGCTGCATTTCCTGGATCAGTTCCATCGCCTTGATCCGCTGGCCCTTGTTGAAAAAGTAGTTCTTGGTGGTCTGGTAGGACTGGTAGAAGTACTGCTCGTAGCCCAGGTCCCGGGCGACCTGTTTCAGCAGGTCATAGGCGGCGAGGACCTGCAGGTCCTCCACGTCCGGGGTGGCGGTCAGGTTGCGGAGATGCTCGACATAGTAGAGCGTTTCCGCCTTGGTGTCCTTCTTGGCCAGGGCCGCCTGCAGCAGCGAGTCGTTCTGCTCCGCAAAGCCTTCTTTGCCGACCAGGCGGTCCGCCGCCATCAGGTGGCGGTAGCAGTCGTCGTCAATACCGTATGGGTTGTTCTGGGCGCGGGCGGGCAGCAGGAATGCGGCCAGGCAGAACAGGGTGCACAGGGTGGAGATCGAATTCCTCATGCTGCAAAAATAATCGAAAAAGCGGCACACTTTGCCGAATTGGCTGAAATAATGTATCTTTGGATACTGCGATTCGCGTAATAGTTATGAAAACCCTGATTGCATTCTCCCTGATGGTGTCCCTGTTTTCCTGTTCGGTCTTTGGGACCCGGTCCTCCGGCTCCAACGACAAGCCGCAAGGTGCGGTCGTCTCCTATGAGTATTCCTATCAGAATACGATGATGTATCCGATTACCTGGTACGAGGTGTCACGCGACGGTGAAGGCCGTGTCTGTATCGCCTGGTCCCGGGACAACGAGGCGGAGATCCGGGTGATCCGGGGGCCGGAAGACCTGCCCGGCCGGATTGGCGCCATCGTGGAGGAGTACCGGCTGTACAAGCTGAAGAATCATTATACCCCCCGGGCGGATATCCGGGACGGCTACATGTGGCGCACCTACATCCGCTTCGAGGAGAACTCCATCTCTGCCGGTGGCTCCAATGCCTGGCCGAAGGAGGCCCTGTGGGCGGGTGTCAAGGCCATCAACGACACCGTCCAGTCCCTGATCGACGCCTCCTCGGAGGACGACATCATCGCCCGCCGCAGCCACGACGACCGCTAGCCGCAGATGGCCTGTGTCTTGTCCCGCAGCCATTCCGCGATCTCGCGGGGGAGCAGCGGGGAGAGGGTGCGGTAGACGCGTTCCTGGTAGGCGTTGAGCCAGTCGATCTCGTCGCGGTCCAGCAGCGACAGCTGCAGGGCGTCCGTCTCGAAGTGGCAGAGGGTCAGCGGCTCGAAGGCAAGCCAGCGGCCGAACTCGGTCTCGCCCGCCTCCACGCACAGCAGCAGGTTCTCATGCCGCACGCCGTGCCGGCCTTCCCGGTAGATGCCGGGCTCGTCGGAGACGACCATGCCCGGCTGCAGCGGGGTGGGGTTGAGGTTCTGCCGGATGTCCTGCGGTCCTTCGTGCACCCCCAGGAACCAGCCCACGCCGTGCCCTGTACCGTGGCCGAAGTTGCGTTTGCTTCGCCAGAGCGGTTCGCGGGCGAGCGCGTCCAGCCGGCAGCCGGGCGTCCCTTCGGGGAAGACGGCCATCGCCAGGGCGATGTGCCCCTTGAGCACGAGCGTGTAGTCTTCGCGCTCCAGCGCGCTGCAGCGGCCGAAGGGGACGGTGCGCGTGATATCGGTCGTGCCGCAGCCGTACTGTCCGCCGGAGTCGCACAGGTAGAGTCCGCCTTCGCGGATCACCGGCGCGCGGTCGTGCGGGGTGATGTAGTGGGGCAGCGCGGCACCCGGGCCGAAAGCGGAAATGGTCTCGAAGCTGTCGCCCAGGTAGTCCTTCTGGTCGGCGCGCAGCTGGCCCAGTTTGACGGCGGCGTCCCATTCCGTGATCTCCCGGCCCGCCTCCACGGATTTCTCCAGCCAATAGAGGAAGCGCTCCATCGCCACGCCGTCCTGCAGATGCGCCTCGCGCATCCCGGCGACCTCGCGGGGGTTCTTGACGGCTTTGCGGAGCCCCACCGGGCTCGTGCCTTCCCCGAGGGGGACGGAGGCGGCCACGAGGGCCGAATACAGTTGATAATTGAGCGTGGATGCGTCCACGAACAGCCGGCCCTGGAACTCCGAGGGCAGGTAGTAGATGTCGGCGTAGGGGCGGAGCTGCACGCCGTCCGCTTCGAGGATGCTGAACGTGGCCCGGGATTCCGGATCCTCCACCTCGTCCTTGAGCACGTACCAGACAACTTCGGAGCGCGTGATCAGAAGATAGCTGATTACCAGCGGGTTGTATTCGATGTCGGAGGCGCGCACGTTGAGCATCCAGGCGATCTCGTCGAGGGCGGTCAGCAGGATGCCGTCGCAGTCCTGCTCCAGCAGGAACGCCCGGAGCCATTCCAGTTTCTCCCGGCGGCTCTGTCCGGGATCCACCGTGAAGATGGGAGTCTGCGGGATGGCGGGACGGTCCTCCCAGAAGCGGTCCAGCAGATCGGGAATGCTGATGACGGTGCCCGGCAGCGACTGCGCGAAATCGGCTCCCACGCACAGGCCGTCGACGGCGATGAGCCCGTCGCTCCCGAACTGGCCTTCGAGCCAGGCCGGGATGGGGACCTGCTCCGGGACGCGCATCTTGTGGAGCGCGATGCCCGTGCCGGCGAGCTGCTGCTCCGCCTGGATGAAGTAGCGCGTGTCCGTCCACAGGCCGGCATGGTCGGCCGTGACCACCAGGTCGCCCGCCTCGCCCGTGAATCCGGAGAGCCAGGGTACCTGCTTCCAGCGCTCGGCGGGATATTCGCTCTGATGGGGGTCCGAGCCGGTGACGACCACGGCGTCCCAGCCTTTGGCGCGCATCAGGGCGCGCAGCATCTCGATTCTTTCCTGCATATTTTCGTCATTCCCGGCCTGACCGGGAATCTCCGTTTACAAATATAATTATTATTTTTGCAAGATATGAAGATCGGGAACCTCGATTTGGGCGAACGCCCCCTGCTGCTGGCGCCGATGGAGGACGTCACGGACGTCTCTTTCCGCGTGCTCTGCCGCGAACAGGGCGCCGACATGGTCTATACGGAGTTCGTCAATTCCGACGGGCTGGTCCGCGATGTGCCCAAGACCATCGCCAAGATGCACACCCTCGAGGCGGAAGCCCCCGTGGGCATCCAGATCTACGGCCAGCATCCCGACGCCATGGTCGATGCCGCCCGGATGGCGGAACGGGCCGCGGAACTCGCAGGCGGCCACGGCGCCGACCTCATCGACATCAACTTCGGCTGCCCGGTGAGCAAGATCGCCGGACGCGGCGCCGGCTCCGGCATGATGCGCGAGCCGGACAAGATGGTGGCCATCACCA
>CAMHIP010000085.1 GCA_946185205.1 uncultured Bacteroidales bacterium | reverse complement strand
GCGATGTACGGCATCGGCAACGTGCCTGACGAAATGGTGAAGGAGATGGCCGTCAACATGCTTCAGGACCAGAAGCAGGTGGACCGCCTCGTCGAGCAGATCGAAGACCGGAAGGTGCTGGACAAGATCAAGGAAACCATGACGCTCAAGGCGACCAAGATCAGCGCCGCCAAATTCCGCGAATTATAATTTCCCTGCCTGGCCCGGCCTGCCATGAAGAGCAAATCGAGTTCTATCTTCCGCGATCTGTGGAAATCATTGCGTGAGAAGCTCAAGGAGTCGCTGATTTCGGTGATGCCTGTCACCGCGCTGGTCTTTGTGCTTTCCATCACGCCCTGGGTGGATATCTCCCGGACGGAGCTGGCCGTATTCGGCGTAGCCGCCGTCCTGCTGATTGTGGGCATCAGCCTCTTCAACCTGGGGGCGGACATGGCCATGACCCCGATGGGGCAGTACATCGGCGAAGGACTGACCAAATCCAAGAAACTGGGCATCCTGCTGTCGGTCTGTTTCCTGATGGGGGTGCTGATTACGGTGGCGGAGCCGGACCTGTCGGTGCTGGCCGAGCAGGTCAGTGCCGTGATGAACGGAACGCTGCTGATCTTTACGGTGGGCCTGGGGGTGGGCCTGTTCCTGTTCCTGGGTGTCGTCAAGATCGTCTTCCATGCGGATCTGACCAGCATCCTGCTGTTTTTCTACATGCTGCTCTTCTGCATGGCGGCGCTGCTGTTCGATGCCGGCAAGGGATCTTTCCTGCCGATGTCGTTCGACTCCGGCGGCGTGACGACGGGCCCGATCACGGTGCCCTTCATCATGGCGCTCGGCGTGGGCATCGCCATGACCGTGGGCGGCCGCAATGCGAGCGAGAACAGCTTCGGCCTCATCGCCCTGTGTTCCGTCGGCCCGATCCTCGCCGTGCTGATGCTGTCCATGATGGCCAAGGGCGACATGAACTATGCCGTGCCCGACTACTCGATGGGCGCCATCCTGGGAGAGGGAACCCGGGTCCTGATCGGAGAGAAGATGCTGGAGGTCGGCAAGTCGCTGGCCCTGATCGTGGTCTTCTTTGCCGTCCTGCAGCTGGTCATTCTCCGGCTCCCGGCCTCCAAGCTGATCATGATCGTGGTGGGCATCGTGCACACCTTCGTGGGCCTGGTGCTCTTCCTGGCCGCCGTGGAGATGGCCTTCATGCCCATCGGCTTCAAGATCGGCCAGCAGATGGCCGCGTACAATCCCTACCTGCTGATCGGCTTCGCCTTCATCATCGGCATGGTGGTGGTCCTGGCCGAGCCGGCCGTGCACGTGCTCAACAACCAGGTCGAGGAAATCACGGGCGGCGAAGTGTCCAAGACGCAGATGATGGTGGCCCTGTCCATCGGCGTGGGCGTTTCCATCGGGCTTTCGGTCCTGCGCGTCTATTTCGGCTTTTCGCTCCTGTACTACCTGGTGCCCGGCTACCTGATTTCGCTGGGCCTGTCGTTCTTCGTGCCGAAACTCTACACGGCCATCGCCTTCGACTCCGGCGGCGTGGCGAGCGGTCCGCTCACGTCCAGTTTCATCCTGCCCATGGTGATCGGCTCCTGCGTCACGCTGCAGGGCGTGCCGGCCGTGATGGATTTCGCCTTCGGCGTGGTGGCCATGGTGGCCATGACCCCGCTGATCACGATCCAGAGCCTCGGCTTCAAATCCGTCATGAGCGTCCGGGCCCGCGACAATGCCGCCATGCGCCGTATCCTGGCCGATGCGGACGACCAGATCATCTATTTTGAATAGTATGGAAAACACGAGAAACATCGCTCCGATGAAGCTGGAGCTCCTGTTCGCCATTGTCCACAACGACAAGGCGGCCTACTACTCCAGCATCATCCAGTCGCATCAGGCCAACCTGCAGCTGGTGACGCCGGCCAAGGGGACCACCCACCTGATTTTGGATTATCTCGGCTTGACGGAACGGCCGAAGTTTTTGATCATCAGCGTTGTCCGTACCGATCAGGCCGACGCGCTGATCGGCCGGCTGAACGAACTGTTCGGGAAGGGCAAGGACTATAAGGGCATTGCCTTCACCGTCCCGCTGTCGAGTGTCATCGGCCGGCTGACCTATGGTTTTTTGAGCAACGACAAACGTACTGTCCAGGAGGAAGCATAATATGGTTGACAATCAGTTCGAACTGGTGCTCTGCATCGTGAATGCGGGCTTTTCCCAGAATGTGATGCAAGCGGCCCGGGCCGCCGGCGCCAAGGGCGGCACGATCATCCGCGCCCGCGGCACGGCCAATCCCGAAGCCGAGGAGTTTTTCAATATCACCATCCAGCCGGACAAGGAGATGATCATGATCCTCGTCCCGAAAGAAATCAAGGACGAGGTGATCCGCACGGTCTATAAGGAAGCCGGCCTGGGGGATGATGCCCAGGGCATCGCTTTCTCCCTCCCGGTGACCCGTTCGACTTTGTCCTTTACCAAGAAAGAGGCCGGGGAAGAGGAAAAGGAGAAGGAATAATCTCGGCGCAGGAATATCGGTTTTTCCGCAGAAATGTCTATCTTTACGAGAGAAACCGATATTTTTGCCATGAGAAAATTAACCGTTCTGCTCTGCGGCATCCTGCTGGGTGCTGCGGTGGCTGCCGCCCAGGACCGAGATACGATCGCGGGCATTCCTGTCAATTACGATGAAATGAAGGTCGGCGACTACCGCGTCGGCCTGCCGGATCCGTTGACTTTCAACAACGGAAAGCCCGTGAAGAACGCCCGTCAGTGGAAGAAGCGCCGGGCCGAGATTGTGAAGCTGTTCGAGGAGAACCAGTTCGGCAAATGGCCTGCCCGGAAGCCGGCGCTGCGCTACGACGTAGAGCAGGACCTGGGTTTCGACGGCACGGCCCGCCGCAAGCAGATCACCCTCTATTTCTCCGAACTGAAGGACGGTCCGCGCGTGGATGTGCTCCTGTATCTGCCGGCGAATGCCACCGGTCCCGTGCCCATCCTGCTGAACCTGAGCTTCATGCAGAACAATATCAACGTCTCCGATCCGGGCGTGCACCCCGGCCGCCGCTGGGATCCCAAGACGCGTACGGTGAGTGAAGTGCCGTCCGTCCCGGGCACCCGGGGTTTCGGGATGGATGCGATCATCAAGAAATACCTGCGCGAAGGTTTCGGCTTCGCCACGCTCTGCTATACCGACATCACGCCGGACTTCAATGATGACGACGAACTCGGCCTGCGCGGCCTCTATCACGAAAAGGGCAGCCCGCGTGCCTCCGACGACTGGGGCAGCATCAGCGCCTGGGCCTTCGGCGTGAGCCGTCTGGTGGATTATTTCGAGAAGGATCCCGACGTGGATGCGAAGCGCATTGCCCTCACCGGCTGCTCCCGCCTCGGCAAGACGACGCTCTGGACCGGCGCCCGTGAGCCGCGCATCGCCGTGGTGATGCCGAGTTGCTCCGGCGAGGGCGGTGCGGCCATGAGCCGCCGTCTTTTCGGCGAGACCGTGGCGCACCTGACGGAGCCGACCCGTTTCCCGTACCAGTTCTGCCCGAAATACGCTTATTGGGGCGACAAGATGCAGCTGATGCCGATGGACGCGCACCTGCTGGTCTCGCTCATCGCCCCGCGTCCGCTCCTGCTCCAGACCGGTACCACCGACAACTGGTCTGATCCCAAGGGGGAGTGGATCTCGCTGGTGGAAGCCCGCAAGGTCTATCAGCTGCTGGGCAAGGATGTCCCTGCTTCGGATGTCTTTCCCGCTGCCGAACAGCCCATCTACCATACCCTCGGCTATGTGATGCATGAGGGCGGCCACGGCGTCCTGCCGCAGGACTGGGATTATTATCTTGAATTCATGAAGCGATACTTGTAGTTATGGTTGCCGGATCTTTATTGCTGAGCGTCTATTTGTTCCTTACATCCGCCTTCTTGCCGGGAGGCAGTACTCCCGGCGAAGGCGACCAGAAAGGAACTCAAATTGTCAACCTGCGCACCGAGGCCCTGGAGACCCCGCTGGGCCTGGACGAAGCGCGTCCCTATTTCAGCTGGCAGATGCAGTCCGACCGCATCGGCGCCCTGCAGCGCGCGTACCGCGTGCTGGTCGCTGCCGGACAGGACGCCCTGCAGCGCGGAGAGTATGTCTATGATTCCGGCACCGTCCGGACGGGCGATTCCATCAACATCCCCTACGAGGGAGCGGCCCTGCGCCCTTCCACGCGCTACTGGTGGAAGGTCGAGGTGACGGACGAACACGGCGAACTGGTGGTCTCGGAGCCGACCTGGTTCGAGACCGGGCTGATGGGCTCCGGCTGGAGCCGCGCCCAGTGGATCGGTTCGCAGGAAATCGGCGTCTCCCGCTACCGCACCTTCTTCGATATCGACTACGACGTGCAGATCCCGGCCGGGAACAGCCGCGCCGTCTTCGCCTACAGCGTCCAGGACGAGAAGAACTGGATCACGGCGGAATTCAATGTCCAGGACGAACCCCGGTTTGTCATCGACTACTGCGTGGAGGGCGAAGTCCGGCACCTGTCCACCATCAGCCTGGCCGGCATCGTGCAGGATGCGGCCCGGCATGACCGGCACCACGTCCGCCTGCAGGTCAGCACGCCGGGCTACCACCTGAAATCCAACCTGATCGTCCATTTCGACGGACAGATCCTGATCCCCACAGAGGGTGTCCCCGGCGGCCCCGCCCGGGAGAATGTCAGTTCCGGCAACCCGGCCCAGATGGTCATCACGCCGTATCCCGGCGGGGAATACATCTGCGACTGGGCCCGCCTGCATTCCATCGGTTTCCGCCAGCCGCGCGGACAGAAGGCCGTCTTCAGCAACATCGTCATCTCGGAGGAGAACTGGGACACGGTTCTCTATACCGATCCGACCGTCCGCCACGAAGTGACGGGCACCGGCCGGCTGCAGGTCTGGGAGCCCTACGGCCTGGTGTCCGCCCCGATGCTCCGCAAGAAGGTGGATCTCTCCAAGCCGATCCGCTCCGCCCGCCTGTACGTGACGGCACGCGGCATTTATGAGTTCTACGTCAACGGCCGGCGCGTCAGCAACGACTACTTCAATCCGGGCTGGACGGATTTCCGCTACCGGATCATGTACAACGCCTACGACATTACCGACCTGCTGAAACCGGGCTCCAACGGCTTCGGCGCCATGCTCGGCGCCGGCTGGTACAGTGATCTCAATATCTTTACTTCTGCTTACGTGGATCCCTACGGCATCAAGCAGTCGCTGCTTGCCAAGATTCTGATCACCTTCGAGGACGGGACGCAGCAGGTGGTGGTGACCGACGGCAGCTGGAAGAAGTATGACCACGGCCCCGTGACCCGCAACGGCTTCCAGTTCGGCGAGGACTACGACGCCCGCAAGGAAGTGGACGGCTGGAAGGAGGGCGGCTTCGACGATTCCGCCTGGGAGGCCGCCGACCTCTTCGAGCGTCCGGCTCCCGGCGTGCAGATCCAGGCCTACGTGGGCCTGCCGATCCAGAACAACATCACGCTCGAGGCCGTCGCCGTGACCGAGCCGGTCAAGGGGACCTTCGTCTATGACTTCGGGCAGAACGTCATCGGCGTTCCCCGCCTGGAGGGCATGAAAGGCAAGGCCGGGCAGGTCGTGAACCTGCGCTACGGCGAAATGGTCTATCCCGAACGCATCCCCACGGAGCCGGTGGCTCCCTATACGATCGAGATGTACAAGGAGAAGAAGGGACAGGTGTATGTCGAGAACTACCGCGGCGCCATTTCCATCGACAACTATACGATGCGCGGCCGCCGGGAAGGGGAGACCTACCAGCCCGTCTTCACGGACCACGGCTTCCGCTACGTGTCCGTGACCGGCCTGGACAAGCCGCTTCCGCTCTCTTCGGTCAAGGCCGTGGTGCTCGAGTCCATCGGCAACACGACCTCGGACTACGAGAGTTCCAACGCCGACATCAACCGTCTCTTCCAGAACATCCAGTGGGGCCAGCGCGACAATTTCCAGGCGGTCCCGACGGACTGCCCGCAGCGCGACGAGCGCCAGGGCTGGACGGGCGACGCCCAGGTCTTCGCACGCACCGCGACCTATTTCAGCCCGTGGGTGGACAAGTTCTACGCCCGCTGGTTCTATTCCATGCGGGACAACCAGAACCACGACGGCAGCTATTTCAACTACTATCCCATCACGGGCCGTCCGCCTTACGGCTTCACCAACGACAATCCGGGCTGGATGGGCTGGATGGAAGCCGGCATCATCGTGCCCTATCAGGTCTGGGAGCAGTACGGCGACCTCCGCGTGCTGGAGCAGCATTGGGACTCGATGGTCCGCTATATGGATTATCTCGAGCGCCAGGCGAATCCGGACGGCACGCAGGTTGCCACCGGCATCGGCGACCACCTCGCCATCGAGCGCACGGATATCGGCCTGACCAATACGGCCTACTACGCTTATGACGCCTACATGATGTCCCGGATGGCGCAGGCCCTGGGCAAGATGCGTGAAGCGCAGCGATACGGCGCCCTCTTCGAGAAAGTCAAGAGGGCCTTCACGGCCAAGTATATCAATGCGGACGGCATGACGGTTGCGCCTTACGTGGCCTTCCGCTGGCCCGGGATGCCCGTGGATCCGAACGCGCCGAAGGATGGGGATATCGTCCCCGTGGACACGCAGACCTCCTATGCCCTCCCGCTGCGCTTCGGCCTGCTGGACGGTGCGCTGCGCGACAAGGCCGTGGCGCATCTGGTCTCCGATATCGAGGAGCACGGGAACAAGCTCACGACCGGTTTCATCGGCACCCCGTATCTCAATCTCGCCCTGTCGGAGAACGGCCGCGACGACGTGGCCTACACGCTCTTCGAGCAGACGCAGTATCCGTCCTGGCTCTATCCTGTGCTACAGGGTGCGACCACGATGTGGGAGCGCTGGAACTCCTATACCATCGAGAACGGCTTCGGCCCCGTGGATATGAATTCCTTCAACCACTACGCCTACGGCGCCATCGGCGAATGGATGTACTCCCAACAGCTGGGCATCCAGCGCGACGAGGACCGTCCGGCCTACAAGCACATCCTGCTCCAGCCGAAGGTCGGAGGCACGGAGACCTTCGCCCGCGGCGGTTTCGAGAGCCCGTACGGGCGGATCGAGGCCGGCTGGGAGAAGACGGCCGGCGGTTACATCTATCGCGTCTCCATCCCTGCGAATACGATCGCTTCGCTGACGCTGGAGGCGTCAGACATCGCGCACGTGTTCGTGCGCCAGGGCCTGGAAGGCGTCGGCAAGCCCCGCGCCCTGCAGGGCCGCGTCCTGATGGAACTCGACTCGGGATCGTATGTCTTTGAGGTGAAGAATTGACGTCAGGCCCCGACCTGGTCTGAGCGCTTCACCATTCCCGGTTTTTCGTTATCTTTGCAAATATGATTGGAATCGGTGAAATGATCCTGCGCATTGCCGCCGGGGGCCTGTTGGGCGCCCTGATCGGGCTGGAGCGCCATCTGCGGGCCAAGGAGGCCGGCATCCGTACGCATTTTCTGGTGGGCCTGGGCAGCGCCCTCTTCATGGTGATCTCCCAGTTCGGCTTTCCGGATGCGGAGCGTTTCGACGCCGCCCGCATCGCGGCACAGGTCGTGTCCGGGATGGGTTTCCTGGGCGCCGGTCTGATCATCTTCCACAAGAATTCCGTCCGCGGCCTGACCACGGCGGCCGGCATCTGGGTGGTCTCGGCCATCGGCCTGGCCAGCGGGGCCGGGATGTTCTGGCTGGGCGGTGCCGCCGCGGTGATGGCGGTCATCTGCCTGGAGGCGATGCACTTCTTCCTGCGGCGCTACGAGCCGCACCAGATCCGGGTCAGCTTCTCAGCCGCTTCCGAAGAGGCCCTGCAGAATGCCCTGCAGCGCTTCGGCCACGAGCTGCAGTTCTACACGATGGAACGGCGCCCGGAAGGGATCGACACCACCGTCGTCCTGCAAGTCACCTCCCGGGAATACACCGGCAAGATCCTGGAGACCGGCCATTCCATCCCGGGCATCACGGTCACCAAGATCGAACCCGTCGAAGACTAAAAACCCTGCCTATATGAAAAAGATTCATTCCCTATTGCTGCTGGCGACTGCCCTGTTGCTTGCCGCCCCTGCCGCCTCCGCACAGGATGCCGCACAGAAAGCCCGCCTGGCCACCATCCGGGAGGCCTATTCCTCCGCCATGGAACTCGCCAAGAAGAACCAGGCCGAGCAGACCCGCAACACGCAGGTCTTCCAGTCCGTCCAGACCGACCCCAACGGCGTCTGGAAGCGCAAGCTGGAATTTGTCTGCAACCTGGACTACCTGGAGGAGCTGGATCTCTATACCCCGGATGTCGTCTTCATCCGCCAGGACAACGGCGGCTATCTCCAGGAGTTCCTTTTCGACAAGGAAGGCGTGCTGATGTTCGTCTTCGAACGTTCGGATCCCGGCGAAGACGATGAGACGGTGGAATACCGTTACTACTACGACGATGAGGGCGTCCCGTTCTGGAAGATCGAGAAGCAGATCAACGCCAAGACGAAGAAGACCCTCTCCACCAAGCAGGGGCCTGTCGAAGAGGCAGACGGCTCGGCGCTCTTCCTTACCCGCGTGGCGAACGACCTCAAGACCGCCTTCTACGCCCTCAACGTAATGTACGACTAGAGCGTTCCATCTTTCTGGCGATACCCGCTTTCGCTCATTTCGAAAACAGATCTACACAAAAAGACCTTCCTATAAGGGTCCGGGTGTAATTCTCCCCCCGATTTGGGCAACTACTGCCCTCTTTTCGGAGGAGATTAACAATCAGGAGGCGTCAGAAGGCGATTTTTTGTAAATCTCCCTGACAAGAGATCCCCAATCAGGTCGGGGATGACAAAGGGTTAGGCGGACAGGGGGCTAGTCCCAGTACTCGTAGAACTTGGCGATGGATTCCATGCCGCCGAAGAACTGCCGCAGGAGGTAGCTCTCGTTGGGGGAGTGGATGGTGTCGCGCTCCAGGCCGAAGCCCATCAGGAG
>CAMHIP010000084.1 GCA_946185205.1 uncultured Bacteroidales bacterium | reverse complement strand
GCCGAAGACCTCGCCGAGGCCACGGCGAAGGGCGCCTACACCCTGGTGGGCGGCGGTGACTCCGTCGCAGCCGTGACCCAGATGGGCTACGCCGACAAGGTGAGCTATGTCTCCACGGGCGGCGGTGCCATGCTGGAGGCCCTCGAGGGCAAGGAACTGCCGGGTATCGCCGCGATCCGCGGCTAAGTCCCCGTCCGCAAGACTGTTTTTCCCGGGCACGGCGACGTGTCCGGGATTTTTTTGCGACAGAAAAAACGTAATTATGTGATTTTTCCGCGGATTTTTGTAACTTTGTCCAAAGTGCGCAATTTTTACTAACTTAAAATTTATACGAGTATGGCCTATCAAGAAGTAACCAAGACAAGCTACGGCAGCCGGCTGGGCAACTCCCTGCGCGGGATTATCACCGGCCTGATCCTGTTTGTCGCCGCGACGGCGCTCCTCTGGTGGAACGAAGGTCGCGCGGTCAAGACCTCCAAGATGCTCAAAGACTCCGCCAAGGAGTGCGTGGACGTCGCTGACGTCTCTACGGTGGATCCCGCCCTCAACGGCAAGCTGATCCACGCCACGGCCGTGGCCAAGACGGACGAGATCCTGACGGATCCGGACTACGGCGTGTCGGTGAACGCCATCCGCCTGGTCCGCAACGTGGAGTACTACCAGTGGGTGGAGAACAGCAGCTCCGAGACCAAGGACAAGGTCGGCGGCGGCCAGGAGACGGTCACGACCTATACCTACAGCAAGCAGTGGGTGAGCTCTCCGGTCGATTCCGACTCGTTCCATGATCCCGACTATCAGGGCAGCAACTTCGTCCGTACGAACGTCGAGGACAAGACCGTCACGGCCGACAAGGTCGATTTCGGCGGCTATGTCCTTCCCAAGTCGATGGTCGGTTCCATTCCTGACGACACGGTCGTGAGCCTGTCCCAGTCCTATGCCAACGGCGTCGATGTCTTTGTGGTCAACAACTTCATCTATTACGGCGAAGAGCCGGACACCCCGGCCATCGGCGATGTCCGCGTGAGCTTCACGCAGGCCGCAGGCGGGGATGCCTCCATCCTGGCCAAGGTCTCCGGCAGCACCTTCGAGCCGTACGTCCACAAGAACGGCAAAAGCCTCTGCGTCCTGACGATGGGCGTCCGCTCGATGGACCAGATGTATGAAGCGCAGAAGGCATCCAACAAGTTCCTGACCTGGATCCTCCGTATCTTCGGCCTCCTGATGGTCATCCTGGCGCTGCGCATGATGTTCAGCATCGTCGTCGCCCTCCTCAAGGTGCTCCCGTTCCTGGGCAATGTGGCGCAGGTGGGCATCAACCTCGTGACCGGCATCATCGGCACCGTCTGGACCCTGCTCGTCATCCTGGTGGCCTGGGTGGTCTGGCGGCCCGTCGTGGCGATCGTGCTGGCCGTGATCATCTGCCTGCTGGTCGGCATGCTGATCGCGAAGAGCAAATCCGCTCCCGCAGCGGCTCCGGAGGCGGCTCCCGCCGCTCCTGCGACGCCGGCCGAGACCCCGAAAACCGACGCGGAATAATTGTCCTCTCTCCTGATCATGAAGAGATGGTTATACTTTGGGCTGGCAGCCTTGTTGCTGCCGGCCCTTGTCGCTTGCAAGGGCAAGGGACAGAAGCCGGTCGAGATCGGCTGGCAGGACGGGGAAGTGATGGCCGTCGCTTTCCTGGGCTATTATGATTCATTCGAGGCCTTCGAGAGCGCCCCGTCTTATCCGCGCCTGGCGACGGCTTTCCCGCAGATCGTGGAGGCCGCGAAAGTCGAGTGCGGCCTCGGCCGCGAGATCTACCTGGCCGTGCCGCGCGACCCGATGGCGACGCTGGCCGTCAACGAGGCCGGCGAATATGTCACGGATGCCAACAAGCGGGTCTTCTACCGCCAGGAAGAGGGCCGGCCGGTGCTGCTGCTCAACAACTGGTATGAAACCAACAGCGAACTGGTCTGCACGGACAATGCGGGCCGGTCCGTCACATACTGCCCGGCTGTCGATTCCCGGAGCGGCGCCCTCAAACTTCCCGCCGACGGTGCCGTGCGTGATATCTCCCTGCCCCTGCCCAAGCCGATGGAAGGGTATGTCTCCTTCGATTACGGACGGGATTTCGAGGGGAACGATTTCGGCATCTCGGTCCGCCTGCAGGCCGGACAGCCCATTCTGACGAGCTCGACGGAACCGCTCACCCGTATCGGCTATGAGGAAGATTCCATCGTGCTCGCTGACGGCGACAAGGTCTTCACCGGCATCAACGGCCTGTGCAAGGGCGTGTTCCTCGCCGATATCGGACAGGACTACAATCCTGTGATGTGCGTGGTGATGGAGGACGGCACGGTCAAGATGTGCAGCCTTTTCTATGCCATGCAGCACGGCGGCCCCCATCTCAGCGATGTCCTTCCGGGGTTCAAGGACGTGACCGGCTTCGAGGCCGGCGGCGGTGGCCCCTGGGAGGACGAAGAGAGCGGCGAGACCTTCTATGAATATACGACGATCTATGTCCTGGATGCCCGCGGCGGCCGCACGGAACTCCCTTATTTCGCCAATCACGGGACCTACTATTCCAAAGACACCCGTTATATCTACGAAGTCACCCTCACGCCCGACTGGGGCTACGACGTCCTGTGCATCGACCGGGACGAATATGCTCCCAAGGAGGGTTATTCCGGAAGCTTCTTCGAGAAGGAGCCCGGCGACAGCGTATGCGAGTTCGGTTTCCGGCGGCGTTACCGCATGGTGGCCGGCGATGCGGATTTTGAATATGAATACAAGCCCGTCTCCGGCACGTTCACGACGGCCGAGCGGGAGCTCTCCTACGAAGTCAGCCTGTCCGGTTCGGATGCTTTCCCTTCCGGACTGGTGTTTCAGGACGAGAGACTGATGGAGGAATCGATTTATGGTGATTAAGCGTTTTCTTATGGCCGGCCTGGCGCTGCTGTGCGCCGCCGGTGCGCTGTCTGCGCAGGAGCAGACGGTGGACGGCGCCTTCGGCGGCGTCTTCCGCAAGGTCGTCAATCCCGATGAGGGAGAAATGGCCCGCGAAGGGCGGATCATCGTCATCTTCGGCGAAAAGGGTGTCTGGTTCGACGCCTTCCTGGCCCGTGCGGACGGCCATACGGCCGCCCTGCGGCCCGATACCTGGTTCGAGACCGGCGAAGGCCGGGACTTCTCCTTCAACTGGGCCGAGGATAACTTCGACTACACGATGGAGGTGAAAATGCCTTCCCCCGAGGCGCTGACCATCATCGACCACTTCAATGCCGGCGCTTCCCCGTTCGGCATGGGGATGTCCCTGGGCGGTGACTACGAGCTGGACTACGGCTATGTGGTCGACGTGAACGGCTATGTCTATCAGAAGGTGGCCGAGGGTACGGCCCTGGAGCTCTGTGCGGGCGGCCTCTACAAGGGGACCGTCGCGCTTCCCCAGGCCGTGTCGGACCATGGTGAAGTGTATCCCGTGGCCGGTTTCGGTGAGAAGGCGCTCTACGGTGAGCTGGAGGTGACGGAGGTGAACTACTACAGGGATACCCAGTATGTGAAGCCGTCCGCGTTCTACTGCAGCGGAATGCATTACGTCTGGCAAACTGCCTACAGCCTGCCGAAGTATGTCTATCCCAGCGCGGATTTCCAGTCGTACATCCTCCAGCAGGAGCTCTATGACTGGGACTATCATTCCCCCAGGTGGATGTTCTTCAAGCACAATTATGCGCCGCTGACCTTCGTCAAGGACCAGCTGAAGGACGAGAGCATGCAATGGGGCTACAGCCCCTGGCATGCGGACAGGATGCAGGGCGTGTTCTTCGAGATGCGCGTGCCGGATGCCGTCAAGAAGGCGATGTTCCGCGGGTATGACGCCGAGGAAATCGTCGGCCTTGCCATGGATGGCGAATTTGCCGCCTTCCACCGTTTCCCGGCGTTCAGCCGCTGGAAATGGGGCGAGAAGGAGCAGTCAATGGGCGCCGCGCTCGAGAAGCAGATGGAGACCCGTTACGGACGCAAACTCCGCCAGTCCCGCTACATCGGGCACCTGCGGGAGGAAGACGGCCGCGTGGGCATCTTTGAGTTCGAGCCCAAGGACGGCGAAGCGATGGTCGTCATCGCCTGGACGCAGGGCGGCAAGGTCAAGGCCACGTATGTGAAGACCACCGATGTGGATCCCGGCGAAGACGGTATGCTGAGCGTCTGGAACGTCGATGACGACGGGGATTATGGTATTCCGGATCTGCTGTGCGTCGCTTTTGACAAGCACGACAACGTCATCCTCTGGTTCAACCACAACGCCCCCGAGAGCCTCAACCTCTTCGGCCTGCGTCAGCAGGGCGACCAGCTTCAGCTCTTCGGCGAGGACCAGTGGTATCGCTATCAGGAGTGACGCCCGGTTACTTCAGGCTTCGCGCATAGTGCGTAGGCTCTTTCTTGACCGGCTGCGGGTGAACGACCGCGGCCGGTTTTTTCGTCCTGGCGGCATAGACCAGCAGGCCGATGCCCGCGAGGATGAAGGGGATAGAGAGGATCTGTCCCATGTCCAGGGCCATCGTCTGCTCGAACTCGACCTGCGGCTCCTTGATGAATTCGATCAGGAAACGGCTGCCGAAGCAGCCCAGCAGGAAGAGGCCGAAGAAGAAGCCGCGGTGGACCTTGTCCAGCTTGTACTTGTAGATCCAGACCATCACCAGGCCCAGCAGCAGGTAGGAGAAGGCCTCATAGAGCTGGGTCGGGTGCTTGGGCTCCGTCTCGCCGCGCAGGTCGAAGATGAAACCCCAGGGGAGCGTGGTCACGTCACCGTAGATCTCGGAGTTGAAAAGGTTGCCCAGGCGGATCATGCAGCCGGCGAAGGCTACCGTGATGCACAGCCGGTCCATCAGCCACAGGTAGTCGAAGTCGTTCTTCTTGCCGTAATGGCTGGCATACCACCACATGGCGAGCAGCAGCGCGATGGCGCCGCCGTGGCTGGCGAGGCCGCCCTTCCAGGGCATGAAGATCTCCCAGAACCCCTGCCAGGAGCCGAAGTAGTAGTCCGGCTGGTAGAAGATGCAGTGGCCCAGGCGCGCGCCCACGATCGTGGCGATCAGCAGCGTGTAGAGCAGCGGGTCCATCAGCTTGGTGTCCAGCTTCTCGCGGGTGAAGAACCACTTGAACAGATACCAGCCGATCACGAAACCGGAGACGAACAGCAGGCCGTACCAGCGGATCTCCAGGGACCCGAGGTGGAAGAGTATGGGGTTGACGTGCCAGTGCACGTAGAGCAGATTCATCATAAAAACCGTCTTTTAATCCGACAAATATACTAAATAATGCTGACCGGCAGTCCGGATGGTGCAAATTTTGCATATCTTTGCGCGCTATTTTGGTTATGAAAAAGTTTATATCGTTAGTAGTTTCAGTCTTTTCTCCCCTGTTCGTCCTGGCCCAGGCGGTGGACACGACGGCAACGCCGACGCTGCTCACGCTGGAAGACGCGCTCCGGATCGCCCTCAGCGAGAATGCGTCCGTCAAGGTGGCGGACCAGGAGATCGAACGCACGGGCTATGCCCGGAAGGGGACCTATGCTTCCCTCTTTCCGCAGATCAACGGCTCCGCTTCCTACCAGCGCACCATCAAGAAACAGGTGATGTACATGGACGGCGGCGGCTTCGACATGTCCGGCATGATCGCCGAGTCGCTGACCAATTACCTGCTGCCCCTTTACGCGCAGCACCCGGACGTCCCGTTCCCGACGCCGGCCGCACCGGAGCCCGAAGAGCAGAGTTCTTCTTCCAACGAGGGCTTCTCCGTGGGCCGCTGGAACACCTGGTCGGCCGGTATCAACGCCAGCATGCCGCTGGTCAACGCCCAGCTCTGGAAGAGCCTGCGCATCTCGGACCAGGACGTGGAACTGGCCGTGGAGAAGGCGCGCAGCTCGCGCCTCGAGACGGTGAACCAGGTCAAGCAGGCCTTCTTCGCCTGCCTGCTGGCCCGCGAGGCCTTCGAGGTCTATAAGTCCGCTTACGAGAACGCCCTGGAGAACTGCAACCAGATCCAGCGCCGCTACAACGCCCAGCGGGCCTCCGAACTGGACCTGACCCGTGCCAAGACGACGCTGGCCAATGCCATCCCCAATGTCTATGACGCGGAGAGCTCGGTGATCCTGTCCCTTTGGCAGCTCAAGGCGGTGATGGGCATCAGCCTCGACGAGCAGGTCGATGTGGCCGGGAGTCTCGGCGACTATGCGGAGCACATGCTCTATGACCTGCAGGAGAGCAGCGAACTCTCGCTGGAAAACAACTCCACGATGCGCCAGCTGGCGCTCCAGGCGGAGCAGCTCGCCGAAGCGATCAAGGTCCAGCAGTACGCCTCGCTGCCCACGCTCTCGCTGTCCTTCAACTACAGCATCAATGCGATGACCAACGACTTCAAGTTCAGCGAGTACAAGTGGTCGCCGTATTCTTTTGTCGGGCTGAATCTCTCCATCCCGATCTTTGCGGGCGGGCAGCGGCTGAACGCCGTGCGCCAGGCCCGTGTGCAGGCGCAGGAACTGGATGTCCAGCGGACCAACACGGAGCGCCAGCTCAAGATTGCCATCCGTCAGTATCTCAATCAGATGGAGACGGCGATGAAGAGCTATACCTCCGCCCGGAGCGCCGCCGAGACGGCGCAGAAGGCCTACGATATCGCTTCCAAGTCCTACGACGTGGGCCGCAGCACGCTCACGGATCTCAACGACGCGCAGCTCGCCCTGACCCAGTCGCGGCTCGGCGTGTCGCAGGCGGTGTATAATTTCGTCGTCGCCAAGGCCGGGCTCGAAGGGACGCTCGGCGCCGATTTCATCGATGCCGACGGCCATGTCCAACTGAATAAAACATACAGCAATGAATAAGCATATCATGATGATGGGCTTGGCCTGCTGCGCGCTGCTCTGCGCCGGCTGCGGCCGGCAGCAGTCTTCCGCACCGGCGGCGGATCCGATGGCGGCCGCCCTGAACGCGACCCCGGTCGTGTCCGTGGCCACGGCCGTCCGCCAGCGCGTCCCGCAGGAAGCCGTCTATTCCGCCTCCGTGCAGGCCAATGTGGTCAACAACATCGCCCCGCAGAGCGGCGGCCGTATCCAGAAACTCAACGTCGAGGTGGGCGACTTCGTCTCCGCCGGGCAGGTCCTCGCGGAGATGGACCGGGTGCAGCTGGACCAGGCGGCCCTGCGGCTCAAGAACGACGAGACCGAGTTGGAGCGCGTGCGCCAGCTGTTCTCCGAGGGGGGCGTCTCCCAGTCGGACTTCGAGGCGCTGGAACTGGCCTTCAAGGTCTCAAAGAGCAGTTATGACAACCTGCTGGAAAACACCATTCTGCGTGCTCCCGTGAGCGGTGTCGTCTCGGCCCGCAACTACGACCGCGGCGACCTCTACACGATGGGGCAGCCCATCTATACCGTCCAGCAGATCACGCCGGTCAAGCTCCTCGTCCCCATTTCCGAAGCGGACTACACCAAAGTCAAGCGCGGCGACAAGGTGTCCCTGACGGCGGACGCCCTCCCGGGCCGGACCTACACGGGCACCATCGTGCGCCTGTATCCGACGATGGATGCCGCCACGCACACCTTCAACGCGGAGGTCCGCGTGGCCAATGCCAACCGTGAGCTGCGTCCCGGGATGTATGCCCGCGTGACCGTCGATTACGGCGCCAACGAGAGCATCGTGGTGCCGGATGCCGCCGTGCTCAAGCAGCAGGGCTCCGGCCAGCGCACCGTCTTCGTGCTCGGCGCCGACAACACGGTGAGCATCAAGGTGGTGACTGTCGGCCGCCACTTCGGCAGCGAATATGAGATCCTTTCGGGCCTGGAGGAAGGGGAGCAGGTGCTTACGGGCGGCCACTCCAACCTCCGTTCCGGCGATAAAGTGGAGGTCCGTCGATGAGTATCTACCGTTCTGCGGTCGAGCATCCCGTCACGACCGCCCTGGTCTTCATCGCCCTCGCCATCCTGGGTGTCTTCTCCCTGAGCCGGACGTCGATCGCCCAGTTCCCGGAGTTCGACTCCAATACGATCATGGTGATGGCCTCCTACCAGGGTGCGAACGCGCAGGATATCGAGACCAACCTGACCAAGGTCCTGGAGAACGCCCTCAACGGCGTGGAGGACCTCAAGGAACTCAATTCCCAGTCCAAGGAGAATATCTCCCTGCTGACCCTGACCTTCAACTACGGCGTGGACATCGAGGCCGCGACCAACAGCGTCCGCGACAAGCTGGACATGGTCAACGCCATGCTCCCGGACGGGGTGTCCAACCCCGTCATCTTCAAGTTCAGCGCCTCCGACATGCCGATCATGATGCTCTCGGCCACGGCCGAAGAGAGCCTGATGGGCCTGGACAAGATCCTGGATGACAAGGTCTCCACCCCGCTGGCCCGCGTGAGCGGCGTCGGCACGGTGTCCGTGAGCGGCGCCCCGAGCCGCGAGATCCAGGTCTATTGCGATCCGAGCAAGCTCCAGGCATACGGCCTGAGCATCAGCTCCATCGCCGCGGTGATCGGCTCCGAGAACCGCAACCTCCCTTCGGGCAACATCGACATCGGTTCGGAGACCTACACGCTGCGCGTGCAGAAGGAATTCTCCGACCCGTCCGAGCTGCTGGACATCGTCGTGGGGGCGGCGAACGGCAGGGCCGTCTATCTGCGTGACGTCGCCACCGTCCTGGACGGGCAGCAGGAGCGCGAGCAGGAGTCCTATACCAACGGACGCCGCGCCGCGCGCATCGTGATCCAGCGCCAGAGCGGCGCCAACACGGTCAACGTGATCCGCGGCATCAAGAAGCAGATGGTCCAGATCGAGAAGACCCTCCCTTCCGACGTCAAGATCACGACCATCGTGGACGGCTCCCGCGAGATCATCAACACGATCCACACCCTGATCGAGACCATCATCATCACCTTCCTGGTGGTTATGCTCGTGGTCTTCATCTTCCTGGGCAACTGGAAGTCCACCTTCATCATCGTCCTGTCCATCCCGCTGGCCCTGCTGGCCTCGCTGATGTACCTCTATGCCACGGGCAACACGCTCAACATCATCTCGATGTCGGCGCTCGCCATCGCCATCGGCATGGTCGTGGACGACGCCATCGTGGTGCTGGAGAACGTCTCCACGCACATCGCCCGCGGCGAGAAGCCGAAGGAGGCGGCCGTGCACGGCACGGGCGAGGTGGGCATCTCCGTCATCGCCTCCACGCTGACGATGCTCTGCGTGTTCCT
>CAMHIP010000083.1 GCA_946185205.1 uncultured Bacteroidales bacterium | reverse complement strand
ACGCCATGCACGCCAACCTGTACGTGCAGGCGCGCGGCGAGAACAACCACCACCTCGCCGAAGGCATCTTCAAGGCCTTTGCCCGGACCCTGCGGCAGGCCGTGCGGCGCAATGTGTTCAGTTACGATTTACCTTCCAGCAAAGGACTGCTATGATCGCAATCATCGACTATGACGCCGGCAACATCCGCTCTGTCGGCAACGCCCTGGAGCGCCTCGGCGCCGAATACGAACTCACGGCGGACCCTGCCCGGATCCTCGCGGCCGACAAGGTGATCCTGCCCGGCGTGGGCAACGCCGCGGCGGCGATGGCCCGGCTGCAGGAGCGGGGGCTGTGCGGAGTTGTCAAGAGCCTGCGCCGCCCCGTGCTGGGCATCTGCGTGGGCATGCAGCTGATGTGCCGCGACTCCGAAGAGGGGCCGGTGCAGGGGCTGGGCATCTTCGACGCCCACGTCCGCCGCTTCCCCGAAGCGCCCGGCGTCAAGATCCCGCACATGGGATGGAACGCCCTGGGCAACCTGGACAGCAAGCTGTTCCGGGGAATGGACGGCGGGACCTTCGTCTATTTCGTCCACTCCTACCGGGCAGACCTGTGCCCCGACACCATCGCCACCTGCCGCTACGGCGACGGCCTGTTCAGCGCAGCCCTCAAGTATGAGAACTTCTACGGAACGCAGTTTCACCCGGAGAAAAGCGGCTCCGCCGGAGCGGCCATTCTCCAGAATTTCATTGCCTTATGATTCAGATCATTCCCGCCATCGATCTCATCGACGGACGCTGCGTGCGCCTGACGCGCGGCGACTACAGCCAGAAGAAAGTGTATGACGGCGAGCCGGCGGAACTGGCCCGCCAGTACGCCGACTGCGGGGTCGGACGCATCCACCTCGTGGATCTGGACGGCGCCAAGGCCGGCCGGCCGTGCAACCTCAAGACGCTCGAGGCCGTCGCTTCCGCGGTGTCCTGCGAGCTCGAATGGGGCGGCGGCATCGCCGACGACGCCGCGCTCGGAAGCGTGTTCGGCGCCGGCGCCACGCACGCCATCATCGGCAGCACGGCCGCCCTGCATCCCGAACGCCTCGACGCCTGGCTGGAGCAATACGGCCCCCGGATGATCCTGGGCGCCGACATCCGGGAGGAGCGCGTCGCCATTTCCGGCTGGCAGGATTCCGTCGCCCTGGGCATCGAGGATGTCGTGTCGCGTTTCCTTTCTGCCGGCCTGCAGGAATGCATCGTGACGGAGATCTCCCGGGACGGGATGCTGCAGGGGCCCGCGACGGCGCTCTACGTGCGCCTGCAGCGGATCTTCCCGGGCATCCGTTTCACCGTCAGCGGCGGCGTCTCCAGCATGTCCGACATCCGGGCGCTCGACGCCCTCCACCTGCGGAGCGTCATCGTGGGCAAAGCCCTTTACGAGAACCGTATCACCCTGAAAGATATCGCCGCATGGTCGCAAAACGCATCATCCCCTGCCTCGATGTAAAGGACGGGCAGGTCGTCAAGGGCGTCAATTTCGAGGGGCTCCGCGAAGTCGGCGACGCCGTCCGGATGGGCGTACAATACGCCCGGGACGGTGCTGACGAGCTGGTCTATCTCGATATCAGCGCCTCCCGCGAAGGACGCAACACCTTCGTCTCCCTCGTGGAGCGCATCGCCCTCGGGATCGACATTCCTTTCACCGTGGGCGGCGGCATCGGCACCCCCGACGACGCCGCGCGCCTGCTGGACGCCGGTGCGGACAAGATCTCCATCAACAGCGCCGCCATCGCCGACCCCTCGCTGATCAGCCGGATCGCCCGGAGATACGGCAGCCAGTTCGTCGTGGTGGCCATCGACGCCCGATGCATCGAGGGCCGCTGGACCTGCACCACCCATGGCGGCACGCGCCTCACGGAGCTGGAGCTTTTCTCCTGGGCCCGGGAGGCCCAGGAACGCGGCGCCGGCGAGATCCTCTTCACCTCCATGGACCACGACGGCACGCGCGCCGGCTATGCCGACAGCGTCTATGCCCGCCTGTCGGAGGAACTCACCATCCCGGTCATCGCCTCGGGCGGCGCCGGCTCCATCGAGGACATCCGCCGGGTGCTGACGGAGGGCCGCGCCGACGCCGCCCTCGCGGCCAGCATCTTCCACTACGGCACCATTCCCATCCCGGAGCTCAAGCGGGCGCTGGCAGCGACCGGGGTGCCGGTACGGCCGGTACGACCGGCAGCAGCGGGCGGCACAGCGGCGGCGTGACACACAAAGTGTTGGACAGCAGCCGATTATCCAGGAAACGGGTAGGCAAATTCACTACCCCTTTATTGGTTTAACGATTGAAAATGAATGAATTATATGTCACGCTTCAGCGACTTCAAATTAGATAAGACCGGCGACGGGCTGCTGCCGGTGATCATCCAGGATGCCTGCACCCTGAAAGTACTGATGCTGGGCTACATGAACGAGGAGGCCTATGACAAGACGGTGGCGACGGGCTTGGTGACCTTCTGGTCCCGCGGCCGCCGGGCCCTCTGGACCAAGGGCGAAACCAGCGGCAACTACCTCCATGTCGTGCAGATGTGGCCCGACTGCGACGCCGACACGCTGCTGATCCAGGCCCGTCCCGACGGCCCCACCTGCCACCGGGGCACGACCGCCTGCTTCGACACCCCCGAAGACGAAGGATTCATCCGCACCCTGCAGGCCGTCGTGGCCGGCCGTCACGCCGCGATGCCGGAAGGCTCCTACACCACCAAACTCTTCATCAAGGGCCCCAAGGCCATCGGCAAGAAGGTGGTCGAAGAAGCCGGCGAGGCGGTGATAGAAGCCGTTGACGGCAACCGCGACCGCTTCGTCTATGAGGCCTCCGACCTCCTCTACCACCTGCTGGTCCTGCTGGAGCAGCAGGGCGTCACGCTCGCCGACCTCGAACACGAACTCGCCCTGCGGCACCGCTAGGACGCGGTTCTGATCCGGCCGGCGCAGTCTGCGGTGGCACGCATTCTACTTATTATTAGCGCCTTACAAATCTTCGGGTATAATTCTGAACTACCCGAAGATTTCATTCTTTCTCACTATCAATAACTTCCGCGCCACTCCGCTTGTCGCGGCCGTCCCTGTTTTTCCCGGGAGGGACCTCATCCCCATGCAAAAAACGCCGGACCTGATGCTCCGTCGCGCCGGTGGCAACCCGAAGATTCCGCGCCCACATGGCCCGGTCCCCGGCGCTCAGATGCAGCAGGGACCAGTTGTCCAAAAGGCCGGCTTCCGCTGCCATCCGGGTCATCTCACGATAAGCGACATCCGAAGTCGGATCCCATTCTTCGCCGATGTCGAATTCCTGGCCCGTCGTTGATTCCGTGGCCCGGACCAGATGATCGAAACTGCCGAACAGGGAGACGGCGGCCGCGAAATCGATAAACGCATATCGGGAGATGATGAAATCCGACAGCTGCCTGCGCTCCGTCTGCGTCAGATCACGAAAGAGGCCGCGCACAAGGGCAGGCCGCATATACCGCCCGGCCGCCGCTTCCCCCGTGACCAGCCGGCAGGCGTCCCGCAGCCGGCGGGAAGCGGTCTTCAGCACCAGGGGCGCGGAGAAAGGATGCGCGTTGCCATAATAGGCAAGAAAGGTCCAGCGGTCTTCTATCGCCTTGGTACACAGGCGTTTCTCGACCGGATTGTTGTAAAGGTAGATCAGGCTGGAACGCTGCCTCTTTGAGCTCACCAACGGAGCGCTTCCGAAAGGCCGCTTCAGCAGGGGCCCCCGCAGAGAACGGTCATCGCAGATGATCTTGGACAGGGCCTTGAGCAGCTGCCCCAAGAACAGCCGGAACTGTGACAGGTCCGTGGCCCGGACCAGCAGGTGGACATGGGTGAACATGATACACATCCCCACGACGACCACGCCGTAGCGTTTCGACAGGACGGAGACCAAGGTGTAAAAGGCCAGCCGGTCACTGGTGGTATAGAACAGAACGCCCCCGTCGCGGGTAATGAAATAAACATGTTGCAGGGCGTCTGCAAAGAATCGTCTCTTTTTCATACTTCAAGTCTAAAATTTATAAAAGAACGCTGCCCGGCAGAACAGCCGGCACATCTGCCCGGAGAGATTCCGGAACGAAACAAAGATAATAACTTTCCTGACAGGCAGAAACATTTTTTTCAGAAACCTTTGCTTGCGCCGCTAAATCCTCTGACAATCAGCGAAATAGAAATCTTCGGGTACCTTAATTAGATACCCGAAGATTTCTATCTGATTAAAATTCAGCGACTTGAATGATTCTCCTTTCCCAAGTGGGGATCAGGGCTTCCGTCATGACCGGCTTGACCGGGCATCTCCGCCGGATCAGTTCATTCCGCGCTGCTTCTTGATGGTCTCGTACGCCTGCTGGATACGGCGGAACTTCTCTTCGGCGGTTTTCTGGACTTCCGGACCGAGGGCCGCCACCTTGTCCGGGTGGTTCTTCATCGCCATGCGCCGGTAGGCCGTTTTGACTTCCTCATCCGTCGCATCCGGCGATATCTCCAGCACGGCGTAAGCGGAGTCCTTGTCCTCGTAATGCATGGCGATGACGGACGCGGCATCCGCAGCGTTGAGCCGGATGGCCGCCGCGATGGATTCCAGCACATCTTTCTCCGACTTGCTGAAATCGCCGTCCGCGATGGCGATCTGGACGAGGTAATGGAACAGCTGCAGACGCTGGGAGTAGTTCATATACATGGCAATCTGCGCACCGACCTCGTAGATATTGATTTGTTCGCGGTTCAACCCGTCCAGGATCCGGGTGGCATCCTCCACGGCGGCATCGCCGAAATTGCGGCGAATGAATTCCCGGACGACGTTCAGCTCGGCCGCCGAAACCCGGCCGTCCGCCCTGATGACGGCGGATGAAAGGACCAGGAGACTGATCATAAAGCTGTTACGCTGCTCCGCAGCCGAATAGGTACGTGTCCGATAGGTCCCTCCCATACCGCTTTTCCCGGCGGCGGCACCGTCCGGATCCATCCCGTCTGCGGCCAGTCGACGCAGGGCGTCCACGCCGGACTCCACCACAGAGCCCAGCAAGAAGCCGATCAGGGCACCGATCGGGCCGCCTGACACCCAGCCCAAGAACCCAACAATCCATTTCAGAGATCCCATAGCAAAACTCGTTAATCTATTTTGCCCTGCCTTCAAGCAAATAACGGTCCAAAACGGGAGTGGCACACAATTCATTCACAATGAATAACATATAAATCTTCGGGTAGCTTCAAACGGTACCCGAAGATTTATAATTTACTAAAATTCAATACATTATGTGTCACCTCGTCCTATTTATTTCTGGCCCCGACAGTCACACCCCCCAAGACAGACCAGGGCCTCCACTACTGCCAAAAACACAGCAGGCACTGCTCAAGGGCAGCCAACATAGTCCGGGCACTGTCAATACAGTCCAGTGGCTGCCCAAATAATGCCGGAACAGGGGGACCAAAACGAAAGAGACACGCAATTCATTCTTGATGAACAACATACAAATCTTCGGGTAGCTTCAAACGGTACCCGAAGATTTGTAATGCGCTGATAATAAAGAGAATGCACGCCACCGCAGATGTCCCGTCCCCCGATGCACAGCCCAAGGGCAGCCTATACAGCCACAGGCACTGCAGGCGCCCGCCCAACCATACTGCCAGAGAATTCCCCGTTATAGCCACTGACACTGCCATAGACTCCCCCGCCACAGCCATTGACTGCCACAGACTTCCCCACCACAGCCGCTGACACTGCCAAAACGGCAGGCAGGACGGTGGCGGGCAGCGCCGATCCTGTCAGGAAGCGGCGATCATCCGCAGCCACTTGCGGTAGCCGAAGACGGCGACGACGGTGTAGATCCCGTAGATGGCGGCCTTGAAGGGAATGCCTTTGCGGACATAGAGGATGCAGCAGACCACATCCACCACCAGCCACAGGAGCCACTGCTCGGCATATTTCTGCGCCAGGGCCCACAGGGCCACGATGCTGAGGGCTGTGGTGAAGGCGTCCGCGACGGGAACGGTGGAATTGGTCCAGTGCGTGAGCATCCACCAGATGCCGAACCAGAGCAGAAGCAGCGCGGCGGCGGACGGCAGGATGTGCGCACGCTTGTAGTGCGTCACGGGCCGCTCCCCGCGCTGCCCCTGCTGCTGACCGGAAGCATGCTTGAACCACTTCCAGGACACATAGCCATAGACGCCTGCCAGGCAATAGTAGATGGCCATGCCGAAATCGGCGTACAAGCCGGCCTTGTAGTACAGCACCATATCGATGGCCGGCATGATGATGCTCGCCAGCCAGAGCCAGATGCTCGCCTTGTACTCAAGCACCAGATAGACCAGCCCGACGACAAATCCGAGAATGTCCAGGAAACGGAGCGTATCCATGAGCGTCTAGAAGCGTAAGGTGATGTGTCCCAGCACGGTGAGCGGAGCCACCGGCACGAAACCAAGCTGGTAGTAGCGGTTCTCGGGGGTATGGCCGTAGCTCTCGCAGACAGCGCTGTACACCCAGCCGCTCTGCGCCACGCGGGCGGAGAAGACGTTGTTGAAATCGACGCCCAGATCAATCGCCTTCAGGACCTTGCGCGGCCGGAAGGTGTAGCCGAGCGAGAAGTCCGAGAGCGAATAGGCAGGCAGCGAACGGAGTTCGTTCTCGCTGTTGTCCAGATACATGCGGCTCACGTAGCCGGTGTGCCAGACGGCGCGGAAATCGCCGAAATGCACGTTCACGAAGCCGTTCAGGATCGCCGAAGGCGAGAACGCCAGGGACTTGTCGCTATGATGGAAGCTGCGGGCCTCGTCGCCGTTGCCGTCACAGTGGTACAGGGCGTAGTCAGGGTTGTCCTTCCAGTCGTCCCAGTCTTCGATGACTTCGTCGAAGTCCAGCAGGCGGTTGCGGCTCAGGGCGGCGTTGCCCTCGACGGTGAGCCAGCGGGTGATGTCCCAGCCCGCAGTCAGTTCGGCGCCCAGGCGGTAGGAGTCGGGAATGTTGGTGGTCAGCGGCTCGCCGATGTCGCTCGCCTCGCCGGTCTGGACCAGCTGGTCCTTGTAGCGCATGTAATAGAGGGTTGCGCCGGCGCGCCAGCCCCGTCCGTCATACTGGTACCCCGCCTCCCAGTCGAGCAGGCGCTCGGCGCGCGGGGCGGGATATTTCCCGTTGTCCGTGAAGTTGTTGCGCTCCGGCTCACGGTGGCTCATCGCGAAGGAGGCGAAGGCGCGGTGGCCGTCGCGGCTGAAGTTGACGCCGGCCTTGGGATTGAAGAAGTTGTACTTGACATCGATGTCGAGCATGTGCTTGCTCGAAGTGCCGTCGCCGTTGTCGATGTACTTGTCGTTATAGCCGTCCGTCCGGTAACCGACGTGGCGGAACTGCAGGTCGCCGAAAACGTTCCAGGCATCGGACAGCGCGTAGGAGGCCTTCACGAAGGCGCTGGCGTCCAATTTGGAGGCGTCGGAGTCATAGTAGCGGTAGCGGAGCCCGCCCTGCTCGTCGAAGATGGGCGTATTCAGGCGCATCAGCCCCTCCAGGGCAGCGCCGGCATAGGTCAGGTAACCGAAATGGTTGCCCTTGAACTGCTGCACGGACAGACCGCCGACGACATCCCAGGCGCCCTTCCGGTAGCTGACGTTCGCCACGATGCCGTACGTATCCTGGCTCAGTCCCTTCTGGCGCACGAAGTCGCTGTACTTGACCTTGTTGCCGGACGCGTCCGTGAAATAGGGAATGCCGTATTTGATCAGCTTGTTCTGATAGCGGAACTCATCGTAATAACCGTAGCCGCGGGTGTAGTGCGGCGAGACGGACAGTTTCCACCAGTCATTGATATCCCAGGCGAAGTTCAGGATGTGGTGGGTCTGCCAGAAGTTGTCGGTGGTGCGGGGCCAGAGCGTGCCGTCGTTCATCCGGTAGCGGTCCACCGTATAATTCGTGCCGTCGATGGACATCAGCTCGTAGAGGGAGTTGTACTGTCCCAGGCCGGCCTCCCACATATCCCGGTAGGTCAGGATGCCGGTCTTCTCCCCGTAAGTCCCGTCCATGATGGAGAGGTCGTTGTTGCCGGCCGTCACGCCGTTCCAGGCCTGGCCGGTGTTCTCGAAATTGCCGAGGAGCTTGTAGGAGAGTTTCCAGCTGCGTCCCAGCCAGGTCAGGCCGCCATAGTACGAGCCCGAGCGGCCGTCGGTCCCGTGCAGGTAGCCGTCAGTCGTGGTCTGGTGATAGGCGCCTTCGAGGATGAGGTGGTTCCAGAGCAGCCCCGTGGAGACGCTGCCGCCCCAGTTGAGGGTGTTCCAGGAGCCGTAGGAAGCGCTGATTTCGGCCGTCGGGACCAGCGAAGGGGCCCTGGTGCCGAGGGCGATGGTACCGCCGAAGGCGCCGTCGCCGTTGGTCGAAGCGCCCACGCCGCGCTGGATCTGCACGCTGCCCATCAGGGCGCCGTAGGAGTTCATGTTGGCCCAGAAGACCGTCTGGTCCTCCGGAGAGTTGAGCGGCACGCCGTCCAGGGTTACGTTGATGCGGGAGCCGCCGGCGCCGCGGATGCGCATATACGAGGTGCCGGTACCCACGCCGTTCTCGCTCCAGGCGAGGATGCCCGGCGTGCGGGCGAAGAGCATCGGGAGTTCGATACCGGTCACGGAGAAGTCCTGCAGCTCGCGGCGGGAAATGTTGGCCACGGCATACGGGGCGTTCTTGGAAGCGCGCACGGCGCTCACGACCACATCCTGCAGCTGTTCGACCGCGAGCGAATCGAGGTCCTGCGCAGCTGCGCACAAGGAGCCTCCGGCCAGCGTGAGGGCGGCCAGAAGGGCATTCAGGGAGAATTTGGACATAAAAAAAACCTTAATGTACGGTGATACAATAAGGGGAAATGGGAAGATAACGGATTCCTACGCGGGCATTACCCCGATCAGGTTTGAGGGTATCATCTCAGCCTCGGCCCCAGCGGACCTCAGCACCCCTTAGTCTGCGCTCTGCAAACCGGGTGCAAAGATAAGGCATCGCCGCCATAAAAACAAATCCTTCCCGCTCAGATGCCGTGGAGCCGGCGTCAATGGACGCGGGTGTATTCCGTTCGGTCCTGGTCTTCTTGAGTTCCTTGAGAAGATCATTCTTGAGGGAGTTGGCTATCATGGCCTTCAGGATAATGGTCGAAAGCCCCGTCCTCCCGGATCGTCAAGCGCTCTATGCCGGGCATGGAGAGGTCATCATTGCCAGGGACTGGGCGGAAACCGCCAGGGCAAGCAGAAGCAAAAAAGTTGTAATAATCAGTTTTCTCATGGCCCAAATATAAATAAAAATAGGCTAACCGCAAAATGTGGTTGGAATTCTTGAATTAGTGAAGAGAGAGATAAGG
>CAMHIP010000082.1 GCA_946185205.1 uncultured Bacteroidales bacterium | reverse complement strand
GCGTGACGACCTTCATGATCGACAAGGACATCGACACCGGCGGCATCATCCTCCGGCAGGAGGTGCGCATCCGGCCCGACGAGACGGCCGGGGAACTGCACGACGAGCTCATGGAAGTCGGCTCCGACCTGGTCCTGCAGACGGTCGAGGGCCTGATCCAGCACAACGTGGAGCTGCGCGTCCAGCGTTCCTTCATCCAGGGCTCCGAGGCGCTCAAGCCCGCTCCCAAGCTCACCCGCGAGCTCTGCCACATCGACTGGAGCCGCCCGACCGACGAGATCTACAACCTCATCCGCGGCCTCTCGCCATATCCAACCGCCTTCACGGAACTCTGTCATTCCGGGCTTGCCCCGGAATCTCAAACCCTGAAGATCTTCCGGACGGAAAAGCGTCCGGACCTCCATGCCGCCCCGGGGACCGTCCTGAGCGACGGCAAGTCCTGGATCGCCATCGCCACCGGCGACGGCGCCCTGGAACTCACCGACCTCCAGCTGGCCGGCAAGAAGCGCATGGGCGCGGCCGACTTCCTGCGCGGCTTCCGCGACCCGCAGGCCTGGCGGGCGGAATAGGCGGCCACTTTAGGTAACCGGGTGCAATTCGCAAAAAATTAGTATCTTTGCACTCCCATGCCGAAGTATATCCTGAATCCGGAGACGCTGCTGTACGAGGAGACGGAAGAACCCAAGTACCTCAAGTACATCCGCTTGGCGGTGGCCGTGCTGGCCGCTGCGGGCTTCGTGTTCCTGTATTTCTGGCTCTATACCTCCGTCTTCCACTGGGACCTGCCCCGCACCGCCGTGCTCAAGCGGCGGGCGGCCGAATGGGAAGCCCGCATCGAGGTCCTCTCCAACCGGCTGGACCTCTATGACCGCACCCTGACCGGCATCGAGCAGCGGGACGACCAGGTCTATCGCTCGATCTACGGCCTGGGCGAGATCCCGGAGGCCGTCAAGAATTCCGGCCTGGGCGGCCTCAACCGCTATGCCGAACTGGACCGCCTGGGGACGAACTCGTCGCTCCGGCAGACCGTCCGGCGGCTGGATTTCCTGACCAAGCGCGCCTACATCCAGGGCAAGGCCCTGGACGAGGTGGGGCTGCTGGCCCGCACGGCCGGTGACATGCTGGCCTGCGTGCCCAGCGTGCCGCCGCTGATCCCGGACCACAACAAGGTCCACCTGTCGAGCGGTTTCGGCTACCGCACGGATCCGGTCTATGGCGGGGGAGAGCGGCACGGCGGGCAGGACATGGCCGCCGCCACGGGCACGCCGGTCTTCGCCACCGGCGACGGCGTGGTGATACAGGCCGAGTTCAAGTCCAACGGCTACGGCAACCAGATCGTCATCGACCACGGCTACGGCTACCAGACCCGCTACGCGCACCTCAGCGTGATTTCCGTGGTGTCCGGGATGCGCATCAGGCGCGGCGAGCAGATCGGCAACGTGGGCTCTACCGGCAAATCGACCGGCCCCCATCTCCACTACGAGGTGGTCTATCGGGGCAACCGGGTGAACCCGATGAACTATATGGATTTCAACATGTCGCTGGACGAATACCGTTCGATGATCAGCACCCGCCGCGAGGAATCGCCGGTCGGCAAGCGGACCAGCACGACGGAACTGCTCCGGCGCAGCAAGAAGGGCAATGGCTAAACGCAGACCGTTCATATTCGATACCGAGAACTTCCATTTCGGGCAGGTGCCGCGCCGGATCGGGCGGACCCTGCTGACGTTGTTGGTGTATATGCTCCTGACGTTCACGCTGGCCGTGCTGGTGTACCTGGCCTTCACGCTGGTCTTCCGCACGGACACCGAGCGCCGCCTGCGCCGGGAGATCCGCATGTACGAGCGGCTCTACCCGGGACTGGAGGAGCGCGGTGAACTGCTGGGCGACGCCATCGCCAACCTGCAGCACAAGGACAACGAAATCTACGCCCTGGTCTTCCACTCGTCCGGCTCTCCGATGCTGGACCCGATGGAGGAGCAGCACGCCTACCGCAACCTGGACACGATTCCGGAGCACCGGCTGACCGGTTATACGCGGGACAAGGCGGACAGTCTGCTGCGCCGCAGCCGCTCCGTGGATGCCGCCTTCGACCGGATCATCAAGTCGTTGTCCGACTCGTCCGCCGTGCTTCCCCCGATGACGATTCCGATCCGGGGCATCACCTACCCGCAGGTGGGCGCTTCCATGGGCCGCAAGATGAACCCCTTCTACAAGGCGTACGTCTATCATGAAGGACTCGACCTGATCGTCACGCGCGGCACGCCCGTGCTCGCCGCGGCCGACGGGACGGTGCTGTCCGCTTCTTCCGGCAAGACGACCGGCAATACGGTGCGGATCGCCCACGCTGGCGGCTATGAGACCGTGTATGCCCACCTGGAGAGCATGGGCGTCCATGCCGGGCAGCGCGTGCGGGCGGGAGAGCGGATCGGGGCCGTGGGCATGTCCGGACAGGCCTTCGCCCCGCACCTCCACTATGAGGTGCGCAAGGACGGCGTCGCCATGGATCCGGTGCGGTTCTTCTTCGCCTCCGTCAGCCCGGCGGAATACGCCAACATGGTCTATATGTCCGTGAATACCTTGCAATCAATGGATTAAAAATATGGAGAAATTGTACTACTCGATCGGCGAAGTGGCCGGGATCCTGGATGAATCCGTGTCCCTCGTGCGCTTCTGGTCCAACGCCTTCCCGAAGTTCATCAAGCCCAGGCGCAACGCCAAGGGCAACCGTCAGTTCACCGCGGCGGACGTGGAGACCTTCAAGCAGATCCACCACCTGGTCAAGGACCGCGGACTCACCCTGGAGGGGGCTGCCCTGCAGCTCGCCGCCGACCGGCGCCCCGTGGACCGCAGCGTCAAGGCCATCGAGTCGCTCAAGGAAATCCGGGCCCAACTTATGGAGATTAAGAAAAATATTTCCTAAATTTGCAGGTTGGAATAATCGCAGCAATAAACATCAGAAATATATATGGCTACCACCAAGAAAACAACGAAAGTCCAGACGCCGATCGATGAGCGCGAGACCTTTGTCTCCCTGCGCAAGAACTTTGCGGAGTCCGAGCAGAGCACCCAGGAGAAACTCAAAGTCCTTTACGAACTGCAGGAGGCCGACGTGGCCATCGACGAGCTCGTCCACCTGCGCGGCGAACTGCCCGCGGAGGTCGCCCTCCTCGAGGAGGAACTGGCCGGGCTGCACGCCAAGTCCGAGCGCATCGGCCAGCTGATCGAGGGCTACAACGAGACCATCGACGCTGCCAACAAGCAGATCGTCGAACTGGATGCCGAGATCGAGAAGTACCGCAGCCAGCTGGAGAACATCTCCAACAGCCGCGAGTTCGACTCCATCAACAAGGAGCTGGAGAACCAGGGCCTGCTCCGCGCCATTGCCGAAAAGAATATCAACGAGGCCAAGATGGCCATCGAGGACCGCAAGATCGACCGCGAGCGCATCGCCGACCGCATCCTGATCCGGGAGGAAGACCTCAAGGCCAAGCAGGAAGAACTGGCCACGATCGTGGAATCGACCGCCAAGGAGGAGAAGACCCTCCAGGCCAAGCGTGCCGCCTGCGCGGCCAAGATCGACGAGCGGACGCTGAGCGCCTACGAGCGCATCCGCGGCAACGCCCACAACCACCTCGCCGTGGTGACGCTGTTCCCCAAGAACGACGACGGCACCTACGGCGACGCCTGCGGCGGCTGCTTCCACACCATCACCCCGCAGCGGATCATTGACATCGCCTCCGGCAAGAAACTCGTCATCTGCGAGCACTGCGGACGCATCATCGTCAATCCCGACATCTAGCGGCAATGCCAGCACAAAGGACCGGCACCCCCCGCAAGAAAGACCAGACGGTCAACCTCGAGACACTCGGCCTGGAGATCGGCAACAAGCCGCCCCAGGCCCCTGATGTCGAGGAGGCCGTCTTGGGCGCCATGTTGCTGGAGCCGTCCTGCGTCGATCTGGCGATGGAGGAGCTCACGCCCTCCTGTTTCTACGATCCCAAGCACCGGATGATCTTCGAGGCGATGATGCGCCTGGTCACCGACCACACGTCGGTCGATATCATCACGGTCAGCAGCGAGCTCAAGGCCCAGGGCAACCTGGAAGCCGTGGGCGGGACCGTCGTGCTCGCCAACCTCTCCGAGAAGGTGGGGTCCGCGGCGCACATCGAATACTACATCAAGATCCTCAAGCAGAAGACGATCCAGCGCGACCTGATCTCCGCTTCCTACGACATCCTGCGGGATTCGTTCGACGACTCGATCAAGGTCGACGACCTGATCGACAAGGCGCAGAGCAAGGTCTATGACGCCATCCAGAGCAATGTCCGGCGCGAGGTGCAGGACATCGGCAGCCTGATCAACATCGCCATGTCCGACATCCAGGAGATGCAGGGCAACACGGGACTGAACGGTGTGCCGTCCGGATTCTACAGCATCGACCGGATCACGATGGGCTGGCAGAAGTCCGACCTGATCATCCTGGCTGCGCGTCCTTCCGTGGGTAAGACGGCCTTCTCGCTCAACCTGGCCCGCAACGCCGCCGTGGACCACCACATGGCCGTGGCGTTCTTCTCCCTGGAGATGTCCGCCATCCAGCTGGTCAAGCGCCTCATCACCTCCGAGTCCGGCCTGCCCGCCGACAAGATCAAGGGCGGCGCCAAGCTGGAGGATTATGAGTGGGAACAGCTCGAATACAAGCTCAAGGCCCTCTCCAAGGCCCCGCTCTACATCGACGACACGCCGGGCCTCCCGCTGATGGAGTTCCGCACCAAGGCCAAGAACCTGGTCAAGAACAAGGGCGTACGCCTGATCTTCGTGGACTACCTGCAGCTGATGCAGGGTCCGGCGGAGCTGAAGGGCATGCGCGAGCAGGAGGTGGCCGCCATCTCCCGTACGCTCAAGGCCACGGCCAAGGAGCTGGATGTGCCGATCATCGCGCTCTCGCAGCTGTCCCGCCAGGCCGTGCAGCGGCAGGGCGGCGGCGGCAAGCCGCAGCTCTCCGACCTGCGCGAGTCCGGCTCCATCGAGCAGGACGCCGACATGGTGATCTTCATCCACCGTCCCGACTTCGTGGGACTGAGCGAGAATCCGGAGGACAAGGAGAAGACGCAGATCATCATCGCCAAGCACCGCAACGGCGAGACCTGCGACATAGACATGCTCTTCAAGAGCGAACAGATCAAGTTTGTCGAGCTGGACGACACCCTCGACATGCGGGCCGGGGCGATGACCATCGACTCGGCCATGAATACAATGGTCAACAATGAGTTCCAATAGTGAGATTTCCCACCGCGGGCGGATCGTGTCGATCACGCCTGAGGTCACGACCGTGGAGATTGTGTCCGAGTCGGCCTGTGCCGCCTGCCACGCCAAGGGGCTGTGCAGCCTGGGCGACAGCACGGTCAAGCAGGTCGAACTCCCGACGCGGGGCTGGGACAACTACAGCGTAGGGCAGGAAGTATCCGTCGTCCTGCGGGCTTCGATGGGGCACAAAGCCGTGTGGCTGGCCTACGTGATTCCGCTGGTGGTGATGGTGGCATCCCTGCTGCTGACCCTCTCCGCAGGCGGCTCCGAGCTGCTGGCGGGGCTGGTGGCCATCGGCGCCGTCGCCCTGTACTACGGGGTGATCTGGCTGCTGCGCGGCCGTCTCAGGAATGAATACATATTTAACATTAAAGCATAATGACACAAACAATTATCTGGACCGTCGCGATCCTGACCGTCCTGGGCCTTCTGCTGGCGCTCATCCTCTTCTGGGTGGCGCGCAAGTTCAAGGTCGAGGAGGATCCGCGGATTGACGAAGTGGAGAAGGTGATGCCGGGCGCCAATTGCGGCGGCTGCGGTTTCGCCGGATGCCGCGCTTTCGCCGATGCGGCGGTCAAAGCTACCAGCCTGGACAACCAGTATTGTCCCGTGGGTGGCGACGAGGTGATGCAGAAGGTGGCTTCCATCCTGGGCTTCACCGTAGCCGCCAAAGCCCCGCAGGTCGCGGTCGTCCGTTGCAACGGCACCTGTGCCAACCGCCCGCGTACCAATGAGTACGACGGCGTGCAGTCCTGCCGGGTCAAGGCCGCCCTCTACAGTGGCGACACCGCCTGCGCCTTCGGCTGCCTGGGGTGTGGCGACTGCGTCGCCGCCTGCCAGTTCGGCGCCCTGTCGATGGATCCCGAGACGGGCCTGCCCGTCGTGGACGAGAGCAAGTGCACCGCCTGCGGCGCCTGCACCAAGGCCTGTCCCAAGCACATCATCGAGCTGCGCAACAAGGGTCCGCGCGGGATGCGTGAATTCGTGTCCTGTGTCAACAAGGACAAGGGCCCTGCGGCCAAGAAGGCCTGCGCCGCCGCCTGCATCGGCTGCGGACTCTGCGCCAAGACCTGCCAGCACGGCGCCATCACCGTCACGGACAACGTGGCCTACATCGACTTCACGAAGTGCAAGCTCTGCCGCGAGTGCGAAGCGGTCTGCCCGACCGGCGCCATCCATGGCGTGAACTTCCCGAAGGAGCTGGACAAGGAAGCCGTCAAGAAGCGTATCGCCGACCGCAAGGCGAAGGCCGCCGAGGCCGCGAAAGCCGCTGCTGTTGAACCTGTTGAAAAGAAGGAGGTTGCAAATGGGTAAACTGACATTCTCCATGGGCGGTGTCCACCCCCATGACAGCAAATATGCCCGCGAGTGCGCCATCGAGGAGCTTCCGCTCCCGCAGACCGTCTATGTGTCGATGGCCCAGCACCTGGGCGCTCCGGCCAAGCCGCTGGTCGCCGTCGGCGACAGCGTCAAGGTGGGCCAGGTGATCGCGGAGCCGGGCGGATTCATCTCCGCTTTCGTCCATTCCCCCGTGTCCGGCACGGTCAAGTCCATCGCACCCCGCAAGGACCTCGCCGGCAATCCCGTCATGCACGTGGAGATTGCCGTGGAAGGCGACGAGTGGGATCCCGCGATTGACCGCAGCAAGGACCTCGTGACCGCCATTCCCGACGACCGGGCCGCCATCCTCGACCGGATCAAGGCCTGCGGCGTCGTGGGCCTGGGCGGTGCGACCTTCCCCACGCACGTCAAGCTCAATCCGGCCCCCGGCAAGGTGGCGGAGTGCCTGATCCTCAACGGAGCCGAGTGCGAGCCGTTCCTGACGAGCGACTACCGCATCATGATCGAGCGCCCGAAGGAGATCGTCGTCGGCGCCGCCATCATGCAGAAGGTGCTCGGCGGCTGCAAGTGCGTGATCGGCATCGAGGAGAATAAACCCGAGGCGATCGCCTCGATGAGCGCCGCCGTGCGCGAACTCGGTTATCCGGGCATCGAAGTGCAGACGCTCAAGAAGCGCTATCCGCAGGGCGGAGAAAAGCAGCTGATCGACGCCGTGATGCACCGCCAGGTCAAGTCCGGCGGCCTGCCGATCGACGTCGGCGCCGTGGTGCAGAACGTCGGCACCTCGCTGGCCGTCTATGAGGCCGTGCAGAAGAACAAGCCGCTCATTACCAACGTGCTCACCATCACGGGAGACAAGATTCCCGGCAACCTCCAGCACAACTACCTCTTCCGGATCGGCATGCCCCTGTCCTGGATCGTGGAGCAGGCCGGCGGCGTCCCGGAGACGGCCGCCAAGCTGATCAGCGGCGGTCCGATGATGGGCAAGGCCATCAGCAACCTCGACGCCACCACGGTGAAGGGTTCCTCCTCCGTGCTCTACCTCAGCGAAGAGGCCACCCGGCGTCAGCCGGAGACGGGCTGCATCCGCTGCGGCAAATGTGCGGACGCCTGCCCGATGGGGCTGGAACCGTTCCTGCTCAACCGTCTCTACAAGGCCGCGGACCTCGAGGGTCTCGAGCGGAACGCGGCCCAGGATTGTATCGAATGCGGCTGCTGCCTCTACAGCTGCCCGGCCCACATCCCCCTGCTGGACAACATCCGCCAGGCCAAGGGCCAGGTGATGGGCGTCATCCGCGCCCGCGCCGCGGCTGCCAAAGCCGCCGCCGAGGCCGCGAAGGCCGCTGCCGAACCTAAAAAGTAATCGCGTATGGACAAGAAGTATATCGTATCTCCTTCTCCGCACATCCATGCGGACATCTCCACGACCAAGATCATGCGGGATGTGATCATCGCGCTCTGCCCTGCGATCCTGGTCTCCGTGCTCGCCTACGGCTGGGCCGAACTGCTCGTCCTGCTCGTCAGCGTCGCTTCCTGCGTGCTGCTGGAGTGGGCCGTCACCAAATGGATGATGAAGCGGCCTTCGACGGTGGGCGACCTCTCCGCCGTCGTGACGGGCCTGCTGCTGGCCATGAACCTGCCTTCGGCGATTCCCCTCTGGATCGTCTTCATCGGCGCCGTCGTGGCGATCTGCGTGGCCAAGCTGCCTTTCGGCGGCATCGGCCAGAACGTCTTCAACCCGGCCATCACCGGCCGCGTGTTCCTGCTGGTCTCCTTCCCGGCCCAGATGACCAACTGGACCCCGACCCGGGGCTTCATCCAGATCACCGACGCCGTGTCCGGCGCCACGCCGCTGAGCGTGCTCAAGGAGTCCCTCAAATCCGGAAGCACGATCCCTGAATTCATGGAGGCCCATGGCTACACCACGGCGACGCTCCTGCAGGATATCGGCGCCTCCGCCGGCGAGATCTCCGCGATCGCGCTGCTGCTCGGCTTCGTGTACCTGCTCGTCCGCCGGGTGGTCAAGCCCTGGATTCCGCTGGCCGTGCTGGGCACGATGGCCCTTGTCGCCGCCATCTTCCACGGGATCAACCCCGACGTCTATACCGGCGTGGAGTTCAACCTGCTGACCGGCGGCGCCCTGCTCGGCGCCCTGTTCATGGCCACGGACTACGTGACCTCTCCGATGAGCACCTGGGGCGGCGTCATCTACGGTGCCGGCATCGGCCTGATCGCCATGATGATCCGCTACTTCGGATCGTATCCGGAGGGCATGTCGTTCGCCATCCTGCTGATGAACTGTACGGTGCCGCTCCTCAACATGTGGTTCCACCAGAAAAAATACGGGAGGGCATAGATTATGGCAGCTGCATCTACACTCAAGAACATGGCACTCTGCCTGACGGCCGTCTGCCTCATCTGCTCGGCCGTGGTCGGCGGCGCCTATGCCGTGACCAAGGACCCGATCGACGCGGCCGCCCGGGCCAAGACCACGGCGTCCATCGCCGCGGTGCTGCCGTCCTTCACGGGCACTCCCGAAGAGGGGAGCATCAACGTGGACGGCGCTGATTACACGTACTACAAGGCCGACGGTGCCGGGTACGCCATCATCTCCACGACTTCCGGCTTCGGCGGCGCCCTCACCCTGATGGTGGGCATCGACGAGAAGGGCGTCGTGCACAACACCACGGTCCTCTCGCACAGCGAGACGCCGGGCCTGGGTGCCAAGTGCAC
>CAMHIP010000081.1 GCA_946185205.1 uncultured Bacteroidales bacterium | reverse complement strand
ACGCGGCTATCTATAGCCGCGTAAACCTCGCGGTCCAGCCGCCGCCGGGGGCCATGTGCAGGGGCAGAGTGTGTTGTGCGGAATTAACGGTAATCGTCTGAATATCACGGACGTAGTCCGAGGCCTTGCGGTCGGCGTTGATCCCGTCGCGGAAGATCTCCACGCGGTAGCTGCCTTCCGGCAGGAAGGCCGACAGGTCGAGGGTGAGGTCGCGCGCATCCCAGTCTGTCATCGCGCCCACATACCAGTCCGCGCCCTTGCGCCGGGCGATGGCGGCATAGTCGCCGATCCGGCCGTCCAACGCCACGGTCTCGTCCCAGACCGTCGGCACGGCGGCCATCCATTGCAGGCATTCCGGCTCGGCCAGGTAGTTGGTCGGGGCGTCGCAGAGCATCGTCAGCGGCGCTTCGAAGATGACGTATTCGGCGAGCTGGCGGCAGCGGGTGCCCTGGCTCATGGGCTCGGTGTTGACCGGGCGGTAGTTGCGCCGCGTGGCGTTGCGCATCGCGCCCTGCGTGTAGTCCATCGGCCCCGCGAACATGCGGATGAAGGGGATCTGGACATCGTAGGTGACCTGATCTACGGAAGGTTGCGCCCATTTCAGCTGTTCCAGGCCCGCCACGCCCTCGTGGTTGATGACGTTGGGATAGGGACGCTGCAGGCCGCAGGGCTTGAAGGCGCCGTGGAAATCGACCAGCAGGTGGTAGCGGGCGGCGATCTCGGCCGTGCGGGTGTAGAAATCGACCATCAGCTGGTCGTCGCGGTTCATGAAATCGATCTTGAAGCCCTTGACGCCCATCTCCGAGAAATGCTTGCAGATGCCCTCCACGTCGCGGTCCATGGCCCAGTAGCCGGCCCAGAGGATGATGCCCACGCCCTTGGCGTCGGCGTAGCGGACGATCTCCGGCAGGTCGATCTCCGGGATGACCTGGAAGAGGTCGGCCTGGAGGTTGACGGCCCAGCCTTCATCGAGGATCACGTACTCGATGCCCTGCGCGGCGGCAAAGTCGATGTAGTATTTATAGGTCTGCGTGTTGATGCCGGCCCGGAAGTCCACGCCGCTGATGTTCCAGTCGTTCCACCAGTCCCAGGCCACCTTGCCCGGCTTGACCCAGCTCCAGTCGCCCTGCGCGGGACGGCTCAGTACATAGACCAGGTCGCTGTCCAGCAGCTGCCGGTCTTCCGTGGCGACGGCCACGATGCGCCAGGGGAGGGCGGCGCCGGCGGGCTGCTTCGCGATATAGTTCTCGGTGGTGCGCACGATGCCCTGCAGCTTGTTGTAGCCGTCCTGCTCGATGAGCTTGGGATAGGGGGCGAAGAGACCGCCGAGGGCCGTGCCGCCCAGGTGGCGCAGGTACATGCCCGGGTAGTCGAGCAGGTCGGACTCGGTGATGTTGACCTTCCAGCCGTTCTTCATCGCAAAGGAGACCGGCAGGAAGGCCTTCTGGTCCTGTTTCCAGGCGCTCAGCGGATGGATGTCGTAATAGGCCTCGAAGCTGTTGAGGAAGGGGTCGCGCGGGGAATCCTGCTTGACATAGGGGACCGTGGCCTGCAGGTCTTCGGCGAAGCGGAACTCGGCCTGCTCGCCGCGGACGATGAAGTCCTGCTTCGAGCGGGAGACAAAGCGCCAGGCGAAGCCTTCGTCGTAGGCGCGCAGCACCAGGTCGAAGGTCTTGTAGCGGAGCGTCAGCTCGTTGTAGTGGTCGCGCACGGTGGCGCGCTTATAGACGGCGGCGGAAAAGCGCTCGTCCGCGGAGCGGCGCAGCGCCTTCTGGAAGCGGACGGTGCCGTCCCAGGCCGAGCCGTCCGCGAGCTGCACGGACAGGGCGGAGGGGGAGAGCACCGGGGTGCCGTCATAGGCGAGGGTGTAGCTGATCTGCGGGGCGGCGTCGATGCCGGCGCAGAGCCGCCCGTCGGGCGAACGGAGTTCGAAATGCCGCGGCGCGGCCGCCAGGCAGAAGGGGAGCAGCAGGAGGGCTGCCACGGCGGAAAGGAATCTGGATTGCATATCGTTTGTGTGTTTATGGTCGTACAAGGTAAAGATAGGCATAATCCGCGAAACCGCGCATCCTGTCCCGGACTTTGGCCGGAAAATGTCCTATTTTGGCGGATTCGCAAAAGCCCGGGATAATTGTTATATTTGTAGGACCAAACCACAAGATCCATGAGCAAGTATGTTTGCAATGTCTGCGGGTATGAGTATGACCCCGCAATCGGCGATCCTGACAACGGCATCGCTCCCGGTACCGCTTTCGAAGACCTCCCTGCAGATTGGGTGTGCCCCCTCTGCGGCGTAGGCAAGGATGACTTCAGCGAAGCGTAGAACGGAATGAAGAAATATCTGATTCTCCTGCTCCTGGGCTGCTCCCTTGCGGCTTTCGGGCAGAACGGGCTGATTATGCCCAGCGTGGATCCCGTGGGGGATTCCCTGTCTTTCATCCAGGTGCGCGCGCGGATGGATTCCATCCGGCAGCACCGTCCCACCGTGGCCGTCGTGCTCGGCGGCGGCGGTGCGCGCGGCATGGCCCACCTGGGCGTCCTGCGCCTCATGGAAGAACTCGGCATCCCCGTCGATCTGATCGGCGGCACGAGCATGGGCGGCCTGGTGGCCGGCCTGTATTCCTTCGGCTACGGCCAGGAATATCTGGACTCGCTCGTGCGTGACATCGACTGGTCCGTGATGATGTCCGACCGCGTCCCGGACTCCTACCAGACCTACCGGGTGCGCAAGTCCAAGGAACGCTATGCGATCAACATCCCCTTCCACTATGAGAAGGCGGAGGCGAACGCACGCCTGCGCAGGCAGATGGAGGTCAGCAAGTCCTATGACAAGATCAACACCCGCACCGCCGACATGGGTGCGGAGGTGCTGAACCGCATCGGCCTCGGCCTGCCGGACGGCTTCCTGTTCGGCTTCAATGTGCGCAACACCTTGAGCGCCGTCTCGGTGGGCTATCAGGATTCGCTGCAGTTCGACCGGCTGCCGATCCCGTATTACTGCGTGGCCACGGACATGTACTCGATGGAGGAGAAGAACTGGACCTCCGGCCGGGTCGTGGACGCCATGCGCTCCACGATGGCCATCCCGCTCTATTTCAGGCCGGTGCGCATCAAGGACATGATCCTGTCCGATGGAGGCACGCGCAACAATTTCCCGGTCGATATCGCCCGGGCGATGGGCGCCGACATCGTGATCGGCTCGGAGATGCCGTCCGAGCGCGACCTGACCGAGCTGAACTCCGCAGTCAGCCTGGCCATGCAGAACATCACGATGATGTCGTCCGACGCCGCCATCGTGAACCGGAAGCATACCGACATCCTCCTGCAGCACGCGCTGCCCGGCTACAACATGCTGTCTTTCGACAAGGAGAGCATCGCGGACATCATCGAGCAGGGATACAGGCTGGCGCTGGAAAACAAGCCCGCCTTCGAGGAGATCGCCCGCCGGGTCCATGCCACGCCGGGCGGCAGTACGGAGCCGCGCCGGCATGCCACCGACATCGGCCGTCAGGCCGTCCTGGTCGGCGACATCCGCATCGAAGGGGTCTCGGAGCGGGAACGGCGCTCCCTGCTGGGACCGCTGGAGCTCCAGCGGGACAATACCTATGACCGGGCGGACATCGAGAAGATCCTGGGGACCCTCTACGGTACGCGGGCCTTCGAGTCGGTGACCTACCGGCTGGAGGGGGCCGCAGAGCCCTACACCCTGGTCTTCGACTGCCAGAAGGGGCAGGTGAACGAGTTCGGCGCCGGCATCCACATCGACAACGACGAGGTGGTCTATGCCGCCCTGCATCTGGGGATCGGCACCCGCAAGCTGACCGGCCCCCGGTTCATCGCCGAGGCCAAGATCGGCAATGCCGCCTCGCTCAAGGCAGACTTCGCCTACAAGCCCTTCTACCGGCTCCCCCTGATCGGCGTCCGCTTTCAGACGGGCTACCTGAACCTCATGTATTCCGACATGGGCGGGGACGTCAAGATCAAGTCGGTCAATTCCCGCGTGGATGCCTATATCGAGGATTCCTACATGAAGGACGGGACCTTCAGCTTAGGGTATTCATACGAGATGGAACCCTTTGAGAATTATATCGATGCGACGGTGACGTGGAAGGATTACGACTTCCGGAGCCGCTGGCATTCCGTCTATGGCAATTTCCGTTATGACACGATGGACGACGGATACTTCCCGACCCGGGGTTTCTCTGCCCGCGTGCACGGCCGCTACGTTTTCGGCGGCTATTCCACCTGGCTGGAGGATCGCGACCTGCCGGGAGAAGCGACGGAAGGGCCGGTGGAACCCTACGGGACGGTGGTGGCCAGTCTCTCCGGCGCCATTCCCTTGGGCGGCCATCTGACACTCCAGCCGGCTGTCTGGCTGGGCTGGGCTTCGACCTATTCCGGGCGGATGAACTTCGTGCATTCGCTCGCTGCGGGCGGTCCGCTGCCGGGCCGCTACCTGGAGAACCAGATCCCGTTCCTGGGCCGGAGCATCAACTTCGAGATCCTGGAGGACGTGGTTGCAATGGCGCAGGTGGACCTGCGCTACCAGTTCTCCCATGTCAACTATGTGGCCCTGACGGCGAGTGTCCTGCAGAACAGCCGTACGTTCGGGGAGTTTTTCAAGACGCCCCTGAATGCTTATGCCTTCGGGCTGAGCTACGGCCGCAAGACCGTGGCAGGGCCGCTCCAGCTGGGCCTGCACTGGTGCAACAAGGGCGGCGTGGGCCTGACGCTCGGCTTCGGTTTCGACTTCTAGCTATTTCAGGAAGGGCCTCAGCTCCTCCCAGGTGAGGGTGGCCTCGAGCACCCCGAAGGCATAGGGCGCGATCTCATAGGGATTGTAGTGCCAGGTGACACCTTCGTCGCTGACGGAGAAGTTCTCATTGGGCTCCGGAGTGCCGAAAAGGCCGTCGGCCGACTCCTCTTCGTCCAGCCCCTCCAGCACTTTCTCATACAGTAGGTCGCTGAGGGCTTCTTCGTCGTAATCGTCGGCAAGCAGATCTCCCTGCTCCACCTCTTCGCCGGTGGCCAGGTCAAACACGCGCCAGGTCGCGCCGAACATCCCGTGCGCACCGCCGGTATAATCCGTGGAGGAGCAGCAATAGGACTGCCAGCCCCGCGCCTTGCAGCGTTCGGCGAACCGGCCGCTCACCGAGTAGCTCCAGTTGAGCATCCAGCCGTCATCGTCCAGGTCGACCTCCATGTCTTCCAGCAGGGACCCGGCATCATCCTGGTAGCCGGCGCAGCTCACCTCCATCCAATGCTTGCAGGCCTCGCGCATATCCGTTCCCGTCCATTCATCGTCATAGAGCAGGTCCCGGCGGATGAGGGTGCCGTTGATCCGGTCCATGACGTCCTTCGGCAGGCCGCCGGAGATATATTCCATGTTGTAGTCGGCCGTCAGGCCGATTTCCGAGCCCTCCTTCAGGGGCACGAAACGCTCGTCGGAGACGGAGCCGGTCTTCATTTCATGGGTACAGGCTCCCAGCAGGAGCAGGGCGGCCGCCGCAGCGGCCAGGGTACGGAATGTCTTCATATGGCTTATCCTTGGTATTTCTTTCCGGGGAAAAACTTGCTCACTTCGCGGCAGTAACGGGCATATTCGGGGTACTTGCCCCCGCTGATCTCCTCGCCGAAGGCGGAACTGCCGAGGAAGAGCACGATCAGCAGCAGGGCGCCGGCGGCGCTCCAGTTGAACACGCCCAGGCCGGCGGCGACGGAGAAGAGGTAGAAGCAGACCCAGGTCCCCTGCTCCGCGAAGTAGTTGGGGTGGCGGCTGACGCTCCAGAGTCCCGTGGTGTTGAAGCCCTTGTTGTAGGGCGCCGGGAGCTCGGAGAGCTGTTTGCCGGACTTGATCATCCCCCACTTGGCGGTCTGGAAACGCCACTGCTGCTCGTCGGCCAGGGTCTCATAGAAGATGAAGCCCGCCATGAGCGCGGCGGCCACGCCGTCGAGCCAGCCGAAGGGCTGCTCCGAGCGCATGCACACCAGCGCCGGGAAGGTAATCAGCAGCACGAGGGCGTTCTGGTAGATGGAGATGAAGAAGAGGTCGAACAGGACCCATTTCCAGCGGGGCTGGAATTCCTTCCTGGCGCGGAGCACCGGCCAGCGGTAGTCCTCTTCCCCCTCCCAGAAACGGAGCCGGTAGGCGCCCTTGCGGGCGAAATTGAAGGTGAGGCGCACGCCCCACACGGTGGCGAGCATCGCCATCACGACAAGGCGCGGGGTGAGTCCGCCGCGCACGGCGATGACCCAGACATAGGCGATGGGAAGCAGGCTCCAGAGCTTGTCCATCTGGCTGTTGTTGCGGGTGAGTTCCCCCACGGCGAAGCAGTAGAGGGCGCTGCACCCGGTGATGATGAGCAGCACCCGGAGGGTGTCGATCTGGCCGGCGTCGAGGGCCGGTCCCACGAAGATGTAGAGCAGCGGGCAGACGATGAGCGAAAGCCCGAGCAGGGCGGCGATAGGTCCCAGTTTCATATATGACGGTTAACGGGTTGGTTTGCGGAGCATGATCCGGCGGAAGATGCTGACGCCGATCTTGTAAGGGAAGGGCAGCAGGGCCTTGTCGGCCTCTTTGAGCTTCTCCCGGATGGGGATGCCCTGGGGGCAGTGTTTCTCGCATTTGCCGCATTGGATGCACTGCGAGGCAAAGGCGGGCTTGGCGGTCAGGGCGACCGCCTGCATGTATTGGGTGCGTCCGGAGAAGCTGGACTCCGTGGACATCGTGTTCCAGGCGCTGAAGATGCCGGGGATATCGACGCCCTGCGGGCAGGGCATGCAGTAGCGGCAGCCCGTGCAGCCGACCTTCTCCCGGGAACGGATGATGCCCTTGACCCGCTCCAGCAGCTGCCGGTCGCGGTCCGTCAGGCAGCCCGCGGTGGCGTCCGCCGCGGTGCGGGCGTTCTCTTCCACCATCTCCAGGGAGTTCATGCCGGACAGCACCACGGTCACCTCCGGCTGGTCCCAGAGCCAGCGCAGGCCCCATTCCGCGGGGCTCCAGCCCCGCTCGTCTCCGGCGATGAGGCGCTTGGCCTCTTCCGGGAGCTTGCCGACCAGTTTGCCGCCGCGCAGCGGCTCCATGATCACGACGGGGATGCCGCGGGCCGCAGCCGCCTTCAGGCCGTCCACGCCGGCCTGGGAGGTCTCGTCGAGATAGTTGTACTGGATCTGGCAGAAGTCCCAGTCGTAGTCGGCGAGGATCTTGAGGAAATTCGCCGTGTTGCCATGGTAGGAGAAGCCGATGTTGCGGATCTGGCCGGACGCTTTCTTCTCCGCGATCCAGTCCAGGATGCCCACGTTCTTGAGATGCTCCCACTGGGCGATGTCCGTCAGGTGGTGCATCAGGTAGTAATCGACCCGGTCCGTGCGCAGGCGGGCGAGTTCTTCTTCGAAATAGCGGTCGAGCGACGCCCGGTTCTTGATCAGGTACTGCGGGAGCTTGGTGGCGATGCGGACCCGGTCCCGGAGGCCGTTGCGCTCCAGGATCTCGCCCAGCGCCGCCTCGCTGCCCGGATAGATATAGGCGGTATCGAAATAGTTGACGCCGGCGCGGAAGGCGGCCAGCAGCTCCTGCTCGGTCTTGTCGATGTCGATGCCGGCGCCCTTGCGGCTGAAGCGCATGCAGCCGTAGCCGAGGATCGAGAGGGCGTCGCCGTGTTTGTCTGTCCGGTATTGCATAATCCCTGCAAATATAGGTGAAAAACGTTGGACGCGCAAACCTGCCCGGCAGAGACTTGTCCACTTCCGAAAAAGGCGCTATCTTTGGACTCCATGAGCAAAAATCCAAAAGGGGAGAGCGATCTCCTGACCTTCCTGCTGGGGGTGTTGCTCGCGTGCGGCCTGCTCGCGGCGCTGCTGCTCCCGGCCCTGCCGGCTGACGCGAAATGGAGCGGCGCCACCGTGTTGTATCCGCTGTCGGACCTGACCCTGCTGGCGCAGGAAAATATGGGCTGGGCGCTGTTGGGATGCATTCTTCTCGCGGCTGCCGGGTGTTTGCTGTGCCCGTCGCCGGAGCGCTTCCGCCAGAAGAAGGCGGCCGGCGTCAAGGTGGCGGCCCGGCGGATGGCACTGCCTGCCCTGTGCGGGATGCTGGTGCTGCTGGCGGTGCTCGCCGTGCTCTGCGTGCCCGACCTGTACCGGGGCCTGCTGCTTTGGGCCGGGGGCCATCGCGGGCTGACGGTCGCCGCGGCGCTTGTGCTCGTGCCCGGGATGTATCTGCTGGGCTCGCGGGCCGTGCCGCCGGTGCGGGACGTGGAGGGGAGCGGGAAGGCCCTCTCCCGCGGACTGCGCATCTTCGAGGGCGTGCTGGTCGCACTGTTCTGCGCCGCCGTGGTCCTGCCCGTGTGGAAGGGGCTGCGCCTCTATCTGCTGCCCCTTGCCGTGTTGCTTGCGCTGCTGCCGGGGACCCTGTGCGAATGGCGCCTCGCCAAACGTGCCACTGGCTTGCGCCCTATGTACCTGGCCCTCAGGACCCTGCGGGGCATCGGTATGGTCGTCTTCTTCCCCTTTACGCTGCTTGCGCTGGGGTATGCGCTGTTGACGAAAAACAAATAACCACCATACAATGAAACAGTTATCTGCCTTTATCCTCCTGTTGTCGGCGCTGTGCACCTGCACGCCCAAGACCTATCTCTGGAACGAATCCGCCACGACCGTGGACCGCGCCGTCTATGACCGGCAGTACCGCATCAACCAGGCCGAATGGGACGCCGCCTTTGCCTGGCTTGCCGACCCGGCTTCCCGCGAATTGCCTGCCGGGCGCTACGAGATCACCGAGCGCACCTATGCCAAGGTCCAGATCGACAGCACCCGCCTGAGCCAGAACTTCGAGGATCACCACAAGGGTATCGATCTCTTCTATATCGTTGAGGGCGAGGAACTTGTCAATGTGGCCCGGCCCGAGAACATGACGGACCTGGTGAGTGCCTACAATGAGGCCAAGGATGTGGAATACTACCGCTCCGCCTCGGAGTTTACCCCCGTGGTCCTGCGGCCCGGCGACATGATCATCCTCTTCCCCTCCGACGCCCACCAGCCCGTCCTCGCCCCCGACGGCAAGCGCGGTCCGATCCACAAACTGATCGTCAAACTGCCCTACACGGAGCCGGAATAGTTTCTCTCTACCCGGCCCCCGCGGGCGCATGGTCCGTCTCGTCTGCGCACGTTGACGTGACTTGTAATTGATTGATGGTCTGGCAAAAACAGCGAAAAGGGGTACCGTTTTTGGGTACCCCTTTTCACGATAATCTGCAGGCTGTCACCACATTACAGGTCACGGGAGGGTCTGACCTATAACTCCGGCTGGAGGGTATAGACCGTGCCGTCGGATTCGGTGAGGGTCTTCTTGTCGGGGTCGTAGGTGTAGTCCGGGGTGCCGGTGGCTTCCTCGTTGTCGAAATAGAGGCCGTTGCCCCGGATGACATAGGTGTATTCAGCATAATTCAGGCTGCCGATCATGTTCCAGGTGGCAGAGCCGTCGTCGAAGAGACAGACGCGGCTTTCCTGCTCCTCATCGTCATAGATGCCGGCCAGGTCGGCGTAGGTCAGGGTCGTCTCCACCTGCGCTGCGGGCGCCTCGGGCTCCGGAGCGCCCGTCTTGGGGTTGTTTTTGCAGGATACGGTCAGGCAGCCCGCCAGGACGGCTGCAGCAAGGGCCAGGGAAGGAAGGATCTTTTTCATCTTCATCAGTTTTGTTTTTGCAAAGATAATAAAAAAAGTCCAGCCAATCCGGCTGGACTTTTGTGCTCCCTTAGGGGCTCGAACCCTAGACACCCTGATTAAGAGTCAGGTGCTCTACCAACTGAGCTAAGGAAGCAG
>CAMHIP010000080.1 GCA_946185205.1 uncultured Bacteroidales bacterium | reverse complement strand
GATTTATCGGTCTAAAGATACGCATTACCCGTAACAACGCAAAACAAATGAAAGGTCATAGGGAATACTTCTTCCGCGCGGCGGCCAGCAGCGATTCAGCCCGGGGGGCCAGGTCCCGGCCCTCGGCCACCTCGTCTTCCAGTCCTGCGTAATCATCCAGGCCGTCAGAGGGCAGCGCGACGTAAAGGATATTGATGTCCGTCTCGATGGCATCGAACATGTCCGGCAGCACCGAACTGTCGAAATCCGGCACCGTCCGGACGTCCGTCTCCATCACCTCTTTCAGGACCTCGACCGCCTCGCGCACCTTCGGGAGCTGTTCCTTCATCAGATCTATTTGCTCAGCCAGCATATCGTTTCTTTTACACTACGAATTCCGATTAACCGGTCTAAAGATACGCATTACCCGTAATAACACAAAACCAATTACAAGAGAACACTGTTTTCTCGGTGCTCAATGCACTCAACTGCAACGAGCACGTGGAGAAGAAGGGCAACCTGTCCTATCTCTCCCGGTCCGTTTTCGGTATCTTGCTGTCTGCTAGATAATTGCAGAATGAACCCCGTGCTTTTGGAGGGGGTTCATTCTGGAATTGATTGTCTGCCAATAAATTGCGAAAAACGGTAACTGCCCGTCCGCTTCACACCCTGTTTCTGAAAGGCCCGGGCCGGCGGGGGGCTTTAACGCAGTTCTTTCAGCGCCCGGGCCAGCTGGTCCGGGCAGCTGGTGCCGCGACCTTTGCAGTCGATGCCTTCCAGCAGGCCGATGACCTCCTGGATCTTCCGGCCTTCGCAGAGCCGGGCCAGGCCCTGGGTGTTGCCGGCGCAGCCCTTGACGATTTCTACGCGGCGGATGGTGTCGCCTTCGGTCTGAAGGTTGATCTGCGTGGAGCAGGTGACGCCGCAGGTGGCGAAAGAGGTGCTGCGGATGCCGTCCGCGGTGCTGTCAGAGAGTTTGGTTACTTGGTACATGGCTTATCCTTCCAGTATTTGTTTGGCTGCGTTCTTGGTGTCCACTTTCTCGATGATGCGCTCCAGGATGCCGTTCTCATCGAAGATGAAGGTGCGGCGGAGCGTGCCGAGGACCGTTTTTCCGTACATTTTCTTCTCGCCGATCGCGCCGAAGGCCTCGTGCATCTCCCGGGTGGTGTCGGCAAGCAGGGTAAAGGGCAAGGCGTGCCTGGCCGCAAAGCCCGCATGGGACTTCCCGGAATCCTTGCTCACGCCGACCACGTTGTAGCCGGCGGCGCGCAGCGCTTCCCAGTTGTCCCGGATCGAACAGGCTTCGGCCGTGCATCCGGACGTGTTGTCCTTGGGGTAGAAATAGACGACCGTCTTCTTCCCCCTGCCGATGAAGTCCTCCGACTTCACCATTTTTCCGTCCTGGTCCTGGACCTCGAAGGACGGCATTTTGTCTCCTATTGTCAGCATAAACGCTCCTTTATGGCCGTTTCTCCCGCTCCGCACGCTTCCTGCGACGCTGTTCCCGATTATTCTTTTGTGACTCAAGCACTTCCACAACGGCATCCGTCATCTCGTCCGGCCATGTTTCTCCCGAGACGACGGCATCCGACCATGGACACAGATCTTGATAATCCGAATCGAATACGATCGTATAAGGGGGGCCGCAGCGGTCATCGACGGACATGAACAATCTGCGTCCGCCATCATAGATCAGACTTGTAGGACTTTTCGTGTCGGGGTCATCCACGTGTTCGTAGGTTTCCTGCGTGATTTCATACAAGGAGCAGTTCACGCCGCCACCAACCTGGGCGGTGTACAGCCCCCTGTCCTCATCAAAACAGGCCTTCCAGTTCGGTCCCTTTTTAAAGTGTAGCATACAGCATCCGTTTTATCGGTCTAAAGATACGCATTCTCCGGGATAATCCGGCCCATTTTGGAAACAGATCTACACGAAAGTGCATTTCTGCGGGCACTTGAGCGTAAATCCCTCCCCAGTTCGGCTTGTTTTCGGGCATTTTACGGGGGAGATTAACAGCTACAGGACGGCAGATGGCGCTTTTTTGTTAATCTCTGTGCCGCCTGTGTATTCGCCGCATCGAGGCTGGTAGCTTTCACGGTCCTGCCGTGGCCGGCGGGTGGAGGCGAGAAATAGGCTGGCTCCAAAAACGGCCGAAGTCGGCACCACTCCCGGACCTGCGGCCGGGGGTTGGACCAAAAAGGACGCATATTGGTCCCAGCCCACAAGGAGGCCGAAGGCAGTCCGGTCATCGAGACCACCAGGCATCAAGCCGCCCCGACATCCTGGCCTGCCGCCTGGAACGCATCGAGGCACAGCACTACACTCATTTATTTCCGCAATACCCCATATAATGAATGAAAAACATTTCTTATATTTGTCACTGTCCCTCGGGACATTACATATTGATGAAAGTGTTTTCGCTTTTATCCTTGGGAGAAATCTGGGAAATTTCAACCGTATCAAGGATAAGCAATTACATTCATCACCTGGTTTGGTGTACCCTGCATTCCGCAGAGTCTCCATACGGGTGTGGGGTATTGTTTATTTGATACAGGTTTCCCAGAACCTCTCCCAGATAAACGAAAAATGCTCCACACTTTCTTTTTTACTAACCACATCCGAGGAGCAGGATGAGCTAAGAGTTTATCATCAACCATATATCATTATGAAACGTTTTATTGTATTACTACTTACAATCGCTGGAATAGCGGTTGGACTATCCTCTTGCCAGAAGGCACCAGAACTTACACTTACCGGTCCGGCCAGCCTGGAAATCAGCGCTGACGGCGGGAGTAATTCCATCACCTTCACAGCCAACCGGGATTGGTCGGTGCGGAGTTCCGACTCCTGGGTGTCCGTGTCCCCTTCCTCCGGAACGGCGTCCGACGGGGCCGTGACGGTCAACATCCGCTGCAGTGAGAACACGACCTACGAGGACCGCTCGGCGACGATCACCATCACGATGGAAGAATTGACCCAGACCGTAACGGTAAAGCAGCCTGCCAATCTGGGAATTGTGATTCCCACGCAGTCATTCAACCTGGCTTCCGATGCCCGCTCCATTGAGGTTGAGGTGAAATCCAATGTCCAGTACTCCGTCTCTGTTTCGGACAACTGGATCAAGCAGACCGGCACCAAAGCCCTGACATCCAACAAACTGACCTTCAGCGTCGACGAGAACGACACCTACGATGGCCGCAGTGCCACCATCACGATCAAGCCGCAGAACGCTACCGTTCAGGAGCAGGTGATTACCGTGAAGCAGGCGCAGAAGGATGCGCTGATCGTCAAGGATACCAGCTTCGACATGCCCTACGGAGGAGGTGAGATCGAAGTGAAGGTGGAGGCGAATGTCTCCTTCGATGTCAAGCCCAGCGTGGACTGGATTCATTATGTCGAGACCAAGGCGCTGAGCGGTTCGACCGTTCGCTTGAAGGTGGACGAGAATCCCACCTACAGTGCCCGGGAGGGTAAGATCGAGATCAAGCAAAAGAACGGAACCCTGTCCCACACCCTTGCCGTGAAACAGGCGGGACGCATCGCCGTGACTTCCATTGAATTGAACAAGACAAGCCTCAAATTGAAAGAAGGAGAATCAGAAACGCTCACCGCCACGGTCAAACCGGACAATGCTACGGATAAAACTGTCACGTGGTCCAGCTCTGACGCATCTATCGCAACGATCGATGAAGGCGGAAAGGTGACGGCCGTAAAAACCGGGACGGCGGAAATCATAGCCTCGGCTGGAGAGAATTCCGCCAAGTGTGTCGTAACAGTTTACAAAGACATCCCCGTTGCGTCTATCTCGTTGAATAAGACCGAATTGCAACTTATTGAAGGAGAATCCGAAACACTTGTCGCTACGGTTAAACCCGATGATGCGACAGATAAGACTGTCGTTTGGAGTTCAAGCTCTGAAAAAATAGCAACCGCCGAAAATGGAGTAATCACGGGTGTTTCGTATGGAACAGCAACAATTACCGCAAGATCGGGTTCGGTGTCCTCTACGTGCGCCGTTACTGTACTAAGCAATTCTAATGATGGCGTATATGCAAGATCTCTGGGTGGATCGGTCGTCAATATTAATGGCAAGATTCAAGGTGGCAGTAAACTGAACTTTGGAATTTATAATTATACTGCTGAAAACATCACCGTCGTTTCTGCTCAATTAGTCAATGGTATTACTCTTAGCGAGGGCAACGTGATGTCTTTAAATACTCCTCTTGCCCCTGGCAGTTCTACTGCATGGAGTTTTACTGTTGGTGCTTTAGGCATTCAATCACCTATCATTCGTTTTGTCTATTTATACAAAGAGCAGGAGTTTACCTGTGAGGCAAAATACTAACGGCATAATAATCTATTCATACCCTATTTCACTCCAGTTTACGCTGGAGTGAAATTGTTTTATGGACAATATACTTGCAGAAACGCAGGAAAATGAAATTCAATACATTCCGAAATGCTGTATTTCTGGCTCTTCTATTATCCGGAAGTCTTGTAGCCCAAGACCTGCCAAGCCCATATTCCTACGATCCCTCGTGGGGAATCGATTACTCGGATGGCATATTCCACTACTATCCACGGGACTGGAAGGCAAGTACCTATAAGATCCCTGCTTCCATCAGTGTCATCGAAGAACGTGCCTTCCAGTTCGGTCCCTTTTTAAAGTGTAGCATACAGCATCCGTTTTATCGGTCTAAAGATACGCATTCTCCGGGATAATCCGGCCCATTTTGGAAACAGATCTACACGAAAGTGCATTTCTGCGGGCACTTGAGCGTAAATCCCTCCCCAGTTCGGCTTGTTTTCGGGCATTTTACGGGGGAGATTAACAGCTACAGGACGGCAGATGGCGCTTTTTTGTTAATCTCCAGAGGAGGAGATTCGCCGGTCAAGCCGGCGGGGCAGGGCGGACAGAATAAACAAAGATCAGAGACCGTCGTGGTCTCTGATCTTTCCTGAGTGAGGCTTAGCAGATTTGAACTGCTGACCTCTTGCCTGTCAAGCAAGCGCTCTGAACCAACTGAGCTAAAGCCTCGTCTTATTTGGGACTGCAAAGATACACAATTTTTTGAATATTCCTTAACTGGCCGATATTTTTTGCATTATCTTTGTGTCCATGAATGTCGCAGTGCTGATTCTCTGGGTCTTATTCTATCTTCTGGCGCCCGCAGGCGTGATTGCGCTGGGCCGCCGCAGTCCGCTGGTCAGGCGGATCGGAAGCATCCTGATGATGTATATCCTCGGCTTGGTGGCCGGGAATCTGCTGATCTATCCCTTCGAAGGGATGGCTGAGCGCCTGTTCCCCCTGCAGAACGCGCTGTCGAGCGTGACGATCCCGCTGGCGCTGCCGCTGATCCTGTTTGCCTGCCATTTCAAGGATTGGCCCCTCCGCACGGCCCTCACCTCGCTGCTGGTCGGCCTGGTGTCCGTGGTCGCCACGGCCGTGGCGGGATTCCTCCTGTTCGGCGGCCGGATCGGCGAAGAAGCCCCCGCGGTGGCCGGCATGGCCGTGGGCGTCTATACCGGCGGCACCCCGAACCTGGCCGCCGTCAAGATGATGCTCGGCGTGAAAGAAGAGACCTACCTGCTGCTCAATTCGTTCGACCTGATCGTCAGCTTCCTGTACCTGACCTTCCTGATGGCCGTCGGCATCCGCCTGGCGCGGAAGGTCCTGCCCTTCCAGACCGCAGAAGTCCCTGAGGGACAAGCCGTTGCAGCAAAGAGCGGCATGGCCCGCAGCGAGGACGAGATGTACCGGGGCGTCTTTGCGAAGGAGCACCGCGCCGGCACGCTCAAGGCCGTCGGCCTGGCGCTGCTGATCACGGGCGCCGCCCTGGGGCTGTCCTTCCTGACCACGGGCGGGATCAACATGATCGTGCTCATCCTCACGCTGACCTCCCTCTCCATCGCCGCCTCCTTCCTGCCCGCGGTACGCAGCTGGGAGAAGAGCTACGACGCCGGGATGTACCTCGTGCTGGTCTTCAGCCTCGTCGTGGCCTCGATGGTGGATCTGCGCAGCATCGACCTGGCCTCCGGCGTGTGGCTGCTCGCCTACGTCGCCTTCGTGATCTTCGGCTCGCTCCTCCTGCAGGTGCTGCTGTGCCGCCTCTTCCGGGTGGATGCCGATACGGCCGTGATCACCAGCGTGGCGATGATCAATTCGCCGCTCTTCGTCCCGATGATCGCCGAGACGATGAAGAACCGCCGGGTCATCATCACCGGCATCACGGCGGGCATTATCGGCTACGCCGTGGGCAATTACCTCGGCGTGCTGGTGGCGGGACTGCTGGGATAGGAGCTATTCCCGCGGAAGGAGGTAATCCTTGCGGAAAGTGATGAAGACCTCGTTGTAGCCCATGGCGGTGAAGAGCTTGCGGAGCTGGTTCTCCGCGGAGCGCTCCGCCTGCTCCAGGACGCCGTCGCGGACGGCATCGGCGCGCAGGCGCTGCTTGGCCTGCAGCAGCAGGCCCGTCGTCTGCTCGTGGGTCCGGTGCCCGGCAAAGAGCTCATAATCAGCCGGATTCAGCACCACATCCAGAATCTCCACCGGCGGCAGGGCCACCCGCAGGGTGTCGCCCGAGACGGCAAAATCCTGCCCCTGCACCTTCGCGAGGTCGAAACCGGCACGGACCCGGCCCTTGCAGATGATGACGAAATCGCTGTTGCCGGTCAGGCGGTTCAGCCCGCTCGCGCGCTTGAGTTCGCCCAGGTAGGAATCGTCCCGGTCGGTCAGCACCAGTTCTTCGTAATATCCGGCGCTGGAGAGTTCGCCGATGCGGCGCACCTGCTCCACGACGGCGGCCGTGCGGTCGATTTCCACTTCGCGCGGGCGGGAACGCCGGGGCGCGAGGAGCAGCACCAGGATGATCGCGAGCAGGAGCGTGAGCGGCACCAGGTAGCGCAGGGGAATCCGGAAACGGGGGTCTTTTTTCATTCGAAGCGGATCTGGATGTTTTCAAAACCCATCTGCGCGAGCATGCCGCGGAAGAATTCCTCCGCATTGGTCTCCGCCTCGGCCAGGATGCCCAGCTTGGGGAGATCGCGCACGATGTCACGTTCGCCCTGCTTGAGCAGGGCCTGGCGCTCCCGGTCGTCGAAACGCTGCCGGAAGCCCGTCACGTCCTCGTATTCCAGCCGGATCTCCTCCGGCGGGAGGTTGATGGACTGGACGGCGGCGTGCGGGAGCACGAGCGAGACGCTGCGGGCGGACTCATCTACGACCAGTTTGTCGAGCGGGATGCGGTCCAGGTTGATGCCCGCCTTGATGTGGGCGGTGCAGGAGAAGAGGATGCGGCGGTTGCCGATCTTGAACCATTCGCCCTCGTCGCGGGCGCGGACGGCCTTGCGCACGGTGTATTCCACGGTGCCGAGCTCCGCGGTGCTACTCAGGGAGGACAGGCGCTCGGTGAGCTGGTCGCGCAGCGAGGGGCCGCGGGAGCAGGCGGCGAGGAGGAGGAGCAGGAGGAGGGCGGAGCGTTTCATGCGGAGGCCCCCTCCGCGGGCTGTGTTTCCGGCTCTGCCGGCGTGCCGTTGATCCAGCCGTCCAGTTTCTGCCCCATGGCGGACAGCCCATCGATGGTGCTGTCCTTGGACAGGACCAGGAAGGACTTGACGGCGTCCAGCATCGCCTGGCGGCGGACTTTCGCCCCGGCCTTGCCGGCGAGTGCGGCGGAGCCTTCGCGCAGGCAGGCGAGCGTGACGTGCCCGATGCGCAGCGTGAGCAGCGTGTTGGCCGTGCCGTCCACCAGCGAACGGGTGACCGTCCCCACGAGGGGGATCTTGGACAAGGCGCCCAGGTGCAGCATCTCCGGATCCACCTCGACCTTGTCGAGCGTGTCGGAGAGGTAGTAGCTGAACAGCGAAGTCGCCAGGATGCGGGCGTACAGTTTGCCGAGCTGCCCCCAGGTGGGGCGGTAGCCCGAACAGCGGATCACGTCCGCGATCATCCGGCAGTTGATGACCAGGGAGGTCAGCGCGTCGATCCGGCCGGTCTGCGAGACCGTGGTCACGAGAAAGACGGTCTTGGCCCATTGGTTGATATGGGCCTGCGCCTTCGTGAAACGGCGGTCCAGCTCCGTCCGGATGATGTCGCGGAGCTCCGCAAGGTCGTAATAACCATCCAGTTGCGAAAGCAGTTCGCTGCGGTGCGCCGGGACCTCCTCCGCCGGCAGGTCGCCGAGGTTGTCGGCGAGCGAGCGGGCGAAGCGCTTCAGTTCGGCGCGCAGCTCCGGCGTGTCCTCCGCCGCATCCTCCACGGAGAGTTTCGGGAAAGGTCTGGCCAGCAGGATGCGGCAGGTCGGGATGACCAGCAGCCAGACCAGCAGGGCCAGCAGCAGGCCGTAGAAGACCCAGGCGAGCACGGGCGACGCCCCGGCGAGTTTGTCGCCGATCGTGATCACGTTGCCGGCCAGCAAGATCAGGACGACCAGGGCCAGCGCCGCACCGAGCGAGATCAGCGTCTTTTTCATATGATGATGTCTTTGAGCTGCCGCAGCAGCGATTCCAGCGTGTCGAGCAGGCGCTCTTCGTCCGGGCTGATCATCGGCTCCAGGCAGGCGGAGAAGCGGTCCCGGATCTGCGCCAGGTAGTCCTTCTCCATCCGTCCGATCTCCGCCGTGAGCAGGCGCTTGAGGTTCTGGATGGAGCGGTCTTCGGTGTCACCGTAGAAGTAGCGTTCCATATTGGAAATGCTTTCCCGCACGGTTTCCGCCTTGAGGGGGAAGAGCGAGGGGCGCATGAAACGCTTGACCTTGTCTTCGGGGATGTTCCGCTCGCTCTGCGCCCGGATTTCCTCCAGCGCCGGGAGCGGATCCAGCGGGGTGCCGAGCCGGGCGTTGAGGGCTTCCAGGCTCTCGCGCATCCGGTCGGAGAACAGGCGGTGCAGGCGCCCGGTCAGTTTTTCGTCCACATCGAAGAGGAACGAGGCCAGGATCTCCTTGAGCAGCGCAAGGCACTCCTTGTTGGACATGGACTTGTTGACCATGCTCTTGGCGAGCGTCTTGAAGATCGAGCGGTCGGCGTCTTCGGAGATGTTGGCGATCAGGGTGTCGTAGTCGGCCTGCGAGAGCCCCAGGGCCCGTTCGAGCCCGTCCAGGTGCTGCTGCAGCGCCGTCCGGTCGCGCCGCCGGGCATCCAGTTCCTGCGTGCGCGTCCAGATCTTCTTGACCAGGTCGTCGCGCAGCTTGTCCGTGCGCTCCAGGCAACGCTCCAGGCGCTGTCCGCCGATCTGGGAGGTGATCTTCTCATAGAGGCGTTTCTCGACCGCCTCGAAGGCGTGGTATTCGCGCTCCAGCGCGGCTTCGCTTCCGGGCCGTCCGCCGCCCCGCAGCCAGTCCGTGACCATCCCGAGGTTGAGGCAGCTCACGTAGTCCGGCTCGATGTTGAAGCCCTTGCGCTTGATCTCTTCGTACTCGGCCCGGCTCTGGCGCTCCACTTCGGCCGCGCGCGTCGCGTCGTCCTGCCACCAGGAGGCGTCGAAGACATTGTGGACCAGATAGACGGGCACGGACCCGTTGTATTCGCGGAGCTTGTCGAGGTATTCGCCCGTGGTGACGTTGAAGGCCGACACGGAGCTGTGTACGAACAGGATCAGATCGACCCGCTTGGACATGGCGTCGTAGAGGGCGCTGGAGAGGTTGATCCGGTTGCCGTCGAAGCCGGGCATGTCCGCGAGGAAGATCTTGCCGCCGTCGGTCCCGGTCAGCATCGGGCTGCCGGGCGTGGTGATGGCGGTGATGACGGAATGGTCCTGGCGGTTCCAGGTCGGGGCGATATAATTCTCGATGTTCTCATCGCTGAGCGGATAGGACTCGCGGGTCAGGTGCTCGCGCAGCTCGGCGTCGTCGT
>CAMHIP010000079.1 GCA_946185205.1 uncultured Bacteroidales bacterium | reverse complement strand
CCTCGGGGCTGAGGGTGCTGCCGCATTTCTCGCACTGGTCGCCGTAGGCGCCTTCGTTGCCGCACTTGGGGCAGGTGCCCACGATATAGCGGTCCGCCAGGAAGGTCTTCGCCTCCGGGTCATAGTACTGCTCGCTCTCCTTCGTGATGAACTTGCCCTCATCGTAGAGTTTGCGGAAGAAACCGGCGGCATTGCGGGCGTGCACCTCGGAAGAGGTCCGGCCATAGATGTCGAAATGGATGCCGAGTCCCTCGAAGGAGTCCTTGATGATGCCGTGGTACTTGTCCACGATATCCTGCGGGCTGCAGCCCTGCTGACGGGCCTTGATGGTGATCGGCACGCCGTGCTCGTCGGAGCCGCAGACGTACAGCACTTCCCGGCCGCGCATCCGCAGGTAACGGACATAGATGTCGGCAGGCACATAGACACCGGCCAGGTGGCCGATGTGGATCGGACCGTTGGCGTAGGGCAACGCGCAGGTCACAAGGGTTCTTTTGAATTGTTTGTCCATTTATTTTGTGTTTTTTTCTCTTCCCATCCGTTGCCGGATCCGCCGCTGGGCGGACTGGATCTTGACCATCTCCTGGAGGATGGCCGTCTCCCGCTCCTCCGACCCGGCCTCCGGCAGGGCGCGGCGCAGCGTCTCATAGCGGTCCTGCATACGCCGCTCGGCATAGCCGAGGATGGCGCGCGGGACCTGCACGACCAGCCAGGATGCGGTCGTGGTCATCGCATTCTCAAACGCCTGCACGGTCAGGCGGTATTTCTCCGTGGACAGCTGCGAGGTCACTTCGGCCACGCGGCGGTCTTCGCTGTCCAGCAGGCGCTTGACGATCTCCTGCTGGCCCAGGCCTTCGTCATAACCGGCGAAGTAGGCGTCATAGACGGCGGCATAGGCGCCGTTGGCCATCCGGGTGCCGTCGCTGAAAGCATCCCGGATGAAGTCGGCGACGCTGGGTTTGTCCTGTTCGTCACCGCTGTAATAGTCCGAATCGCTCTCGAAGTCCAGCTCGTCACAGCCATGCCGGAGCAGGAAGTACAGCAAATCCCGTTCCGAAGGGCCCAGTATGCGGTTTTCTTCCAGCGATTCCACGGGTGCGGCCGGCTGGTCCGGCGCGGGCTGCACGTCGCCCGTCACGGTCTCGTAGGCATTGGGCGGCAGGCCGTTCTGCCGGCGGCGCTCCTCGCGCTCCGCCACTTTCCGGGCATCCTCCTGAAGCTTGCGGCGCGTCCGGTTGATGCGGTCGAAGAGGATCGCGACCTCCATCCCGAACTGCTGCGCCGTGGCCTCCGCGTAGGTGGAACGCTTGACTGCGTCCGGGATCTGCGCGATCGTGTCGGCGATATCGTTGATCAGGCCGGCCTTGCGGAGCGGATCTCCCGCCGCCTGGCCGAGCAGCTTCTCCGTCTTGAAGACGATGAAGTCCTGCTCGTGCTGCGCGATGAAGTCGCGCACTTCATCCCGCGTGTGCTTGCGGGAGAAGGAATCGGGATCGTCCCCGTCCGGCAGCAGGACCACGCGGACGTTCATCCCTTCCGCCAGGATCATCGGCACGGCGCGTTCCGCGGCATGGATGCCCGCCGAGTCGCCGTCGTACATGACGGTGATGTTCTCCGTGAATTTCTTGATCAGGCGCACCTGCTCCACCGTGAGCGAGGTGCCGCACGAAGCCACGACGTTGGTGATGCCGAGCTGGTGCATCATCACCACGTCCACGTTGCCCTCCACCAGGATGCAGCGGTCCTCCCGGGCGATGTCGCTCTTGGCGAAAAAGATGCCCAGCAGGTTGCGGCTCTTGATGTAGATCTCCGTCTCGGGCGAATTGACGTATTTGGCCGGATTGTCCGAGCGGAGCGTGCGGCCGCTGAACGCGATCACGCGCCCGCTCACCGAGTGGATCGGGAACATCACGCGCTCGCGGAACTTGTCCGTCAGCGACCCGTCTTCGTTCTGCACCGCGAGCCCCGCTCCCAGCAGGTATTCATCCTTGTAGCCGGCCGCGCGGGCGGCGTCCACCAGGGCGGTCCGCCCCGACGGCGCCCAGCCCAGCCCCCAACGCTCGATCGTGGCGTCCTCGATGCCCCGGGAGCGGTAGTATTGGTAGCCGACGGCACGGCCTTCGCCGGACTTGAGCTGGTCGGAAAAGAACTTCCGGGCGAATTCCGACACCAGCAGCAGGCTCTCGCTGCGCTGGCGCCGGGCAATCTCTTCGGCGGACTCCTCCGTCTCCTGGATCTCGATGTGGTATTTGCGGGCCAGATAGCGCAGGGCCTCCACATACGAGCAGTGCTCCTGCTCCATCACGAAACCCACGGCCGTGCCGGCCTTGCCGCAGCCGAAGCATTTGTAGATGCCCTTGGAGGGCGAAACATAGAAGGAGGGCGTCTTCTCATTGTGGAACGGGCAGCAGGCCACGAAATTGGCCCCGCGACGCTTCAGCGTCACGTAATCGCTCACCACATCCGCGATCTGCGCGGTGTCCAGAATCAGATTGACGGTCTCCTGCGGTATCACGACGCTATCTCACACAGGAATTTGAGCCGGACGAGCCGGACTTCGTTCTCATAATAGTCCGGCCCGAGGGCAGCCATGGCGGCCTGGACGTCGTCCGACGTCGCTTCCTCCTTGAAATACCGGTAGATCTCCTCGACGATGTCTTCGTCCAGGTTCTCCCGGATATAGTAATCGAGGTTGAGCTTGGTGCCGCTCGAGACGATGGCCTCGATCTCGGTCAGCAGTTCGTCCATGTCCATCATCCGCGCCTGGGCGATGTCCTCGAGGTCCATCCGCCGGTCGATGCTCTGGATGATGGCGACCTTGGCGGCGGACTTGTTGGGCGTGGACTTGACGACAAAATCGTCGGGACGCTCTATCTCATTCTCTTCTACGTACTTCTTGATCAGCTTGATGAACTCCCCGCCGAACTTGCGGGCCTTGCCCTCGCCGACGCCCTGGCAGTTCTTCAGGTCCTCGAACGTCACCGGATAGAGGATGGACATGTCCTCCAGCGCCGGGTCGCCGAAGATGATCCAGGGCTGGAGCTTGAGCCGCTTGCCCAGGTCCTTGCGCAGGTCCTTGAGCATGGCCAGCAGGACGGGGTCGCCGGCTCCGCCTCCGGACTTCATCGCCACGGCGGCGGCCGCCGCCTCTTCGTCCTCCTCTTCGTCGCCGGTGGCGGCGAACACGCGGTCCTCCACCAGGCGGAGTTCCCACGGCTCTTCCGCGAAGCGGCGGCCGAGGTCCGTGACATGGATCAGACCGTAGGTCTCGATCTCCTTCGCCAGCAGGTGGGCGATCAGGCCCTGGTGGATGACGGTGCACCAGAACTTGTCGGAATGGGGCTTGCCCGCGCCGAAGAACTCGAGCTCGTCGTGCTTGTAGGACTTGATCAGCGAATTGGACACGCCGGCCAGGATGTTGGCCAGATGGTCCAGCTTGAAATGCTCGGGCAGCGCCTCGATGAGGCGGATCACCAACTGCATCTCCTTGCGTCCGTCAAAGGTCGGCTTGGGATGCACGCAGTTGTCGCAGCAATGGCAGTTGTCCTCGGTATAATCCTCCCCGAAATAGTTGAGCAGCAGCTTCCTGCGGCATTGGCTGGACTCGGCGTAGGCCAGCACTTCGGAGAGCAGCTGGCGGCTGATCTCCTGCTCCGCGATGGGCTTGCCCTGCATGAACTTCTCCAGTTTCTGGATATCCTTGTAGCTGTAGTAGGCGATGCAGAGTCCTTCCTGCCCGTCGCGGCCGGCCCGGCCCGTCTCCTGGTAGTAGCTTTCGATGCTCTTGGGGATGTCGTAGTGGATCACGAAACGGATGTCCGGCTTGTCGATCCCCATGCCGAAGGCGATCGTGGCCACGATCACCTGCACCTCCTCCATCAGGAACTTGTCCTGGTTCTCCGCACGCAGCTTGGCGTCGAGCCCCGCATGATACGGCAGGGCCTTGATCCCGTTGATGCACAGCAGCTCCGCCATCTCTTCCACCTTCTTGCGGCTCAGGCAGTAGATGATGCCGGACTTGCCGGGATGCTGGCGGATGAACTTGATGAGATCCTTCTCCGGCTCCACCTTGTCCCGGATCTCATAATAGAGGTTGGGACGGTTGAAGGAGGATTTGAACACGGCCGCGTCCGGAATGCCCAGGTTCTTGAGGATGTCGCTCTGTACCTTGGGCGTGGCCGTGGCCGTGAGCGCGATGATGGGCGCCCGGCCGATCTGGTCCACCAGGGCGCGGATACGGCGGTATTCCGGTCGGAAATCGTGCCCCCACTCGGAGATACAGTGCGCCTCATCGACGGCATAGAAGGAAATCTTGACTTCGCGCAGCAGCTGCACGTTCTCTTCCTTGGTGAGCGATTCGGGCGCCACGTACAGGAGGCGGGTGCGACCGGCGAGCAGGTCCTCGCGGACCTCGTCGATCTGCTGGCGCGTGAGGGAGGAATTGAGGAAATGGGCGATGCTCCCGTCTCCGGCCACGAAGCCCCGCAGCAGATCGACCTGGTTCTTCATCAGGGCGATCAGCGGGGAGATGATGATCGCGGTCCCCTCCATCACCAGAGCCGGCAGCTGATAACACAAGGACTTGCCGCCTCCGGTGGGCATCAGGACGAAGGCATCACCCCCTCCAATCAGGTGCCGGATGATCTTCTCCTGGTCGGCCTTGAAGGTGTCGTAGCCGAAAAACTCCTTGAGCGTCTTGTGTATCAGTGCCGAATCGGGTTTCATAAAAGTATCAGGCTAAAGTGTGAATAGCGAGTCCGGAACGGAGCTTGGGCTCGAACCATGTCGTCTTGGGCGGCATGATGTGGCCGGTGTCGGCGATGTCCATCAGCTGCTGCATGCTGACGGGATAGAGGGCGAAGGCGACCTTCATCTCGCCGCTGTCCACGCGGCGGGAGAGTTCGCCCAGCCCGCGGATTCCGCCCACGAAATCAATGCGGTCGGAAGTGCGCAGGTCCTTGATCCCGAGGATCTTGTCCAGCACGAGGTTGGACAGGATGGTCACGTCGAGCACGCCGATCGGGTCCGCGTCGTCGTAGCGGCCCGGCTTCGCGGTCAGGCTGTACCAGACGCCGTCGATATACATGGAGAAATTGTGCAGGCAGGCCGGATGGTAGATCTGCGCGCCTTTCTTCTCCACGACGAAGTCCGCCTCGAGCGCCTTAAAGAACGCATCCGCGTCCAGCCCGTTCAGGTCCTTGACCACGCGGTTGTAGTCGATGATCCTGAGCTGGCTCTCCGGGAAACAGACGGCCATGAAGAAATTGTACTCCTCGTCTCCGGTGTGGGACGGGTTCTGCGCACGCTTCTCCGCCCCCACCCGGGCGGCAGCCGCCGTACGGTGGTGGCCGTCGGCCACATAGAAGGCATCGATGTCGTGCGTGAAAATCTCCGTGATGCGGGCGATGACAGCATCATCCCCGATCACCCAGAAGGTATGGGTGAATCCGTTCTCGTCCACGAAGCGGTATTCCGGTTCGCCGGCGGCGGCCGCGGCGATGATCCCGCCGAGCTCGTCGTTGTCCTTGAAGGCGAAGAACACCGGCTCGATGTTGGCGTTCTGGATGCGGACGTGGATCATCCGGTCGTCCTCCTTGTCCTTGCGGGTCAGTTCGTGCTTCTTGATGACGCCGCTGGCATAATCGTCGGTATGGGCGCAGAGCACGATGCCGTACTGGGTGCGTTCACCCATGGTCTGTGCATAGACGTAGTATTTCTCCTTGTCTTCGCGCACCAGCCAGCCGCGCTGCTGCCAGGCCTTGAAATTCTCCACGGCGCGGTCATAGGTCCGCTGCTCGTGTTCGCCTGCGATGGGGTCGAAATCGATTTCCGGTTTGGTGATGTGCAGCAGGGATTTCTCGCCTGCCATCTTCCTGGCTTCTTCAGAGTTCAGTACATCATAGGGCGGCGCCGCGACTTCCGTCACGATGCCTTTGGGCGGCCGCAGGGCCGCGAAAGGTTTGACTCGTACCATATTTCAATCAAAACTATATCCGAAGATACGAATTTTTAATCGTAACTCCAAATATTATATACAAACGGCGGAGTCATGCAGCTGCGCGCCTGGTGTCCCTGATAGCGGGACGCCGGGCGCAAAAAAGGCGGAAAATGCTCCCGGTGTCCAGAATTCAGGGACACCGGGAGCATTCCGGGCGAGGCAGGAAGTCCCGAGAGGGACTGCCGCCCCTATTTGTTCAGCTGGAACTTCGTGCAGCCGTCCTTGAAGAACGAGACGATCTGGCGGGCGGCGGCGAGGCCGGCGTTGATGTTGGCCTCGGCCGTCTGGGCGCCCATCTTCTTGGGCGTGGCGAAGACGCGCAGGCCGAACTGCTCCTGCAGGGCGGCCAGGTTGTCCGGCGCCACGTCGGCGACATACTTGAGGTCCGGCCGCTCGGCGAGCGCTTTCTCCAGACCCGCCTCGTCGATCACCTCCTTGCGGGCGGTGTTGACCAGGGTCGCCCCCTTGGGCATCTTCGTGATCAGCTCGTAGCCGATGCTGCCGATGGTCTGGGGCGTGGCCGGAATGTGCAGGGACAGGTAGTCGCTGCCGGCATAGAGCTCGTCGAGGGTCTCCACGGGCTCCGCACCGCCGGCGCGGATCTGCTCCGGCGTGAGGAAGGGATCGAGGGCCTTGACCTTCATGCCGAGCGCGGCGGCCTTGGCACCGACCAGGCGTCCCACGTTGCCGAAGGCCTGGATGCCGAGGGTCTTGCCCTGGATCTCCGAGCCCGTGGCCGGGGTAAACTGCGTGCGCGCCATGTAGATCATCAGGGCGACGGCGAGTTCGGCCACGGCATTGGCATTCTGCCCGGGGGTGTTCATGGCCACGACGCCGTGCGCCGTGCAGGCGGGCAGGTCGAGGTTGTCAAAGCCGGCGCCTGCGCGCACGACGATCTTGAGTTTCGGCGCGGCGGCGACGACCTCGGCGGTGACCTTGTCCGAACGGACGATCAGCGCATCGGCGTCGGCGACGGCCGCGACCAGGTCCGCCTGGTCGGCATATTTCTCCAGCAGGGCGAGCTCGTAGCCCGCTTCTTCCACGATCTGGCGGATGCCCGCGACCGCTGCGGCCGCAAAGGGCTTCTGGGTGGCGACTAAGACTTTCATGGCCGTCCCTCCCTATGCGTGGAGTTTCTCGAATTCCTGCATCACGGCCACGAGGGCCTCGACATCCTCCTGCGTGCAGGCGTTATAAACGGACGCGCGGAAACCGCCGACGGAACGGTGGCCCTTGATGCCCACGATGTCGCGCTCGGTGGCGAATTTCAGGAACTCGTCCTGCAGGTCTTCGCGGCCCGGCGCCATGACGAAGCAGATGTTCATGATGGAACGGTCCTCCTTGGCGGCGGTGCCGACGAAGAGGCTGTTGCGGTCGATCTCGGCATAGAGCGTCTCGGCCTTCCGGACGTCGATGGCGTGGATGGCGTCGATGCCGCCGATGCCCTTGAGCCACTTGAGCGTCTCGTTCATCACGAAGATGGAGAAGACGGGCGGCGTGTTGTACATCGAGAGCTTGTCGATGTGGTTGCGGTAGTCGAGCATCGAAGGAAGGTAGCGGCTGACCTTGCCCAGGCTGTCCTTCTTGATGATGGCGAAGGCCACGCCGGCAGGGCCGGCATTCTTCTGCGCGCCGCCGTAGATCAGCGTATATTTGCTCACATCGACGGGACGGGACAGGATGTCGGAAGACATATCCGCAATGAGGGGGACCGGGCAGTCAATATCCTCGCGGATCTCCGTGCCGTAGATGGTGTTGTTGGTCGTGATATGGAAATAGTCCAGGTCCGTGGGGATCTCGTATCCCTTGGGGATGTAGGAATAGTTCTTGTCGGCGGAGCTGGCCACGGCAAAGGCATCGCCCAGGCCCTTTGCCTCCTTGAGCGCCTTCTTGGCCCACACGCCCGTGTCCAGATAGCCCGCCTTGTGCTCGAGGTAGTTCATCGCGACGTAGAGGAACTCGAGGCTGGCGCCGCCGCCCAGGAAGACGACTTCGTAACCCTCCGGAATGTGGAGGAGCTCCTTCCAGAGTGCGCGGCACTCGTCCATCACTTCGTCCCAGCCCTTGGTGCGGTGGGAAATGGAAATCAGCGATACACCGGTGCCCTTGAAGTCCTTGAGGGCTTCGATGGTGTTGTCGATGGCCACCTGCGGGAGCAGGCACGGCCCGGCATTGAAGACATGTTTTTTACCCATAATGAAAGGTTGAATCAGTATTTTATCCGATAAAGTTACCTATTTTTTCGATACGTTCCAAAAAGTCCGCATCCAGTGTCGCACGAACCCGGACCTCCATCGTGCACTCCGACAGGAAAGACTGCCCCCGCTGGGGCAGGTCCAGGTCCTTGACCAGCCGCATCACGGCGGGCAGGCTGTCATACGGGAAATGCAGCGTGTACCACTTCCCCGCCACCTTTTCTATCACGCGCGCGGACGCGAGGGCGTCGGCGGTGGAGGTCTTGTAGGCCCGGATCAGCCCGGGGATGCCGAGCTTGATGCCGCCGAAGTAGCGGATCACGACCACGAGGATGTCGCTCAGCCCCGCCGAATCGATCTGCCCGAGGATGGGCCGCCCGGCCGAACCGGAGGGCTCGCCGTCATCGTTGGCGCGCCAGGCCGCGCCGTCCAGGCCCAGCCGCCAGGCATAGCAGTGGTGCCGGGCGTCGTGGTATTCCTTCTTGAGGAAAGCGACGATCTCCTTGATTTCCGCCTCGCTCTCCACGGGGTAGGCCCGGGCGATGAAGCGGCTGCCGTTGTCCTTGAAAAGGCCCTCCGCGGGCGCCGCGATGCTTTTGTATGTGTCTTTTGCTGCCATAGGCGAACCAAAATTAGTGAAATATTCGTATCTTCGCAATATGAATTACAGATACAGAGTCACCCTGGCCGGGATCAAAGGCTTTTACCGGGTCTATGTCGTGAATGGCGACAACTCGCTGTACACGTTCCACAAGCAGCTGCGTGCGGATCTTGAGTTTCCCATGGACCAGCCCATCCTTTTCAAGGCGCTGGATGCCGAAGGCGGCGTGGTGGCGCGTTATGCGCTGATGGACATCGGCTTCGGTGCGGTGGACAACGTCACCATCGCCGACACCCTCAAGGCCGGGGTCGCCAGTTTCGTGTATTTCTATGACATCACGTCCAAAAAGAGCGTGATCATCACCTGCGAGGGCGAGACGCCCGAATACACCTCCTCCCCGCGCATCGTCGAGACCAAGGGTCCCGTTCCCCTGGAATTCGAAAACGGCTACGTAGCCTTCGAAGACCTGCCGGAGGAGCGGCGGCACCTGCCGGGCGAAGCCCGGCGCGGCCGGGATGAAGACGACGATGACGACGAGGACTTCGACGACGAAGAAGACGACGAGGAGGACGAGGACGAAGACAAGGACGAAGAAGAGATCCTCTACGACGAAAACGAATAAAAAAGGCCGCGGGCAATTGCCTGCGGCCTTTTCTTGGGTGCTTACCCGTTATTTCTTCTTGCCCTTGGGCTGCTCCTGGACGGGAGCGGGCTCGACGTACTTGCCGACCTTGGTCAGCTCGACGTTGAAGGTCAGGACGGAGTTGGGACCGATGGCCTGGTTGCCCTGCTCGCCATAGCCGAGTTCGGAAGGGAGATAGAGGTCGATCTTGCCACCCTCGCCGATCAGCTGCAGACCTTCGGTCCAGCCCGGCACGACACGGTTGAGCGTCAGGCGGATCGGCTCGGCGTCGGCGGCCACCTCGTCAAAAACGGTGCCGTCGAGGAGCGTGCCCTTGTAGCGCACCCACACGGTGTCCTGGGGACCCGGCTTCACATCGTTGCCCGGCTCGAGGATCTTGTACTGCAGACCGCTGTCGGTGGTGACGATGCCTTCCTTCTTGCCGTTGGCCTCGAGGAACTTCTCGCCCTTCTGCTTGTTCATCATCGAGACGCCGCTGCGGCGCTTCTCCAGATAGCTGTTGAACAGGTCGTTCATGGAGTTGGGATCCACCTTGAACTGCTTGGCGAAGTCGGCGTCACGGACGTCGCCCTTGGCGGCCACGAAGTCCTTCATGCCCTTGATGATCTCACCGTAGTTGAGATCGGTGCCGAAGTCATAGCCCTTCAGGAAGGAACCGAAATTGATACCGAGCAGGTAGCTCACGGAATCGACCTGCGCCTTGGAAGGCTGGAATTCTTTGGGGAGCGGATCACCCGACGGCTGGCCGGAGCAAGCCGCCA
>CAMHIP010000078.1 GCA_946185205.1 uncultured Bacteroidales bacterium | reverse complement strand
AAGTCGGCCTTGAACTCGACCAACTTGCGCTTGGGAGTGGTTCCTGCCTTTTTGAAATGCCCCATGAGAGGCGCGCTGGTGTGCTTTTCTGTGGTTTCGTCATAGGCAAGCTGTACAGCGGCATAACCATCTTTCTCAACTGTACGCAGCTGCGTAACGACGCACGGACCAGCCTCGATGACGGTGCACGGTATGTTCTTACCGTCGGCACCGAAAACGGAAGTCATTCCGATTTTCTTTCCAATTAATCCAGGCATTGGTTTGTTAATTAATTGTTTATAAACACTTTATAAGTTTTCCCGCATTTTTGCGGGCTGCAAATATACAACTATTTTCTCAATTTACAAACACTTGATTTCCAAGAATTTCATCTATCTTTGTAATGTAATTCGTTTGGAGATGCTGGAATTCCTTCATTTTTCCTGGATCGACATCCTGGACATCCTGCTGGTCGCCGCCATCATCTATCTGGTATTCAGATGGATCCGCGGATCGACCGCCATCAACATCTTCATCGCCATCATCATCGTGCTCGTCGTCCGCGTGATCGCGGAGGCGATCGGCATGAAGATGATCTCCTCCCTGCTGGGCACGCTGATCGACATGGGCGCCGTGGCGCTCGTCGTCATCTTCCAGCCCGAGGTGCGCCGCTTCCTGAGTTCCGTGGGCCGCAAGGCCGAGACGACCCTCGAGCAGCAGACCTTCCTGCAGCGGATCTTCCCCGCCTGGCGGGACCGGCAGGCGGACAGCCGCGTGCTGCAGGAAGTCACCGAGGCCTGCCGGGAGATGTCCGCCCAGAAGGAGGGCGCGCTCATCCTGATCCGGCACAAGAATTCGCTGGAGGACATCATCGCCACGGGCGACATCGTGGACGCGGAGGTGGGACGCCGCCTGATCATGAACATCTTCTTCAAGAATTCCCCCCTGCACGACGGGGCGATGGTCATCGGCGACAACCGCATCGTGGCCGCCCGCTGCACCCTCCCCATCACCGAGCGCACCGACCTGCCGCCCCGCTACGGCATGCGCCACAAGGCCGCCATCGGCATCTCCGAGCAGTGCGACGCCGACGTGATCGTGGTCAGCGAGGAGACGGGCGGGATCTCCCTGGTCCGCGGCGGGCAGATCACCCCCATCGATTCCATCAACACCCTGAAACTGCTGCTTGGAGAGAAAACGGAATGACGGACGCACGACTGGAAAGCAAACTCGGTTTCGACAAGATCCGCAAGATGATCGCCGACCGCTGCCTGACGGACTACGCCGCCGGGCGCGTGGCCGACGAGGCGTTCAGCACGGATGCGGACGTCATCCTCAAGCGCCTCGCCCTCACGGACGAGATGCGGCTGATCCTGATGTTCGAGGAGAATTTCCCGACCACCGGCTACATCGACGCCATCCCCTTCCTGTCCGCGCTGGAGCGCGATGGATCCTGCATCGACGTCCTGTCGCTGGCCAAGCTCAAGACGGTCACGGACACCCTCCGCCGGATCCTGCATTTCTTCGGCAGCATCAAGGACGGCATCTATCCCCAGCTGAAACGGCTCGCCTCCCCCGTCCATTCCTTCCCGGAGGTGCAGCGGCGCATCGAGACCATCCTCGACAAATACGGCGACATCAAGGACTCCGCCTCCGACCGGCTCTTCGAGATCCGGCGCGACCTGCGCAGCAAGGAAGCCGCCATCTCCAAGCGCGCCGGGGCCATCCTGCGCAAAGCACAGGAGGAAGGGCTCGTCGATGCGGACGCGGACGTGACCATCCGCGACGGCAAATACCTGATCCCGGTCGGCACCTCCGCCAAACGCAAGGTGCAGGGCTTCGTCTATGACGTGTCCGCCTCCGGCAAGACCGCCTTCATCGAGCCCGCCGAAGTCATCGAGCTGGAGAACGACATCGCGGAGCTGCACTTCGAAGAGACCCGCGAGATCCAGAAGATCCTGCTGGAATTCACGGACTTCCTGCGCCCCTACCTGCCGGACCTGCTCTCCGGGGCCGTCTTCATCGGGGAGGTGGACTTCCTCATGGCCAAGGCCGGCGTCGCGCTCGACCTCGTGGCCGGCATGCCGGTCATCTCCACCGACGGCAGCCTGTCGCTCCGCAAGGCGCGCCATCCTCTTTTGGAAAAGGCGCTCGCGCGCGAGGGCCGGCAGATCGTCCCGCTCACCGTCACGCTGACCCCGCAGAAGCGGATCCTGCTCATCTCCGGGCCCAACGCCGGCGGCAAGTCCGTTTGTCTCAAGACCGTGGGACTGCTGCAGTATATGTTCCAGTGGGGCATGCTCATCCCCACGTCCGAGAGCTCCGAACTCCCGGTCTTCGAGCGCATCGCCGTGAGCATCGGCGACGACCAGAACCTCGAAGACGACCTGAGCACCTACAGCTCCTTCCTCGCCGACATGCGCGAACTGCTCGCCGACGCCGGAGAGCAGACCCTGGTGCTCATCGACGAATTCGGCTCCGGCACCGAGCCCGCGGCCGGCGGCGCCATCGCCGAGGCCATCCTCGCCGAGATCGACCGGCGCGGCGTGCGGGGCGTCATCACCACGCACTACACCAACCTCAAGCTCTACGCCTCCGGCGCCGACACGCACGTCGTCAACGGCGCCATGCTCTACGACGCCGCCAGGATCGCCCCGATGTTCCAGCTGGAGATCGGCCTTCCGGGCAACTCCTTCGCCTTCGAGCTGGCGCGCAAGATGCGCCTGCCCGAGAGCATCGTCAAGGACGCGGAGGCACGCGCCGGCGAGGAGTTCGTGGGCATCGAGCGCAACCTGCGCCGCATCGCCCGCAACCGCCGGGCGCTCGACGAGAAGCTCCAGAAGATCAAGCATACCGACAAGACCCTCGAGGGCATCACCGAGCGCTACCAGCGCGAACTCGAGGACATCCAGAAGCAGCGCAAGGCCATCCTGGACGAGGCCCGCAAGGAAGCGGAAAAGATCGTCAAGGACGCGGGCAGGCAGGTCGAGAAGACCATCCGCGACATCCGCGAGGCCCAGGCGGAGAAGGAGCAGACCAAGGCCGCCCGCCAGGAGCTGCAGGGCTTCCTGGGCGCGCTCGAAGAGCGCAAGGTCCGCGAGAAGAAGGCCCGAGAAGAATACATCGACCGCAAGATCGAGAAACTCAAGAAACGCAAGAAAGGCGGCGAAGGCGCAGCCGCCGCCGAGCCCGCCGCCAAGAGCGCGCCGCTCAAGGTCGGCGAAAAGGTGCGGATCAAGGAGAACGGCCTCGTCGGCGAAGTGGCCAAGATCAGCAACAAGTCCGTGACCGTGATCGTCGGCAACATCACGAGCACCATGGCGCCGGACCGCGTGGAGCGCATTTCCTCCACCGAATTCCGCGAAGCGTCCCGCAAGGTCTTCACCCCTGCCCGGCAGAAGGAAGACGCCGCCATCACCGAACGCAAGCTCGCCTTCAAGCCCGAGCTCGACATCCGCGGCGAACGGCTCTCCGACGCCCTGGACATCGTCGTGCACTATATCGACGACGCCATCATGCTGGGCATCGGCTCCGTGCGCATCATCCACGGCAAGGGTACGGGCGTGCTGCGCGAAGAAATCCAGAAATACCTCCGGACCATCCCCGGCCTGAGCGTCAGCGACGAAGATATCCGGAACGGCGGCACGGGCGTAACCATCGTCAAGCTATGAAGACAGACAGAACCACCGTCGGACGCAGGGGCGAAGAAGAAGCCAGCCTATACCTGACCCGTCTCGGCCACAGGATCCTCGCACGCAACTGGCGCGGCGGCCATCTCGAACTGGACATCATTTCCCTGCTCGGCCAAGAGCTCCACGTCGTGGAAGTCAAGAGCCGCGTGGCGCCGGTCATGGCGGAACCGAGCCGCAATGTCGGCCGGGACAAGCAGCGGCGTATGGTCGCCGCCGCAAAGGCCTTCCTGCACTCGGACGAGCGCAAGAACCTGCCGGCGGACCTGGAAATCTTTTTCGACGTCATGTCCGTCGTTTTCTACGGGACTGGCGCGGACTTTGATATTGAATACTATCCCAAAGCCTTTATACCACTATATGCTTAATAACCACCAATACTGTATAATCATGGCCGGCGGTGTCGGCTCCCGTTTCTGGCCGATCAGCCGGACCGCCCTACCCAAGCAGTTTCTCGACTTCAGCATCCAGGGGCGCTCTTTCCTGCGCCGCACCTACGACAGGATGAAAGCCGTCATCCCGGAAGAGAACATCCTCGTGGTCTCGCTGGAGCGCTACCGCGAACAGGTCTGCGCGCACCTGCCCGAACTGCGCGAAGAGAACCTCCTGCTGGAGCCGTACAACCGCAACACGGCTCCCTGCATCGCCTACGCCACCTACAAGATCCTCCTGCGCGACCCCGACGCCGTCTGCATCGTGACGCCGGCCGACCACGCCATCTCGCGCCACGAAGAATTCAACAAGACCCTGCTGGAGGCCGTTTCCTATGCCTCCGCCTCCGACGCGCTGCTCACGCTCGGCGTGGTCCCGACCCGGCCGGACTCCAACTTCGGCTATATCCAGATGGCGGCCCTGCCCGAGAACGGACGGCCCGTCAAGATCAAGACCTTTACCGAAAAGCCCGACGCCGACCTGGCCCGCGTGTTCATCGAGACCGGCGAGTTCCTCTGGAACTCCGGCATCTTCGTCTGGCGCGCGGACGCCATCTGCAAGGAGCTGGACATGCACGCCCCGGAGATCGCCCGCCTGTGGGACGGCTGGCGCGAAGTGCTCGGCACGGATGGAGAAAAGGAGTTCCTGGAGCACATCTACCCCGACATGCCCCGCACCTCCATCGACTACGCCGTCATGGAGAAGACCGACAACGCCTGGGTGTATCCCGCCAGTTTCCGCTGGGCCGACATCGGCAACTGGGACTCCCTGTACGACTACCTCGCCTACCACGACGACCAGGGCAACGCCCTCAACCGTTCCGCCCGGCGCCTGCTCAAGGACAGTTCCGACAACATCGTCTATTCCACCCGCGACGACAAGCTCCTGGCCGTCCGGGGCCTGGAAGACTTCATCGTCATCGACACCGACGACGTCCTGATGATCTGCCCCCGCGACGAGCAGAAGCTCAAGGATTTCCTCTCCCAGCTCGCCATGCCCGAATACGAGGAGTACCGTTAGTCTGTCATGGCGAAAAGCACTTTCTGGCGCAACTACGGCCCGTCCCTGCTCCTGATGCTGGGCCTGGTGGCCGGCGGCGTCCTGGGCGCCGTCCTCGGGGAGGACGCGCACGTGCTGCGTGCGCCGGGGATGCTGTTCCTGAACCTGATGTTCGTGCTGGTGGTGCCGCTGGTGTTCTTCTCCGTGTCGCACTCCATGATCGTCATGCGCAGAAGTGGGATGATCGGCCGCGTGCTGGGGACGGCGCTGGCCGTATTCCTGTTCATGTCGCTTGTCGCAGGCGTGTTCTCCTACGGCTTCATGTCGGTATGGAATCCTTTCGACGGCGTGACGGCCGAAGGGGCCGCCGCGTCGGGCGGCATCATGCGGGAGGGGCTGGACCTGGGCGACGCCCTCGTGTCGGCCTTTACCGTCGATGATTTCTCCCGGCTGATCTCCCGCGAACACCTGCTCCCGCTCATCGTCTTCGCCATCCTCTTCGGACTCGCCGTGGCGATGCTGGACCGCAAAGCCGCCGCCATCGAAGCGTTCATTGCTGAGGGCAACGCCGTGATCATGAAAATGGTGGAGCTGGTCATGAAACTGGCCCCCATCGGCATCGGCTGCTATTTTGCCGACACCATCGGCTCGCTCGGCGGCCAGATCGTGGGGGACTATCTCGAGATCTTCCTGGTCGTCAGCGTCGCCTGCGCCGTGTGCTACCTGCTTTTCAACACCCTCTACGCCCTGTTCAGCCGCATCCCGCCGGGACGCTTCTGGAAGGAGATGATTCCGCCGTCCGTCACGGCCGTCGGCACCTGTTCTTCAGCCACCAGCATGCCCGTCAACATGGCCGCCGCGCGGAACCTGGGCGTCAGCGACAAGATCGTCGAGGGCGTTGTCCCGCTGGGCACCAACCTCCACAAAGACGGCTCCGTCGTCACGTCCATCGCCAAGATCCTCTTTGCGCTCTATTTCTTCGGCACCGCCCCGCAGGGCCTGGGTCCCGCCGCAGCGGTCATCCTGCTGGCCGTGCTGGAGAGCATCGTGGTGGGCGCCATTCCCGTGGGCGGCATGACCGGCGAGCTGCTTATCTGCGCCGTGCTCGGCCTCGACCCCTCGTTCGCCGCCTCGCTCCTGATCATCGGCACCATCTGCGACATCCCCGCCACCCTGCTCAACGTGGCCGGCAACCTCGTCGCCCCGCTCCTCGTCCGGCGCCTCAGCCCCGAACGGGAATCATAAGGCTTTACGGCAGCATCGGTCCGATCCGCTGGAAGGCCACATCCGGCAGGGGCGCGTGGTAGGCCATGTCATAGACATAGGGCACCTTGACCGCATAGTAAGGGAAGAGCCGCCTGGTGAAAGCGTCCAGCACCTGCCCGTCGTCCGTACCCAGGTAGGCCGGAAGGAAGAACGCCCAATGCGCCTTCAGGGTCTCGGGCGAGACATGGAAAAGATTCTCCGACTTGGCCTTGTCCATATTCTGGGTCATGGTCCAGAGGATGCCCAGGTCCCACTCCGGGACACCGTAGCTGAATTCGCCCACGTCGATCCACAACGTGCGCTTGCCGTCGGTGATGATGTTGCCGATGTGAAGGTCTCCGTGCAGGCAGGTCGGGGACTCCGGGACGCTCTCCAGGAAAGCGAGCGCGCGGCGCTTGAAGTCCGCGGGCACCAGGTCCTTCTCCTCGTAGAAACGCTTCATCGCCTGCTTGTAGGAGCGGAGCCGCGTCGTATCGGCCGGGATGGCATGGAGCGCCTTCGCCTCCCGGGCGAAAGTCCGGGACATCTCCTCCAGCCGGCCCGGCTCCTGGGAGATGATGCGGGTGAACGAACGCTTGCCGGGGACAAGTTCGTATTCGGCGCCGTAGCGCACCCCGTCCGTCACCAGGCGGTAGGGCTCCGGCGTCGGGATCCCCATCTCAAAGACGGTCCGGGCCGTCCGGAATTCCTCCACGGCCCTTTCGGCCTCAAAACCGGGATTGTACAGCTTCGCCAGCGAAGGGCGGGTCTTATGCGTGTAGGAGACGGCGGTCCCGCCTTCTCCGCTCTGGAAATAATCCTCCAGATGGATGGTTTCGTAATGATTCACGGCAGATGACGATTAATTGAATGCAAAGATAATCATTTTCGCCGGTCAGTCTTCTCTGCCGGCGAGCATTCTAGGTCTTGCCGCGGCCGGCAGGCGGAGCCGGAGGATAGGCCGGCACCAAAAACGGCCGAAATCGGCACCACCCCCGACTTTGCGTCCAGGGGTTGGACCAAAAAGGGCGTATATTGGTCCCAGCCAGCAAAGAAGCCGAGGGCCGTCCGGACTTTTCGTCAGCTGCCGGGGGCGCTGGAGGTTTTTTTTGCCCCCGGCGGCGACAAAATCCGGTTTCCCTGGCGACAACGGTCGGGACTGCGCATGATGAGATAACCAGTTAAACGAGAGAGGCACGTTATTCGTTTATAATAAATAACATACAAATCTTCGGGTGCCCTCTGGAGCTACCCGAAGATTTGTAACTAATTAAAAATCAGGACAATTTGCGCCACCTCACCCCACCCCACTCCGGGCGAAGAGAGCGCACCGTACCACATACAAAAAGGCCGGCGCGTATGCGTCGGTCTTTTGTGGTCCCTGCAGGACTTGAACCTGCGACCCGCTGATTATGAGTCAGCTGCTGCTAACCAACTGAGCTAAGGGACCGAATGCAGGACCGCCCTGTCGGGACAGTCCTGCATATCCGTTTTACTGTGTGCCGATCAGGCTCAGACCTTGATCTCGACCTCCACACCGGAGGGGAGCTCAAGCTTCATCAGGGCGTCCACCGTCTTGGCGTTGGAGTCCTCGATGTCGAGCAGTCTGCGGTAAGAGTCGAGCTCGAACTGCTCGCGGGCCTTCTTGTTGACGAAGGTCGAGCGGTTCACGGTGAAGATCTTCTTGTTGGTGGGAAGAGGAATGGGGCCATTCACCTTCGCACCCGTCGATTTCACGGTGTCGACGATCTTGGACGCGGACTTGTCCACGAGCATGTGGTCGAAAGACTTGAGTTTGATTCTAATTTTCTGGCTCATATCAAAATGCTTTTTTCAATTCAATACTATTCGTCGTCAGAAGGCATGTGATAGCCGCTCTTCTCCACGATGTCCTTGGCCATCGCGGCCGGGACCTCGGCGTAGTGGTCGAACGACATCGTGCTGGTGGCACGGCCCGAAGACAGGGTGCGGAGCACGGTGACGTAACCGAACTGCTCGGAGAGCGGGACGAAGGCCTTCACGATACGGGCTCCGTTGGTCGTCGAGTCCATCGCGACAATCTGTCCGCGCCGGCGGTTGAGGTCGCCGACGATGTCGCCCATGTAATCCTCCGGGGTCACGACCTCGAGATTCATGATGGGCTCCAGGATGACAGGCTTGCACTTGGGACAGGCGTGACGGAACGCCATGCGTGCGGCCAGTTCGAAAGAGAGCTGATCGGAATCCACCGGGTGGAAGGAGCCGTCCAGGAGGGTGACCTTCAGCGAAGGAACCTCGTAACCGGCCAGGACGCCGTTGGCCATCGCGGACTCGAAACCCTTCTGTACGCAGGGCACGAATTCCTTCGGCACGTTGCCGCCCTTGACCTGGTTGTCGAACTGGAGACCCTGCACACCTTCGTCGGCAGGACCGATCTCGACGATAATATCAGCAAATTTACCACGGCCGCCGGTCTGCTTCTTGAACACCTCGCGGTGCTGGACAGACGTCGTGATTGCCTCTTTGTAGTTGACCTGCGGTGCGCCCTGGTTGATTTCCACGCCGAACTCACGGCGCAGACGGTCCACGATGATGTCGAGATGGAGCTCACCCATGCCGCTGATGACGGTCTGGCCCGTGTCAGGGTCGGACTTCACGGTAAAGGTCGGGTCCTCCTCGGCGAGCTTGCCGAGCGCGACGCCCAGCTTGTCGAGGTCCTTCTGCGTCTTGGGCTCCACGGCGATACCGATCACAGGATCGGGGAACTCCATGGATTCCAGCGAATAACGATGGTCTTCCGCGCAGATCGTATCGCCCGTGCGGAGGTCCTTGAAGCCGACCGCCGCGCAGATGTCTCCGGCCTCCACGAACTCGATCGGGTTCTGGTGGTTGGAGTGCATCTGGTAGAGACGGGCCACGCGCTCCTTCTTCCCGGAACGGGAATTGAGCACGTAGGAGCCGGCATCCAGGTGACCGGAATAGGCACGGACATACGCCAGACGTCCCACGAACGGATCGGTCGCAATCTTGAAGACAAGACCGCAGAACGGCTCGGTCGGGGTGGGCTGGAGCAAGACTTCCTGGTCATTCGCCATGTTGGTCGCCTTCGTCGCGCCGATGTCCAGCGGAGAAGGGAGATAGCGCATCACGGCATCCAGCAGGAACTGGACGCCCTTGTTCTTGAACGAGGAGCCGCAGCAGGCCGGAACGATCTGCATGGCGATGGTACCCTTGCGGAGCGCCGCGATGATCTCCTCCTCCGTAATGGATTCGGGGGCCTCGAAGTACTTGTCCATCAGGGCATCGTCGCACTCGGCGGCGGACTCGATCAATTTGTCGCGCCAGAAAGCGACGGCGTCCTGCATGTCCGCGGGGATGTCCTGGAGTTCGTAGTTCACCAGTTCGTCTCCGGGCTTGTAGACGATCGCCTTCCGGGCAATCAGGTCAACAATACCTTCAAAATTCTCCTCCGCACCGATGGGGAGGCAAATGGGAACGGCGGTGGCACCGAGTTTGGTCTTGATCTCCTCGACACAGGCGAGGAAATCAGCACCGACGCGGTCCATCTTGTTCACATAGGCAATCTTCGGCACATGGTACTTGTCCGCCTGGCGCCAAACCGTTTCGGACTGGGGCTGTACGCGCCCCACGGCGCAGAACGTCGCAATCGTACCGTCCAGGACACGGAGGGAACGTTCGACCTCCACCGTAAAATCGACATGGCCCGGAGTATCGATCAGGTTGATCTGATACGTGTCTCCGCCATAGTGCCAGAATGCGGTAGTTGCTGCAGAAGTAATCGTGATACCACGCTCCTGCTCCTGCACCATCCAGTCCATCGTGGCTGCACCTTCATGGACTTCACCGATCTTGTGGGTCTTGCCGGTGTAGTAGAGGATGCGCTCGGACGTGGTGGTCTTGCCGGCATCGATGTG
>CAMHIP010000077.1 GCA_946185205.1 uncultured Bacteroidales bacterium | reverse complement strand
AGCAGACGACGGTGTTCATGCCCGGAGCCGGGCCGCCGCCGCAAAGGATGATGATGGAATCTTTCATGGATTTTATACTAACTAATAGGATTTTTCCGTAAATCCTGCGAATTTACGCATTTCCTGCCGGATTTGCAAACTGGCGCGCATCCGCAGGCCAGCTGCCGGGAGTGGAGAGATACCATTTCGCCCCTGGCAGGCGGGTGACCGGGTGCCAGGGGCGAAAAAAAGGGTCGGTGCCGATCAGTCGCCGGTATTGGCGAGGGTCCCGGAGATGTACTGGTCGTAGGCGCTCATATCCACGAGGCCGTGGCCGGAGAGGTTGAAGAGGATAACCTTCTGCTCGCCGCTCTCCTTGCACTTGTTGGCCTCGTTGACCGCGGCGGCGATGGCGTGGCAGGATTCGGGAGCCGGAATGATGCCTTCCGCCCGGGCGAAGAGCACGCCTGCGGCGAAGGAGTCCAGCTGGCGGATGTCCGTGGCCTCGATGAGGCCGTCCTTGAGCAGCTGCGAGACGATGGCGCCGGCACCGTGGTAGCGCAGGCCGCCGGCGTGGATGTTGGCCGGACGGAAGTCGTGGCCCAGGGAGAACATCGGGATGAGCGGGGTCAGGCCGGTCTCGTCACCGAAGTCGTATTTGAATTCGCCCTTGGTGAGTTTCGGGCAGGAGGCCGGCTCCGCGGCGATGAAGCGCGTCTTCTTGCCGTCCAGGAGGTTGTGGCGCAGGAACGGGAAGGAGATGCCGCTGAAATTGGAGCCGCCGCCGAAACATCCGATCACGATGTCGGGGTATTCGCCGGCCATGGCCATCTGTTTCTCGGCCTCCAGGCCGATCACGGTCTGGTGCAGGCAGACGTGGCTGAGCACGGAGCCCAGCAGGTACTTGCAGTTCGGCGTGGTCATCGCCAGCTCGACGGCTTCGGAGATGGCCGTGCCGAGGGAGCCCTGGTGGTTGGGGTCGGCCGTGAGGATGTCCTTGCCGGCGCGGGTGGACATGGACGGGGACGGCGTCACGAGGGCGTCGAACACGTTCATGATGCTGCGGCGGTAGGGCTTCTGCTCATAGCTGATCTTGACCTGATAGACGGCGCAGTCGAGCCCGTAGAGCTTGGCGGCATAGGAAAGGGCGGCGCCCCACTGGCCTGCGCCGGTCTCCGTGGTCACGTTGGTCACGCCCTGCTGCTTGCAGTAGTAGGCCTGCGGGATGGCGGAGTTGAGCTTGTGGGAGCCGAGCGGGTTGACGCTTTCGTTCTTGAAATAGATGTGCGCCGGGGTGCCGAGCGCCTCCTCGAGGCCGTAGGCGCGCACCAGCGGCGTACAGCGGTAGTAGGCGTATTTCTCGCGGACATCCTCGGGGATGTCGATCCAGCGGTCGGTCTGGTTGACCTCCTGCCGGGCGCATTCCTCGGCAAAGAGGGGATAGAGGTCTTCGGCCTTGATGGGTTGCTTGGTGCCGGGATGGATCATCGGCTGCGGCTTGTTGACCATGTCGGCCTGGATGTTATACCATTGGGTGGGAATCTCGGATTCCGGGAGGATGTATCTTTTCTGTTTCATAATATTCTGATTTTTAATGTTATAAATTCTCTTCGATGTAGGCCTCAAGCGCCGCTACGGCGCTCTCGGTGGTGGCCCAGCCCGTGCAGAAACGCACGGCGGTGCGCGTTTCGTCCACCGGCTGCCATCGCTCGACGCCGAACGACCCCGTCAGGCGGTCGATGGCGTCGATTTCGAGGATGGGGAAAATCTGGTTGGTGGTGTTCTCTACAAGGAAGGGAATGCCCTTGCGCAGGAAGGCGGCGCGGATGCGGTCCGCCAGGCGGTCGGCCCGGCGTGCCAGCTGGAAATAGAGCCCGCCGTTCATCAGGACCTCAAACTGGATGCCCAGCAGGCGGCCCTTGGCGAGCATGCCGCCGTTCTGCTTGATGCAGTAGCGGAAGTCCTCCGCGAGGCGGGGACGGGTGAAGACGACGGCTTCGCCGAACAGCGCACCCTGCTTGGTGCCGCCGACGTAGAAGACGTCCGACAGGCGCGCGATGTCCTTCGGGAGCAGCCTGCAGCCGGAGGCCTCCAGACCATAGCCGAGGCGGGCGCCGTCGATGAACAGGGGAATCTCCCATTCGGAGCAGACCTGATGCAGGTCCTCCAGCTCCTCTTTCGTGTAGAGGGTCCCCAGTTCTGTCGGGAAAGAGATGTAGACCATCCCGGGCTGGACCATGTGCTCGCGGCTGAAGTCGCTTTGGTGCGCCTCCAGCGCCGCACGCACCTGCGCCGCGCTGATCTTGCCGTCCCGGGAGGGGAGGGCGAGCACCTTGTGCCCGCCGTGCTCCACGGCGCCGGTCTCATGGATGTTGATGTGGCCGCTCTCCGCGCAGAGCACGCCTTGGTGCGGCCGCAGCAGGGAAGCGATCACGGTGGCGTTGGTCTGCGTCCCGCCCACGAGGAAATGGAGCTCGGCGTCCGGGCAGCCGAAGACGTAGCGGATCATGTCCGCCGCCTTGCTGCAATGCGGATCCTCCCCGTAACCCAGCGTCTGTTCCAGGTTTGTCTCCCGGAGCGCGTCGAGGATCTGCGGGCAGCATCCTTCCAGATAATCGCTTTCGAAATGGTACATGGGACTACCAACTAATCGTAACCGGTGTGCAAGGTAAGAAAAAAAATGATTGGATATACACCCGGAATGATTATTTTTGTAACAAGTGGGCGGGAAACGAAAAAAGCCGCGATTCACATCGCGGCCTTTTCTCAATTCTAACCAAAATTATTAACCAATGAAAATCTATTCGACTGTTCTAATTGCAAGCACCGTGCCAAAATGATCAAGACCAATGCCGCGAGATTGCTGGATGCAGCTGGAATCCACTATGAATTAATTCCGTATGCTTATACGGAGGACGATCTTTCCGCCCAGCATGTGGCGGCCGAATTGGGCGAAGACATCGATCAGGTGTTCAAAACCCTGGTGCTGCGGGGCGACCGTACCGGCTGTTTCGTGTGCGTGATCCCGGGCGATTTCGAAGTCGATCTCAAGGTGGCGGCGCGCATCTCCGGCAACAAGAGCTGCGAGATGCTGCATCTCAAGGAACTGCTCCCCACCACGGGATACATCCGCGGCGGCTGCAGCCCGATCGGCATGAAGAAGCCCTTCCCGACCTTCATCCACGAATCCGCGCTGCTCTGCGACTATATTTACATCAGTGCAGGGCAGCGCGGCCTTCAGATCAAGATCGCTCCGCAGGACCTCATCGATTTCGTGGGGGCGGAGCTGTATCCCATTTAGCTACAGCGGCTTGTATTCGAAGCTGACCAGTTCCGCCCCGCCTCCGAGCAGGTAGGCGGGACGCAGGGCGAAGAAGCCCTGGTAGTTGTTGTGGTGCAGCCCGGACACGTCGATGCCGTCTTCGACCTTCTCCCATTCCCCGCCGGGGAGCTTCTTCCAGGTGCTGGCGACGTTGCGTTCGTTGCGGATGCGCAGGGCGTATTCCGGCTCGCCGCCGCCGAGGCCGATCTTGGCGGCTTCGTTGTAGAAGAGGAACAGGCCCGCCGTGCCGTTCTCCGGCACGCGGAAGGATGCCGTGACCTCATAGGACGCATCCACGGCGGTCATCATCCGGAGAGTGCCGCCCGCGAAGCCGGGCTGCCACGCCGACCAGAGGAGGGGATTGGACGTGTCGCGCAGGTAGGAATAATCGTCCTGCAGGCCGTCCCGCTCCCATTTCGCGCCGTCCTGCTCCGCCAGGACCGGCCAGCCGTCCGCGGTCCATTCCACGCTCTCGACGATGGTGCTGCGGCCCAGGGTATGGAAGCCGTTGCGGTAGGCGTGATAGACGATGTACCAGTTGCCGTCGGCATCGTCGATGAGCGTGCCGTGTCCCTTGGACCACCAGGCCTCATCGGCGCTGTAGGTGTGGACGAGCGGGTTGTGGGGGCTGTTCTCCCAGGGACCGAGCGCGCTCTTGCTGCGCGCCACCACGACCATGTGGCTGGTCGGGGGGCCGGCGGTGCCGCCTTCGGCGCTCACGAGGTAGAACCAGTCGCCGTGGCGCAGGAGTTTCGGCGATTCGAGCCACATCCCTTCCGTCTCCCAGTCCTGGGGGAAGGCCCAGCCGTCATAGACTTTGCGGGGCTTGCCCGCGGCGGACAGCCCGTCGGGGGCGAGCGGGGTCACGAAGCCGTTGTTGGTGTAGAGGTAGCGCTGCCCGTCTTCGGCCACGACATGTCCCGGGTCGATGCCGCCCACGTCGAGTTTGACCGGGGCGGACCAGGGTCCCTCGGGACGGTCGGCCGTGACCACGTAGTTCTCGCCGCGGCTCGTGGGATAATAGATATAGTATTTGCCGTCCACCTTGCACAGGTCCGGGGCGAAGATGGAGTAGTCGCCGTCCTGGACGGCCCGCGCCACGGGCTCCCAGTGGACGAGGTCCGTGGAGTGCCAGATGAGCAGGGCGGGGAAGTAGGTGAATGACGAATGGGTCATGTAGAAGTCGTTGCCGTCGCGCAGGATGGTCGGGTCCGGGTAGTCGCCCGGGAAGATGACGGTCTTGAGGCGCGGCGCGGCCTTGGGGGTGCAGGCGGCCAGCAGGATGGCGGCCGCAAGCAGGGGAAGGAGGCGTGTTCTCATCGGAATGTCGGATTGGTTGCGGACAAAAATATAGATTTTGCCAAGAATAATGAAGGGGCGGGCAACCAAAATGATGCGGCTTGTGCTATCTTTGCAACAAATTGAAACGTGTATGAAAAAGAGTATTCTCATCTCCCTGTGCGCCGCCGTCCTGCTGGCCGGCGCCTGTGCACCCAAAACCACCGAAGACAACAGCAACAAGACCATGATCGAACAGACCACCCCTAATCCCGAGAACGCCGCGATCGCGCAGCAGTTCCTCAAGAAGTGCGGCACCTATTATCTCGCCACCGTCGAGGGCGACCAGCCGCGCGTCCGCCCTTTCGGCACCGCCGAGATCTTCGAGGGCAAGCTCTACATCCAGACCGGCAAGGTCAAGAACGTCTATAAGCAGCTCGTCGCCAATCCCAAGGCGGAGATTTGCGGTTTCGCGGACGGCGAATGGATCCGCATCCAGTGCGAGCTGATTCCGGACGAGCGCATCGAGGCCAAGCGGGACATGCTGGAGAAGAATCCTTCGCTGAAGGGCATGTACAAGGAGGATGACGACAACACCATCGTCCTCTATTGCCGTAACGCCACCGCCACCATCTCCTCCTTCACCGCCCCCGCCCGGACGATCCAGTTCTAAACTGCATCCAGGCCTTCCCGGCGCCTTGTTGTCATTCCCGGCTTGACCGGGAATATGTTTTATGATGCGGGCGGAGTCTTGCAGACGCGCGGCCGGAAATTATTTTCCGGACAGGTTTGCCGGAAAACCAATTTCCGCTCCGCCTGTCCGCCCGCTACGAAAAAAACCGGCTTTTCTGGCCGGTTTTTTCTTGGGTGCTGATGCTGCTCGGAGCGTCAGCGACGCAGGGGACTTTGAGGGGGCCCGCCCCCTCAATCATAGGGCGCTGATACAGCACTGAGTAATCATAGGGCGCTGATACAGCACTGAGTATCAGTGCTGTATGGACATCAACCGAATGTATTTCAGGACGAAGTCCGACCACCCCTTGTCGCCGGGGAACTGGTAGCGGGCGTTGCCCTTGGGATCTTCGGTGAAGATGGTCTCACCGGTCGGGGTGAGGGTCACCCAGCCGCGCGGGGAGAGCTGGTAGAAGATGTCGTCGCCTTCGACCGCATTGATGACGGCGAGCGGATCCCACATTTTCTGGAACTTGTCTTCAACGAGGAACTGGTAGATCCACTTGATGGGGTGGGAATCGGTCCAGCTCATGTCGGAGATGATGTCGGCGGCGCTGTAATAGAGCGGGTCGCCGACCTCGCCCGGGGAGAAGACGATGTCGATGTCCTTGGGCAGGAGCTCGAAGAACTTCAGCGAATAGTCGATGGCCGCGGTGAAGTTGTAGTCGTGCTCGAAGGAATCGCCGAACACGCCGCCCATCATGTAGATGTTCTTGACCTTCTTCTGGAAGAGCTCGAGGCCGCTGAGCGGAGAGAACTCGTCCGGACCGGACTGGAGCAGGCGGGACAGGCAGGTCACGAAGCCCACGGAGGCGATGGTGACGGACTTGTCGGGCTGCTGGGCGAGGATCTTGCGGTAGAGCTTGTAGCCGTCCATATATTCACCCTGGTCTCCGACCGTGCGCTTGAACAGCGGTTTGCCCTCGATCGAGCGGGCGTAGGCCATGTTGTGGTAGGGGATGAAGATGCGCGGATCCTTGACGCCGGCTTTCTCCAGGCCGATGGGGATGTCGGGATAGCCGTAGTAGTTGTTCATCACATCGACGGCATCGGCGTTGGCGCGGTCCATGCGGTCCACGATGACACCCAGCAGGGTGCAGCGCTTCATGTCCATGTAGCGGTAGAGCATCATCAGGGCGAAGAGGTCATCGGTGGAGGACCCCATGTCGCAATCGTAAATCACGCGGATGTCCTGCTGCTCGTAGTTGGACTTGATGTTGATGTCGCGCTTGGCGTCATAGACGGTATGCTGGCCGTTCTCGCGGGCAAAGGCGAGAGCGGCGGCCAGGTCGTCCTCCGGGAAGCTGCGGGTGCTGTCGAAATAGTACAGCCCAGTCTCGGGGTCGCGCCACCCGCCCACGATGTTGTCATGGGCGTGGGCATGCTTGATGATGGCCGGGATGGACTTGCGGGCAAAATGGTCCTGCGTGGCCTTGTAGGAGACCATGAGTCCCTCCTTGGGGTGGCTCAGGGTGTTCAGGTCGAAGGTGAAGCCTTCGGGGTAGATCTGTCCCATCACCCAGATGGCGGTGGCGAGGTCCTTGTCGGAAACCGCCGTCTGCTGGCTGAACGCAGCGGTGGCCGTCGTTAAAACAATCGCCAGAAATAATAATAACTTTTTCATATCGTTCATTTTGCAGTGTGCGGCAGGTTCTCAGAAACCCGTAGCCACCCTCGGCTTCGTAAGAGGGAGGGGCCCACGGCTTGCCGTGGGAGGGGTCGCGAAGCGACGGTTTCTGAGAACCTGCTGCACATTCTGAGAAAAGATTAATGCTGAATAGCCATTAAACGGATGTATTTCAATACCATGTCACACCAGACCGGATCGCCGGGATACTGGTAGCGGGCATTGCCGTTGGGATCCTCGCGGAAAAGGGTCTCACCGTTGGGCGTCAGGGTCACCCAGCCGCGCGGAGAGAGCTTGTAGAGGGAATCACCCTCCACGGCGTTGATGACCGCCTGCGGATCCCACATCTTCTGGCCGGTGTCGCAGTTCAGGAACTGATAAGTCCACTTGATCGGGTGCAGGTCGGTCCAGTTCATGTCGGCGATGACGGTCTCGGGACGGTAGTCCAGCGGATCGCCCACCTCGCCCGGGGAGAAGACGATGTCCACGTCCTTGGGCCAGAGCTCGAAGAACTTGAGGGAGAAGTCGATGGCCGCCTTGAAATTGTAGTCGGGCTCGACGGCGTCACCGAACACGCCGCCCATGGCGTAGATCTCCTTGACCTTGCGGCGGACCAGCTCCACGCCGTTCAGCGGGGAATACTCGTCCGGACCGGACTGGAGCAGGCGGGACAGCGAGGTCACGAAGCCGATGGAGGCGATAGTGACGGACTTGTCGGGCTGCTCGGAGAGCAGTTTGCGGTAGAGCTTGTAGCTCTCCATGTAGGTGCCGTTGTCTCCGACCGTGCGCTTGAACATGGGCACGCCGTCACGCGAGCGGGCGTAGGGGAGATTGTGGTAGGTGATGAACACGTGCGGGTCGGGAATGCCCTTGGTTTCCAGGCCGATAGGAATGTCGGGATAGCCGTAGAAATTGTTGAGCACATCGACGATGTCAGCATTGGCCTTGCCCATGCGGTCCACGATGACGCCGATCAGGTTGCAGCGCTTCATGTCCATGTAGCGGTAGAGCATCATCAGGGCGAAGAGGTCGTCGGTGGAGGAGCCCATGTCGCAGTCCAGGATGACGCGGATGTCCTTCTGCTCGTAGTTGGACCAGATGTTGATGTCCTTGGAGGCCACATAGACCGTGTGCTGGTCATTGGCGCGGGCGAAAGCCACGGCAGCCGCCAGGCTGTCCTCCGGGAAACTGCGGGTGCTGTCGAAGTAGTACTTGTCCTCTTCCGCGTCGTACCAGCCGCCCACGAGGTTCTGATGGGCGCGGGCATGCTTGATCACGGCGGGGAGACTCTTGCGGTCGAAACTGTTCTGCGTCTCTTTATAGGAGACCATCAGTCCTTCCGTGGGCTGGCGCATCGTGTTCAGGTCGAGGGTGAATCCGTCGGGATACATCTGCCCCATGGCGTAGATGACGTTGACCAGCTCCTTGTCCGTCAGCTTCTCCTTCTGGGAGAAGGCCGGGAGGAATGCGCAGCAAAGCGCGATGGCAAGAAACAATTTTTTCATCGTATGGTTTGTTTTGGTGATATGCCGCCAAATTAATTTATGCGAATATACTTTTTTTCTTTCAGAAAGCCAAATGTGTGTAGATGTCCGGGATCCTTTTTAAATATCAAAAATCAAAGTTGGAAAAGCAAAATGCGAGCAGGATTCACCTTATTAAATGATAAATTTGCATCCGACCACAAATAGATAACCTTATGGCTGATAAACACAATTTCCTTGCTTTTGACTGCGGCGCCACTTCCGGCCGCGCCGTGCTTGCAACCTTCGCTGACGGGTCTTTCTCGATGAAAGAAGTTTACCGCTTCCCGAGCGGCATCATCGAAGTCGGCGGCAAGTATTTCTGGGATATTTTCGCAATCTACGAGCATTTCCGCAAGTGTCTGGCCCAGCTGGGCCAGGAGGGCGTGCAGATCGACTCCATCGGCATTGACACCTGGGGCGTCGATTTCGGTTTCGTGGCTGCCGACGGTTCCCTGCTCGGCAACCCCCGCGCCTACCGCGACCCCTACACCGAGGGCATTCCCGAGGAAGTGTTCAAGATCATCCCGCGCGAGGAATTGTACGGCGCCACGGGCATCCAGATCATGAACTTCAACACGATCTTCCAGCTCTACGCCCAGACGAAGGAGGATTTCGCGCCGCTCAAATATGCGGACTCCATCCTCTTCATTCCCGATCTGCTGTCCTACATGCTGACGGGCAAGAAGGTCTGCGAATATACGGACGCTTCCACTTCCGGCATGATGAACCAGAAGGAGCGCCAGTTCGAGAAGTCGCTGCTGGAGCGCATCGGCGTGCGTACCGACGTGCTGCTGCCCATCGTGCAACCCGGCACCGTGGTGGGTACGCTCCGCAAGTCCATCGCCGACGCCTGCGGCCTGCCGGAGGTCCCGGTGATCGCCGTGGCCGGCCATGACACGGCCGCCGCCATCGCCGCCGTCCCGGCTGCGGACGAGAAGTTCGCCTACCTGTCCAGCGGCACCTGGTCGCTGATGGGCATCGAGACGCCGGCCCCGATCGTCAACGAGGCCTCTACCCGCCTGAATTTCACCAACGAGGGCGGCATCGAGGGGACGACCCGTTTCCTGAAGAATATCACCGGCATGTGGATCCTGGAGCAGTCCCGCAAGATCTGGTCCGCCGCCGGCCGCAACTACACCTACTCCGAGCTGGCCGAAATGGCCCGTACCGAGGCCACCTTCCCGTCCCTGATCAACCCCGACGATCCGCGCTTCGCGGCTCCCGCCGACATGGTCGCCGCCATCGACAGCTACCTCCGGGAGACCGGCCAGCCGCTGCCGAAGAGCGACGCCCAGTATGTCAGCTGCATCTACCACAGCCTCGCCAACCGCTACCGGGAGGTGGTCGACATGCTCCGGCAGTTCGCCCCGTTCCCGATCGAGAAGCTGCACGTGATCGGCGGCGGTTCCGCCAACGACACGATGAGCCAGTGGACGGCCGACGCCCTCGGCATCCCCGTGGTGGCCGGCCCGACCGAGGCGACCGCCATCGGCAACGTGATGATCCAGGCCAAGGCTGCCGGGCTGGTGCGCGACCGCTGGGAGATGCGCCGCCTGATCGCCGCCGCATTCGCCGTCAAGACTTTCTATCCGACCCACAATAACTAAATATCACAAATAACACAATCTTTCTCTTATGAACGAGCAAAACATCCTCAAGTCCTACGAAATCGCCAAGGAGCGCTATGCCGCCATCGGCGTGGACACCGACAAGGCTATCGAGACCCTCGAGAAGACCCCGATCTCCCTGCACTGCTGGCAGACCGACGACGTGATCGGTTTCGAGAGCAAGGACGGCCTCTCCGGCGGCATCCAGACCACCGGCAACTATCCGGGCCGCGCCCGCAACA
>CAMHIP010000076.1 GCA_946185205.1 uncultured Bacteroidales bacterium | reverse complement strand
GTTCTTCACCATGCCGCAGACGCGGATCGGACGGTCCAGTTTGGCGCGCAGCATCTCGGCGCGGTCGCGGCTGTCCCGGGGCTCGGGAATCTCGATGCAGAGTTCGTCGCGGAGGAAGTCCTCGATCTCGTTGCAGAGCTCCTGGCATTCCGGCGTGGCGAAGGGGTCGTCCTGGTAGACGTTGTTGCCGGGGATGAAGGCGAGGTCGGACATCTCCTTGCGCACCATCGTCAGCTGGTCCAGGGCATAGATGTAGCCCTGGATACGGTCGCGCAGTTCGAGCGCGCGGCCCATCAGGACCTTCTTCCAGCGGTAGGTGGCCGGCTGCATGCGCTCCACGCAGACGTTGTCTATATTCTTGATACTCACGAGCTCCGCGTCCAGTTCATTGAGGTTGTAGATGAGGGCGCCGTGGCCGGCGGGGCGGGTGAGGATGCTGCCGTCCTCCTTGAGGAAGGGCTTGCCCTCGGCATCCACCGCGAGCGTGTCGGTGTCCTTGGACTGGTAGGTGAAGCGGATGTTGTACTTGACCCCGTAGCGGGCCTCGTACTCCGCGCGGATGTCCTCCACGGCGGCCTCGAACAGGGCCCGGTGCTCCGGGGAAATGGTCACGACCAGGTCCACGGTCCCGTCGGCGTTGCGCATGTAGGCCTGTCCTTCGACGAAGTGCTCGGCGAGCGCGGTGCGCACCTCGGAAGGGTAGCGGTGGAATTTCAGCACGCCCTTGGGTTTGCTGCCGTAGTTGAGGCCCGCCTCGGTGAGGAGCAGACGGGCGGTCTGCGCCGGGTCGAAGGGGGCCTTCCCGAACACCTCCGGCGTATAGAAGGCGAATTTCTCCAGGTTGGCGGCCAGTTTCTCCGTGGAGGCGTTGGGCGTGTCCATCCCGGCGAAGATGTCCTTGAACATGCGGGAAGCGGCGCCGGAAGCCGGCACGAATTTGCAGCGGCCGTGGACTTCCGCTTCGTCCGCATAGCGGATGGCGGCGTCCTGCTGCTCTTCGGTCAGTACCTCAATGCCGCGCTGCGGGGTGGCCGGCGCGACGATCTTCAGCCAGGGAAAACCCTTGCGGAAGCGCTCGATCTGAGCATTCATGGTGGCTTTGTCCATAGTGTGTATCTTGTTTGTGGTTGATCAGAAATAGAACTCGCGGCGGTAGCGGTAGCCGATGCGGAGTTCGTTGAAACGGGACGGATCCATGCGGAACATGAAGTCGTCCGTGAAGATCGGGTAGTTGTACTGGATCACGGAAGCGATCTGCCCCTGCGTCTTGTCGTGGGCGTCGATGTGGACGGCCTGGTATTCGAGGATCTCGGTGGTCGGGAAGAACTCGAAGAGGGAGCTGAGCGAGAAGAAGCGGGCGACGGCGCGCACGGCCAGCGACGTGCCGATCTGCTTGCCCTGCAGGGTGTAGCCGGCGATGTGCGGGGTGGCGATGTCCACGACGTCCAGCAGTTTGCGGTTGATGTCCGGCTCATGGCACCAGGTGTCCAGCGCCACGGGCCCCAGGCGGGGGATGGCCCGGATCAGGTCCTCTTCCACGACGAGCTCGCCCTGGGCGGTGTTGATGAAGAAGGCGCCCGGCTTCATGCGGGCGAAGAAGGTGGCGTCCGCCATGCCGCGGGTGGTGGCGTTGACGGGGATGTGCATCGTGATGACGTCCGACCCTTCCAGGACGGTGTCGAGGTCGTGGAATTCCGTGTGCTGCCACTCCTTCTCGGCCCGGAGCGGATCGTAGCGGAGCGTCTTGAATCCGAGCGCGAGGGCCATCTCCTCCACCCGCTGCCCGGCGGAGCCGAGGCCGATGATGCCGATCGTGGCGCCGTTCAGGGGGATGCTCTTCCGGGAGGCGGTCCCGAAGAGGGCGGAGAAGACGTAATTGGTCACGCCGCCGGCGTTGCAGCCGGAGGCGTTCTGCACGAAGACGCCGTGTTCCTTGCACCACGCCTGGTCGATGTTGTCCATGCTGGCCGTGGCCGTGGCGATGAGCTTGACGGCCGTCCCTTCGAGCAGGGCGGCGTCGCAGCGGGTGCGGGTGCGGATCACGAGGGCGTCCGCATCCAGCAGGTCGGCGCGGACGATGTCCGGACCTTCTTTATAGACGACGGTCGCGCCGCAGGGCTCGAAGACGCCCTCGATGAAGGGAATGGCCCGGTCGATGACGAATTTCATTTCAGGATCAGTTCTTGGACGAAGCCCGCCCGGCTGTCGTCGCGGGTAAACAATTCGTCCTGCGCGAGCAGGGCGTTGATTTTCTCGATCAGCGCCTCGCGCTGGAAGGACAGCTGGCTGCGCACCACGGAGGAATCGACCGTGATGTAGAGCTTGCCGTCCCGGAAGAAACGGCGCACCGTGTAGCGGCCGGCTCCGGAGGCGGCGTCCCAGGCGGCGAAGACGCGCTGGGTGTTGAGCCCGGCGGTGAGCTTGCTGGCCCGGAGGTATTCCCGGATGGCTTCGCCGAGCGAAACGGCGGTTTTGCGTGCGACGCGGCTCATTGTCTGGGGGTGAAGACGCCTCCAGCCGTCTCGAAGTAGCTGCGGTCCGCCGTCAGCTTGTCCACGATGGATTCGGTGCGGACCTTGTTGGAGTCGGACAGGAAGATCTGGCCGAACTCCTTGTCGGCCACCACGCGGAGCAGGTTGCCCACGCGGTTCATGTCCAACTTGTCGAAGAGGTCGTCCAGCAGCATGATCGGCGGATAGCCGTAGCCCTCCTTCATGACTTCATACTGGGCGAACTTGAGGGCCACGAGGAAGGATTTCTGCTGGCCCTGCGAGCCGCAGCGCCGGATCGGGTGCCCGTCCATCGTGAAGAGGAAGTCGTCGCGCTGCACGCCGGCGGTGGTGAAGCGGAAGACCTGGTCGCGCTCGCGCCGGCTGCGCAGGAGTTCCCGGAGGTCGCCCTTCTGCAGGTCGGAGCGGTATTCGATCCCGACCTGTTCGCGGCCGCCCGAGATCTCGGCATAGTACTGCTGCACCATCGGGACCAGCCGCTCGCAGAAGGCGCTGCGCCGCTCGAAAATGGGCTGCGCGAGGGCGGCGAGCCGCTCGTCGAACGCGGACAGCAGGTCTTCGTCCGTGACGCCGGCCTTGAGGAGTTTGTTGCGTTGCAGGAGGGTGCGGTTATATTGCTGTGCATCGGACAGATAGGATTGCTCCATCTGCGAGAGCACGGCGTTGACGAATTTGCGGCGCTCGTCGCCCGACTCGCTCACCATGGCGATGTCGGCGGGGGAGACCATCACGATGGGCAGCACGCCGATGTGCGCGGAGATGCGCTCGTAGGGCTTGTCGTCGCGCCGGACGGTCTTCTGTCCGCCGTCGGCCACGCGGATGCTGAAGCGCGCGGACGTCCCGCCGGGCATGGCGTAGGTCCCGGACAGGGCGAAGGCGGAGGTCCCGTAGCGGAAATTGAAGCGGTCCGAGGCGGAGAAGGCGCTTTTGGTCATGGACAGATACCAGATGGCGTCGAGCAGGTTGGTCTTGCCCTCGCCGTTGCCCCCGCTGATGCAGTTGATGTTGGGGGAGAAGCTGAGCTCCTGCAGCCGGATGTTGCGGAAGTCCTGGATGACGATTTTCTGTAATGTGGCCATGTCTTGCAAAGTTAAAGTATTTTTTCTAATTTTGCGGGCTATTTTAAAGCGGAAATCAAAATAAAGAATCTATATGGCTCAGAAAAATCTGAATGAGAAAGAAGCCCAGCGGCAGGAGAACCTCGAGCAGACCGTCTCCGCCACCGAGCAGTTCTACAATGAGAACAAGAAATGGATCCTGGGTGCCGTCGCAGCCGTCCTCGTGATCGGCCTCGGCATCCTCGCGTACAACAAGTTCATCTACCAGCCCAAGTGCGTGGAGGCCATGCAGCAGAGCTACCCGGCCGAAATGAGCTTCCAGAACGGCGAGTATGAGCTGGCGCTCAACGGCGACGGCAACAACCTCGGTTTCGCCGACATCATCTCCGAGTACGGCACCAAGGCCGGCCAGGCCGTCTATCTGTACGCCGGTATCTGCGAGCTGCAGCTCGGCAACAACGAGGAGGCCCTCTCTTATCTGAAGAAGTACAAGGGCAAGGAGCCGATCCTCGCCGCCCGCGCCCATGCCTGCGAGGGTGACGCCTATGTGGCCCTGGGCGACTATGCAGCCGCCGTGCGCAGCTACAAGGCCGCCGCCGCCCTGGCTGACAACGTCTTTGCCGCCGGCTACCTCCTCAAGGAGGGTTCCGCCCACGAGGCCCTCGGCCAGAAGGCCGAAGCCCTGGCCTGCTACAAGACCATCGAGTCCGACTACCCGCAGTCCCTCGAGGCCTACGAGATCGCCAAGTCCATCGCCAGAGTCACCGAATAATTATGGGAAGAGCATTTGAATTCCGCAAGGAGCGCAAACTCAAGCGCTGGGGCCACATGGCCCGCACGTTCACCAAGCTGGGCAAGGAAATCACCATCGCCGTCAAGCAGGGCGGTCCGGACGTGACCGGCAACCCGCGCCTGCGTGCCCTGATGGCCGAGGCCCGTTCCGAGCAGATGCCCAAGGAGAATATTGAGCGCGCCATCAAGAAGGCCACCGAGAGCAAGCAGGGCGACTTCAAGGAGATTATCTACGAAGGTTTCGGCCCTTACGGCATCGCCTATCTCGTGGAGGCGGCCACGGACAACAACACGCGCACCGTCGCCAACGTCCGCAGCTACTTCAACAAGTGCGGCGGTTCGCTGGGTACCACCGGCTCCGTGAGCTTCATGTTCGACCGCAAGTGCACCTTCCGCGTCAAGGAGAAGGAGGGCATCGATCTCGAGGAGCTCGAGCTCGAACTCATCGACTACGGCGTGGAGGAGCTCTTCCGCCAGGAAGAAGAGGACAAGGACGGCAACGTGACCCCCGTCATCGTGATGTACGGTGAGTACAGCGCCTACGGCCAGATCCAGAAGTACATCGAGGAGAACGGCTACGAGCTGATCTCCGGCGGCTTCGAGCAGATCCCCAACGTGGACCTCAAGGATGTCACCGACGAGCAGCGCGCTACCCTCGACAAGCTCACGGGCATGCTGGAGGATGACGAGGACGTGACCAACGTCTATACGACCATGAAGCCCGCAGAGGAGTAGTTGGTCGAAGAAAACAGGCTTTTCGTCGAAAAACCGGACCGGATGCGGCCCGGTTTTTTTATGTTTGCACCGTAACGAAGACAAACCATCTTAACTACAAAACGATGAATAAAAAATTTCTTTCCCTGGTCCTCCTGCTCGCAAGCGTGGCAGGAGTGGGGATGGCCCAGAACCGCTACGGCATCAAGTCCGGGATCCTGACCCAGAAATCCGAAATGGGTGAGACCACCATCTGTTTCGACAACTACGGCGCCCTCGAGGCCCAGAAGATGAAGATGAACTTCATGGGCAACGAGATGGAGATGACCATTCTCCGCAAGGACGGGAAGACCTACATGATCAACCACACGGAGAAGCAGGTCCAGGAAATGCCCGCCGGCGGCGGCATGGGCGGTGCCGACATCAACTTCCTGGCGCTGACGGATGCGGTCAAGTCCGCCAACAAGATCAAGGAGATCGGCAAGGAGACCGTCCTCGGCAAGGAATGCACCAAGTATTCCATGACGCAGTCCCAGATGGGCATGGACATGGCGCAGACCGTCTGGGTCTGGCAGGGCATCGTTCTCAAGACCCTCACCGACGGCGGTCAGTTCCAGTTCGGCAACGAAGCCGTGAAGCTCGAGGAGAACGTCGAGATTCCCGCCTCCACCTTTGAAATTCCCAAGTTCTGATAACGTTTTAAATTAAGTATTTATAGGATTAATTTTATTGTTTAACTCTACGCTCCGAAAAGCAAAGGGCAGCCTGTTACAGGTTGCCCTTTGCCGTTTCAGGTGTATGGTTTATTGTCATTTGGGCCGCTTGATGCTGCCTATGCCGCGGACCTTGGAGTCCAGTTCGCCGCAGGCCAGGGTGCGGGCGTCGATGTCGCCGGCACCGCTGATGTACAGGCCGGCCTTGCCTTTGACCTGGCCGGAGAGGGTGGCATCGCCGGCACCGTTGATGCTGACGGTGAGCGCGTCGCAGTCGATTCCCGAGAGGGTAGCGTCGCCGGCCCCGTTGACGGTGAGGGAGGCGCTGCCCGCCTTCAGGCCGTTGATGTTCACGTCACCGGCTCCGTTGACCGTGGCCGTGAAATCCAGGGCGGAGAGGCCCTTCGGGGCGCTGAAATCCACGGCGCCGTTGAAGGTGATGTCCTCCAGGACGGGGCTGGACACGGTGATGGTGATCTTCTTGAGGTTGCGGATGGAGCGCAGGTCGGACTTGATGTCCAGGGTGCCGCCTTCGTTGCGGACGGTCACGTGGTCGAGTACGTTGTCCGGGGCGCTGATCGAGAGGGCGCAGTCGCCGGGCGTGTAGATCACGTCGCCGGGCAGGTTGCAGGACAGGCCGTGGAATTCGCCGGTCACCTCGTCGCGGGAGATGTAGTTGTCGCTGGCGGTGATGGTCTCGCCGGCACCGCCGCCGCTCCAGGTGACGCCGTTTTCCTTGATTTTTTCTTTCAGCTCATCGCTGACGCGGATGAAGCGGCAGGAGGGGAGGGTGAGCAGCACGGCGGCTGCGAGAAGGGGAAGTATCCTTTTCATTTTCAGTTGATTTAGTCGATGTATTCTTTGAGGTTGATGCCGAGCAGGGCGGCGCGGCTGCGCAGCAGGGGGAGTTCTTCTTCGATGAACTTGCGGCGCTCCGTCTCGCGGATCACGTCGATGGCGCCCCCGTCCACGAAGAAGCCGATGCCCCGCTGGTTGAATATGACCTTGCGGTCCGTGAGGATCTCGTAAGAGCGGGCGACGGTGTTGGGGTTGACCCCGATCGCGGCGCCCCATTCGCGGACGGAGGGGATGCGGCTGCCGGGCTTGAATTCCCCGGAGAGGATCCGCTCGCAGAGGTTGTCCGCAATCTGGAGGTAGATGGGTTTATTGCTGTCGAATTCCATGGTCATTAGTGTTTAAGGGTGCGGAGGCGGTAGTAGAGGCCTCCCAACAGTCCGCCGAACAGGACGGTGAGGGTGATGCTGATGGTCCAGTTGAGGAAGCGCTCGATGGACTGCGGGTCGGAAAAGTGCATTTCCAGCCAGTCCGTGTCGATGTGGGAGGTGCCGAAGATGAGCACCAGGATGAGCGAGAGGACCATGCTGAAGGCGAAGATGAAGAGGAGGGTCTTGGCCACCTTGGCCTTCTTGAAGCAGACGGCTCCGAGGGTGAAGGCGAGGATGTTGGCGCACCAGTTCAGGAAGATGAGGCCCGGCATGTTGATGGAGATGCCTTCTTCGCCCAGGGCTTCAAACATGTCGCGGGCGAAGTCCGCGACCATGATGCGGTCGCCGTAGACGTTGGGGAAGACCGTGCTCATCAGCGCGTCGCTGAGGAAGGTCAGGCCGAAGAGGACGACCGGGACGACGATGCAGACCGTCAGGAGGATGGAGAGCCATTTCTCCAGGGTGGAGGCGGGAAGCATCAGGAAGTCGGATCCGGCGCGTTTCTCTGTCACGAAGCCGTAGATCTTGACGCCGGCGCCGAAGATGACGGCGATGGTCGCGACGAAGACGGCCATGAACTGCATCTCGTCAGGCAATTCGGTGATGCCGTGGCCGGAGATCAGACTGAAGAATTGGTAGAACAGGAAGAAGATGACGGGCATCAGGCCGAGCAGCAGCAGGGAGAGGCCGTAGTTGTTCTTCGCCCGGCGCAGGTCGTACAGGAAGTAGTTGCCGAAGCGCTTGATATCGAATATGTTATTCATGGCTGAAGAGATTTTTGACGAGTTCTTTGTGCTTGTGGACGGTGTTGAAGAGGGCCTCGATATTCACCTTGCTGTCGGCCTTCTCCGTGTTGGGCAGCACCTGGATGAAGCCGCCGGGGAGCTGCTCGGAGTAGAGGGCCTCGGGGTGGAGGGTGGTGCCGTAGTCGAAGTAGAGCTTGTCCGCGATCTGCTCGAGGGTGGCGTTGAGCAGCACGTCCCTGCGGTCCAGGATGATGATCGGGTCGATGATGTTCTCGAGGTCGCGCACCTGGTGGGTGGAGATCACGATGGTGGCGTCCTCGCGGGTGTATTTCATCAGGGCGGAGCGGAACTGGGCCTTGGACGGGATGTCCAGCCCGTTGGTCGGCTCGTCGAGGTAGAGGTAGCGGACGCCGCTGGCGAGCGCGAAGGCGATGTAGGTCTTCTTGAGCTGGCCGGCGGACATGGCGTTCATCTTCTGCTGCGGATCGACTTCGAATTCCTGGAGGATCTTGCTGAAGGTGTCGGGGGAGAAGCGGGGCCAGAACTTGCCCGTGGCCTTGCCCCAGGCAAGGGCCCTGTCATTCACCGGGGCCACCTCGTCGGGGAGGTAGTACTGGTCCTGCAGGAGGGCGGGTTCGCGTTTGTAGGGGTCGTGCCCGTCGGCGGAGATGGTGCCGTCCTGGGTCTTCTTGAGGCCGCAGAGGAGGGTGAGGAGCGTGGTTTTGCCGACGCCGTTTTCGCCCAGCAGGCCGTAGATCCTGCCGGGTTCAAGGTCCATCGTGATGTTGCGGAGGACCTCCGTCTTGCCGTAGCTGAAAGCTAAATTCTGGATTTTTATCATATCTTTTTAGTGTATTAGTTCAATAGTACACCGCAAAGGTACGACAATTTTTCAGACTTCCAAATTTATTTTGAAAAAAAAATAGGAAAAATGTGTGGCGTCGATGTTTTTGATTGGCTGCTACTTACAAATCTTCGGGTATCGAATTGAAGTACCCGAAGATTTGTAAAGGTCTGAATGTTAGTCTAGTACGTGGCGTCAGCGGAGGGGCCGGTGGGCGGCGGCGCGGGCGGCTTTCTCCGCCGCGAGGATGCGGGGCCGGTCCGCGGGATCGGTGCAGGCGTCCAGGAAGCGTTCCCAGATGATCTGCACGGCGGCCGGGGCGGGGTGGACGAGGTCTTCGCCGTAGAAACGGTAGTCCCGCAGTTCGTCCAGCAGGATCTCGTAGGCCGGGAAGTAGGCGGGGGATCCCGGGTCAAGCCCGGGATGACTGGCGGACAGGAGTTCCTCTACCGCCAGATGCAAGGTCGCCTTGGACAGCGTGTTCCCATGCGCCCCGTCGCCCAGGTGCCGGATGGGGGAGACGGTGAAAAGGAAGCGTTTGTCCGGATGCGTCTCCACGATGGTCCGCAGCAGCGCCGCGCAGGCATCGACGGACAGCAGTTCGTGCGAGAACTCCCACGCGGGACGCTTGAGGCAGTTGGCGACGACCGGCCGGCCGGGAAGGTCCAGCGCGCGCCATACCCGCGCCGTGCCGAGGGTGAGGATCACGTGCGTGCAGGCGCGCCAGCGGGCGGCATCTTCTTGAAGGCGCGCGTTCGCGTGCGCGAGGAATTCCTGCGCCGTGGCTCGGGCGAAGGACGTGTGGTGCGAGAAACTGCAGATCCTGCCCGCTCCGGCGCCCATTTCCACGCAGTCCTGCGGCCCGAAGGGCTCGGCGCTGTCCAGCCGCGCGACGGCGGCGGCGAGGGAGGCGGGATTGTAGAGCGTGCCGAAAGGGTTGCAGGCCACGTCGAAGCCGGCGTCCGCGAGCCGTGTCCCGATGGCGTCGGCAAAGCAGCTGCCCAGGACAAAAATGCGGTCAGACGCCGAAAGGAACGGTATTTTTTTGCAGGAGACTTCTGTAAAAAGTTTCATAACAAAGGCAAATTTACTAAATTTGCACGTTATGAAGAAACTGTTTTTATCGATATTGACGGCCGGCCTGCTGGCTGCCGGCTGCGCTTCCGGCGACCGCACGCTGCACATCGTCACCACGGGCGACGTCCACGGCAACTGGTTTGACGAGCCCTACGTCGAGGGCCAGTCCACCAAGACGAGTCTCATGTCCGTCCATGCCTGGGTGGACAGCCTCCGCCGGGCCGTCGGGGAGAAGAACGTGCTCCTGCTGGATGCCGGCGACTGCCTGCAGGGCGACAACGCGCCCTATTATTTCAATTATGTCAACACGGAAGGCGAGCATCCCTTCGTCTCGCTGCTTGCCTACATGAAGTATGACGCCGTGGCCGTGGGCAACCACGACATCGAGACCGGCCACGCCGTCTATGACAAGATCGCGGCCCAGCTCGCTGCGCGCGGCATCCCCTTCCTGGGGGCCAATGCCGTCCGCACGGACAACGGCGAGCCGTATTTCCCGCCCTACAAGGTCTTCCGCCGCGGCGGCATGAAAGTGGCCGTGCTCGGCTTGACCAATCCCAACATGAAGGCCTGGCTGGCGGAGCCCGTCTGGAGCGGCATCCGCTTCGACTCGCTGATCCCCTGCGCGCAGGAGTGGGTGGACCGCATCCGCGCCAAGGAGCGGCCCGACGTGCTGGTCGTGCTGACGCATTCCGGCGTGGGC
>CAMHIP010000075.1 GCA_946185205.1 uncultured Bacteroidales bacterium | reverse complement strand
TCCGCGCGAGCACCGGAATAAGTACAGGGATCCGGAGTAGGTTGCTGTATTCTGTATTCTGTATTCTGTATTCTGTATTCTGTATTCTGTATTCTGTATTTGTCTGTATATTAGCTGATTACAAAAGAAACCCGGTACGAAAGTATGGGGTTTCTTTTGTAAAGTATTGACAGAAAGATAAATGCGGAAAACAGAAAAAATCATATCAAACGGGAAAGATTCGTATTTTTCTTTCGGTCGTTCGTCCCACTTTCTTGCGTATATGCAGGCAAGGCCCCATCTTCGCCCTGCGCGTCCGGTCTGTCCCGGGCGGGCAGTATGCCATGGAAGATTTCGTAAAATGGTTGACCGGCGGAAAGAAGAAGCCTGCTGCCGGAGACGGGATGCCTCCCGACGGAAAGGGGAGGGCACAGCCTTCTGCCGCCTCGTTCAAGGTCGGCGCCATCGCGCTGGCTTTTCTGATTCTGGGCTACCAGGCCGCGCTCGTCGTGACCCGCGCCGGCCGCCTGCTGCTCGAAGCGAACCGGGACCGGCCTGACACGGTTTATATCTATCAGAACGGTGCCGGGCCTTCGGGGGATGCTCCGCGCGGGTCTTTTTCCTCGCAGGGCGGCGGCGCTGCGGGATCGAGCCGGGCGGCGGGTGGCGGCTTCGCTTCGCCCGGAACGGGTGGCCGGCTTCCAGAGGCGTCGGACGGTGCTCCGGAGCCGGGCAATCGACCTGCCGCCGTCCGCCGGAACGCGCCGCATTCTTCGTATGTGCAGGAGTACCGGCGGCAGACGCGGCGCGTCGAGAGTTTTCGTTTCAATCCCAACACGGTGACGGTTGAGGACCTTATCCGGCTGGGTTTCAGCGAGAAACAGGCGCAGGCCATCGACAATTACCGGGAGAAGGGCGGCCGTTTCCGCCGCAAGGCGGACTTCGCGAAATCGTTCGTCGTCGCCGACTCCGTCTATCGCCGGCTGGAGCGCTTCATCGACATCCCGCGGCTGGACCTGAACCGCGCTGACTCCGCCGCCCTCGACGCCCTGCCGGGCATCGGGCCGTGGTTTGCCGGGCGGATCCTCTCGTACCGTGCCGAGTTGGGCGGCTATTCTTTCCCGGAGCAGCTGATGGACATCTACCGCTTCGACCGCGAGAAATACGACGCGTTGAGCGATCTTGTATTTTGCTCGTCTCCAGTGCCTTACGCGCTTTGGTCGCTCCCTGCCGATTCGCTGCGCCTCCACCCCTACATCCGCTCCTGGCAGGCGGCCCGCGCGATCGTGCTCTTCCGCGAACACACGCCCCGCGACGGCTGGACGGTCGCCGCGCTCGGCGAAGCCGGCATCCTCCCGCCCGAAGACGCCGCCCGCCTCGCCCGCTGCGCCATTGCTCCGCCTTGATCCTGGCGGTGCCGTGGTCCTGCAGACTCGTCCCTCGCATCAATCGCGGTGTGATTGCCAACCGGTTGAAATACTGTCAACTACCATTTTAAACCCTTGCCATTTGGAGGGGAGTTTAAACCGATAATATACTGATAATAAATAAGAAATTGTTCACGATGAAGAACCGAAAAGTCCTCAACGGCTCTCTCCAGCATATTTATAAAACCACAGCGGACGGTGGTGTGCTCTTTTATCATACAATCGACCATCTGGTCTGTTTCACCATTCAGTCCGTCATGGCACGGCGGCACAATCTCCCGGTTTTGTGCGCGTGCCATATGTTTACGCATACGCATGAACTGGCCGCTCCTGTCGATCCGCTCCATCTGGTCAGTTATGAGCATGATGTCAATTTGTTGCACGCCCGGGAATGGAACCGCGAGTCCGGGCGGACAGGCAGGCTTTACCGCGGCCCTTTTGGCAGTGCTCCGAAAAGATCGGATAAGGACAAACGGTCATGCGTGGTATATATTCTCAACAATCCCGTCGAGAAACGTTTGTGTGCCCGGGCAGTCGAAGACCGCTGGAACTTCCTGGCTTATTATGAAAAAGAATACCCCTTTTCGGAGCGCCCGGTACTGAGGTATTGCCGTTGGGCGCTTCGGAATGCGATGCATGAAGTGTCGCAGGAATGTCGGGCTGGCCGCTATCTGAAGTATGCGCTGTTGTACCGGCTGTTCAGCCAGTTGAATCGGACCGAGCAGGAGCAATTGACGGATTACATTATCCAGCGCTATTTTTATTTTGACAGGGAGGCATGCTATCAACTGTTCGGCAATGGGGCGAATATGGTTGCCGCGGCGGATGTGTCAAAGGGCAAGGAGTTTGATGTCGGTGAGTCCTTTGACCCTTATTCGGATGTGCCTTATCGGGAGATGTCTCAGCTTGCCGCCCGTCACGGCCTGCTGGGGCAGGGGAAGCCCCTGCTTCTCCTGCCGGAGGAGCGTCGGGAGAAACTGTCGCGTTATTTGCAGATGAACACCTCTGCTTCCGAACTGCAGGTGGCCCGCTTTCTGCACGCCCCGTCCGGTCTTGTCGGCAGTCGTAGTCGTGCCGGTCATACCAGTCATACTGGTCATGTCGATTGTGATCAGTAAGGTGCTGATTATTAGTTTCTTGTTGTTTTATACTCTCTCCCCGCACGAGGGAGTATGAAATGATAAAACTGTGTAAATAAGTGTGTTATCTCTCACGCGAACCATTTCCCTCGGCCGCGGGTCACAGGGCGGCGGGCGGTGGGGGTATTATTGCGGTATTTTTTGTATTTTTGCGTGGATGAAAGAGAAACTGCTCGGGAAGACGCTCGATGAGCTGAAGCAGGCCGCGGTGAACTGCGGGCTGAAGCCCTTCGTGGGCGCGCAGCTTGCGGACTGGCTGTATGCCAAGCGGGCGGGTAGCTGGGACCGGATGGTCAATATCTCCAAGGCCGCACGTGCCTCGCTTGCAGAGCGTTACGAACTGGGCACCAGCGCACCGGTCGGCACAGCCCTTTCTTCTGACGGCACGAAAAAGTATCTCTTTTCTGTCGGACCTGCCAATCGTTCCGCGGAGGACCATGCGGAGGGGCAGGGGAGCAAGGAGGAGGACAGATTCATCGAATCGGTGATGATCCCGGAGGAGGAGCGCAGGACGCTCTGCGTCAGCTCCCAGGCGGGCTGCAGAATGAACTGCAGGTTCTGCATGACCGGGCGGAACGGCTTCCACGGACAGCTGGACGCCGCCGACATCCTCAATCAGTTCCTCTCCATCGACGAGGCGGACCAGCTCACCAATGCCGTGTTCATGGGCATGGGCGAACCGCTCGACAACTACGACACCGTCAGCCGCGTCCTCGAGGTGCTGACGGCGCCCTGGGGTTTTGCCTGGAGCCCTAAACGCATCACGGTCAGTACGATCGGTGTGCTCCCGGCCCTCAAGAAATACCTCGACGGACAGCGCTGCCACCTGGCTGTCAGCCTGCACAATCCTTTCCCGGAGGAGCGCCTTTCCCTGATGCCCGCGCAGAAGGCCTGGGACATCCGGGCGGTGCTCGACCTGATCCGGCAGTACGATTTCAGCGGGCAGCGCCGCGTGAGTTTCGAATACACGATGTTCGCCGGCTTCAACGACGACAAGCGGCATGCCGACGCGCTGATCCGCCTGCTCCGCGGCCTGGAATGCCGCGTCAACCTGATCCGTTTCCACAAGATTCCGGATTTCCCCTACGACTGCGCCTCGGACGCGGCGATGGAGGCGTTCCGGGACCGGCTCAACAACCACCAGATCCTATGCACCATCCGTTCTTCGCGTGGCGAAGACATCCTGGCCGCGTGCGGGATGCTCGCCGGACAACATTCTGCTGCGGATTAGCGGCCCTGCTGCTGACCGCGAGCCTCTCGGCACAGACCTACCCCAACGGCCTGGCGACGGACAGCGTCGATCCGCGTACGGACGCCACCGTGATCCGCGAGATCCGCCGCCATCTCGATCAGGTGCGCGCCCGGCAGAAGCGCCCCGTGGTGGGACTCGTGCTGTCCGGAGGCGGTGCGAAAGGCGCCGCCGAAGTGGGGGCGCTGAAGTATATCGAAGAACTCGGCATCCCGATTGATTTTGTCTGCGGCACGAGCATCGGCGGCCTCGTGGGCGGCTTCTACGCCATGGGCTACCGCGCGGCCGACCTGGAGGAACTGTTCCGGACGCAGGACTGGAACGTGATGCTGACCGACCGCATCGCGCCGGAGTATATCCCGTTCAGTACCAAGATGGACCAGGCCACCTACCTGCTGTCCTTCCCCTTCCACAACCCGCCGGAGCGCGGCGGGGAAGAGGTCCGCTACACGATGCGGGAGCGGCGGCGCGTGCTGCGTGAAAGCATGGCGGAGCGCAGCGGAGGGAGCCGCCTGGCCGCATCGCTGCCGGCGGGCTATGCCTACGGATTCAATGTCAACAACCTGCTGTCCGGCATGTCCGTCGGCTACCAGGACAGCCTCTCCTTCGCCCGGCTGCCCATCCCGTTCCTCTGTGTGGCGGGCGACGTGGTCAGTTCCAAGGCGAAGAACTGGGGCAGCGGCTCCATCACCACGGCGATGCGTTCGACGATGTCCATTCCCGGCCTGTTCAATCCGGTGCGTACCGGCGGCATGGTGCTGGTGGACGGCGGCGTGCGCAACAATTTCCCGACCGACCTCGCGAAGGCGGTCGGGGCGGACTACCTGATCGGCATCGAACTGTCGGACGCCCTGCCGGGCTATTCCGACATCAACAATATCGGCGACATCCTGGGGCAGTTCATCACGATGCTCGGCAACGACACCTTCGCCAAGAACATCGGCAAGAGCGATGTGCTCATCAAGCCCGCGCTGGGCGAATTCAACATGATGAGTTTCAACGCGGAAGCGGTGGATACCATGCTGGTGCGCGGCTATCAGGCGGCCCAGGCGCAGCGCGCCGGACTGCTCGCGATCCGCGAACGCACCGGGCGTGCGAAATCCGCCCCGGACCGCCGTGCCACCGACATTTCCAAGACCCCCGTCCGCCTCTCCGCAATCGAGTACGCGGGGCTGGGCGACAAGGAGGCCGCGCGCATGGCCCGGCTCACCGGGCTGGATGTCCGTGAGCCCGTGGATCGGCAGCGGATCGACGAGGCGATGAGCCGCCTGCAGGCCACCGGCGCCTTCGAGTCGGTGACCTATTCCCTCTACGGCAGCCGGGAGCCGTACCGGCTGGTGTTCCACTGCACGCCGGCGCCGGTGCACGATTTCAAGCTGGGCCTGCGTGCCGACACGGAAGAGGGCGCCGCGGTGCTGCTGGGCATCGGGCTGGGCACCCGCCGCCTGTCCGGCTCCAAGGCCGATTTCCGCCTGCGCGTGGCGGAGAACCTCAAGTTCAACGCGCACTACGCCCTGGACCTGGGGAACCTGCCGACGCTCAACGTCTCGGCGGCCCTGTCGCGCTACCGCGGCCACCTGGGCAACGCCTCGGACCGCCTGCGTTATGACGTGGCCTACATCGGCCACCGCGAGGACTTCTACATCTCCGGGGTGGAATGGACGCGGCTCGACTTCCGGGCCGGCATCTCCCACCGCGGCTACAGCCTCTCGCCGAACACCTATTTCGCCCAGATCCTGCGCGATCAGGGCGTCGCACTGGAATCCAGCTACCTGGGCGCCTACCTGCAGGGCAATTTCTACACCCTGGACAACTACTACTTCCCCACGCGCGGTGTCTCGCTGGCGCTGCGGGGCAGCTATGATTTCCTGCGCCCGGGACATGCGGATTTCACGCCCATCCTGAAGGGGGGCGTGGATTTCCGCGCCGCCATCCCGCTGGGCGGGAAATGGGCGTTCGTGCCTGACGTGCGGCTGCGGACGGTCTCGCACTTCGGCGAGGAAGTGGCGGACGGCGTCGCCCACACCAATTTCGTGGGCGGATCGCTCGCAGCCCGTTACACCGAGGACCAGGTGCCCTTCTTCGGACTCAACAACATCATGGCCACGGGCGACTACCTCGTCGATGCGGTCGCATCGCTGCGCTGGAATCCGCTGGAGAACCTGTATTTCAGCGCGTTGGGCGGCGTCCTGATTCACGAAAACTCCATCGGGGAGCTGATTTCGCATCCGCTGCCCGACACCTGGGCGCTGGGGGCGGAAGCCGCCTACGACACGATCGCCGGTCCCGTCAAGTTCAATCTCCACTGGTCCGACTCGCAGGGCTGGGGGGCCTACCTGTCATTCGGATTCGATTTCTGATGGAAGAACGTCTGAAGAAAGTCTATGATGCGCTTTCCGCGCAATGCGCGAAACGCGAATACTGCACCGCAGACATCCGGCGCAAGGCGCTGGAACGGCTGGAATGGGATGCCGCCGCGGCGGAAGAGGTCGTCGCCGCGCTCGTGTCCGAGCGCTTTGTCGATGACCGCCGCTACGCCGCCGCCTTCGCCCGCGAAAAATCCGCGCTCAGCGGCTGGGGGCCCGTCAAGATCCGCACCGCGCTGCTCGCCCGCGGCGTGGCGCGCGACGACGTGCAGGAGGCGCTCGGCGAGATCGACCCGGAGCGCGCCGCCGCCAAACTCGAGAAGGTGCTCGAGGCCAAATGGCGTACCCTGCGGGAAGATCCCCAGGGGCGGCTCAAACTGATCCGCTTCGCGCTTTCGCGCGGTTATGACTATGAGCCGGTCCGGCCGCTCATTGAGCGCATTACGCACGGCGAGGAGCAGTGACCGTTTTCGATAAGGTTAAAAATCAACCATTTGCAGAAAACGGCAAAAAAGAGATGGCGCCACATGGCAAAACCAGAAAAAAGTGATTATATTTGTTTTTCTATCGAAGCAGGAGCGATAAACTATCAAAAACTTGTTTAACGTTTAAAGAACCACTATTATGGCGAAAGAAGCAGAAGAAAAGACCGTGGACGTGAATGCGGCGAAACTCAAGGCCCTCCAGGCGACGATCGACAAGATCGAGAAAGACTTCGGCAAGGGCACCATCATGAAACTGGGCGAGCAGCCCGACTGGGATGTCCAGGTCATCCCGAGCGGTTCCGTGGCGCTGGACCACGCCCTCGGCATCGGCGGCTACCCCCGGGGCCGCATCATCGAAATCTACGGACCGGAGTCCAGCGGCAAGACCACCCTCGCGATCCATGCGATCGCCGAGGCGCAGAAGCAGGGCGGCATCGCGGCGATGATCGACGCGGAGCACGCCTTCGACCGCACCTACGCCAAGGCGCTCGGCGTCAACCTCGACACGCTCCTCATTTCCCAGCCGGACAACGGCGAACAGGCCCTTGAGATCGCGGACAACCTGATCCGCAGCGGCGCCATCGACATCGTCGTGATCGACTCCGTCGCTGCCCTGACGCCCAAGGCCGAGATCGAAGGCGAGATGGGCGACAACAAGGTCGGCCTGCAGGCCCGCCTGATGTCGCAGGCCCTGCGCAAGCTCACGGCCAACATTTCCAAGACCAACACCTGCTGCATCTTCATCAACCAGCTCCGCGAGAAGATCGGCGTCATGTTCGGCAATCCCGAGACCACCACGGGCGGCAACGCCCTCAAGTTCTACGCCTCCGTGCGTCTGGACGTGCGCCGCACCACCCAGATCAAGGACGGCGACGAAGCCCTCGGCAACCGCACCCGCGTCAAGGTGGTCAAGAACAAGATGGCCCCGCCCTTCAAGAAGGCGGAGTTCGACATCGTCTTCGGCGAAGGCATCTCGCATGTCGCGGAGATCGCCGACCTGGCGATCGAGTTTGACATCATCCACAAGAGCGGAAGCTGGTTCAGCTACCAGGGCGAGAAGCTCGCACAGGGCCTTGCTTCCGTGAAACAGCTGCTCAAGGACAACGTCGAGCTCTGTGACGAAATCGAAGCGCAGGTGCGCGAAGCCCTCAAAGCGGTAAAAGACTGATGGAAAGCAAGAAGAAAATCATCCTCACGGGCGACCGGCCTACCGGTCGCCTGCATATCGGCCACTACGTGGGCTCGCTGCGGCGCCGTGTGGAGCTGCAGGACAGCGGTGCGTTCGACGAGATCTGGATCATGATCGCCGACGCGCAGGCCCTCACGGACAATGCCGACAACCCCGAGAAGGTCCGGCAGAACATCATCGAAGTGGCCCTGGACTACCTGTCCGCCGGGATCGATCCCGCCAAGAGCCACATCCTGATCCAGTCGCAGGTCACGGAACTGACCGAGCTCATGTTCTACTACATGAACCTCGTCACGGTCCAGCGCCTGCAGCGCAATCCGACCGTCAAGCAGGAGATGCAGCTGCGCGGCTTCAACAACGACGAGAACGCCGACAACAAGGCCGGCACCCCCGTCGGTTTCTTCTGCTATCCGATCAGCCAGGCGGCCGACATCACGGCCTTCCAGGCCACGACGGTGCCGGTGGGGGAGGACCAGGAGCCGATGATCGAGCAGACCCGCGAGATCGTCCGCAAGTTCAACGCCACCTACGGCCCCGCCCTCACGGAGCCGGAGATCCTCCTGCCGGACAACGCCGCCTGCCTGCGGCTTCCCGGTACGGACGGCAAGGCCAAGATGAGCAAGTCGCTCGGCAACTGCATCTACCTGTCCGACAGCGCGGAAGAGGTCAAGACCAAGGTCCGCGGCATGTTCACTGACCCGGGACACCTGCAGGTCAGCGATCCCGGCAAGGTGGAGGGCAATACGGTCTTCACCTATCTCGACGCTTTCTGCCGCCCGGAGCACTTCGACAAGTTCGGCGACTGTTTCCACGGCAAGAAGGTCAGCTTCGACTTCCATTCGCTCGACGAAGTCAAGGCGCAGTACCGCGCCGGCGGACTCGGCGACGTGATGATCAAGAACTTCCTCACGGAGGTGCTCAACGACACGCTGGAGCCGATGCGCGCGCGCCGCAAGGCCCTGGAGCAGGACCTGCCCTATGTGTACGGCGTTTTGCGCGAGGGCACGGAAGCCGCCCGCGCCAAGGCGGCGCAGACCCTCGCCGGTGTCAAGGCCGCCATGCGGATCAACTACTTCGACCCGGGCGTGCTGGAGGCGCTGATCGCGGAGCAGAAGGAGCGCTTCGCTTAGCGGAGCGCGTGAGCGCCAGGCCGCAGATCGCCATCAGGCGATCTGCGGCCTGCCGTCGCGCTTCGGCTTGTCCTTGCCCAGGGAGCGCTCGGGCATCTTGTCTTCCTGCAGTTCTTCCCACTGGCGGCGGTTGCGCCAGATGTCGATGGCCGTGAAGATGGCGGCACGCATCGAGCGGGGATCCGCCTGGTCGCGGCCGGCCATCTCGAAGGCCGTGCCGTGGTCCGGCGAGGTGCGGATGACGGGCAGGCCGGCGGTGAAGTTGACGCCGTCCTCGAACGAGAGGGCCTTGAAGGGCGCGAGCCCCTGGTCGTGGTACATCGCCAGCGTGGCGTCGAAATTCTCGAAATGGTTGAGCCCGAAGAAGCCGTCGGGGGAGAAGGGGCCGAAGGCGAGAATGCCTTCTTCGGTGGCCTTCTTGATGGCGGGGATGATGATGTCCTGCTCCTCGGTGCCGAGCAGGCCGCCGTCGCCGCTGTGCGGGTTGAGGCTGAGCACGGCGATGCGCGGCTGGTCCACGACGAAGTCCCGCTTGAGGGATTCGTTGATGAGGCGCAGCTTGCTCAGGATGCGCTCTTCGGTGATCATCGGGGCGACGTCCTTGAGGGGAACGTGGCCCGTGACGACCGCCAGGCGCAGCCGGTGGCTGACCATGAACATCAGTGAATCCGGGGCGCCGAAGGCGTTCTGGATGTATTCGGTGTGGCCCGGGAAGCCGAATCCTTCATTGGACATGGCCTTCTTGTTGATGGGACCCGTGACGAGCACGTCGATGAGGCCCTCGCGGAGCTCCGCCACGGCTTTCTCCAGCGATTTGATGGCGCCGCCGGCCGATTCGGCCGTGGCCTGGCCGGGCTCGGCGTAGGCGCTCTCCGGCAGGCAGTTGACGATGTTGATGCGCTTGGGATGGGCGTCCGAAGCGGAGTTGATGACGTTGGTGTCCAGCTGCTCCACCTCGGGAATGGTCTTGCGGTAGAAACCGAAAAGCTTGGAGGAACCGTAAACGACGGGGGTGAACTGCTCCAGGATCCGCGGGTCGGCGAGGGCCTTGATGATGACCTCGTAGCCGATGCCGTTGGAGTCGCCCTGGGTGATGCCTACTATGATTTTTCCGTTTTGCATATCTAAAATAAATTTGTTCTTGAAGATTCCGGGTCAAGCCCGGAATGACTATCTGTTCTCGGGGGCCTCGTATCCCTCGTCCGGAGGCAGTCCGGGCCGGGAATAGGCCGCGACGGCGAGGCGGTCGCAGCGCTCGTTCTCCGGGTGTCCGGCGTGGCCCTTGATCCAGTGGAACTGCAGCCGGAAGCGCGCGGCGAGCACGTCGAAGCGGTCCCACAGGTCGTGGTTCTTCTTGCGTTTCCACCCTTCGGTGACGGTCTTGACGACGTAGGTGGAGTCGCTGAAGACCTGCACTTCGGCGCCTTCCCAGCGGATGGCTTCCAG
>CAMHIP010000074.1 GCA_946185205.1 uncultured Bacteroidales bacterium | reverse complement strand
TCCTTTCAGAGACTGTCTCTACTGAGATAAATTCAACCTAAAATTTCGGATACCCTAAAAATACTATTTTTGGATATGCATCTCTCTCATTTATCTTTCAGGGAAAAGATCGGGCAGTTGTTTGTGGTCCGTCCGGAATCGCTGGAACCGGCGATCCGTTACAACTCCGATGCGGAGTTGCCGCCCTACCGCCTGCAGGCCGTCAGCGACGGCATGCGGAAGCGTGCCGCGCAGTACCCGGCCGGCGGCGTGTTGCTCTACGGGCACAACATCGCGGATCCGGAGCAGCTGACGCGCTTCGTCCGGGACCTGCGCGCCCTGCCGGGCGTCCCCCTGCTGTGCATCGATGAAGAAGGCGGCCGGGTGAGCCGGATCGCCGGGAATCCGGCTTTCGACGTGCCCCGTTTCGAGAGCGCAGCCGCCCTCGCCGCAGCGGGTCCGGACGCGGTCCGGGAAGCGGCGCATGCCATCGGCTCCTACCTGAAGCGCTTCGGTTTCGATATCGACTTCGCGCCCGTGGCCGACGTCAACACCAATCCCCGCAACATCATCATCGGCGCCCGCGCCTTCAGCGACGGGCCCGCCGTGGCGGCTCCCCTGGTCGCCGCATTCGTGCGCGGCCTCGCCGACGCCGGGATCGCCGGCTGCCTGAAGCATTTTCCGGGCCACGGAGACACCCTGGCCGACACCCATCTCGGCTACGCGTTCACCCACAAGGACTGGCAGGATATGCTGGAATGCGAGATGATCCCCTTCCGGGCCGGCATCGCCGCGGGCGCACCGCTGGTGATGGCCGCGCACATCGCCGCCCCCGCCGTGACGGGATCCGACGTCCCCGCCACCCTCTCCCCCGTCCTGCTGACGGAGAAGCTGCGCGGCGAACTGGGCTACGAAGGGCTCGTCATCACGGACGCCCTGGAGATGGGCGCCATCACGCGGAGCTACGGCAGCGGGGAAGCGGCGGTCCGGGCCCTGGAAGCCGGGGCCGACCTCCTGCTCTGTCCGCTGGACTACCTCGAGGCGTTCGATGCCGTGGCGGCGGCCGTCAGAACGGGCCGCATCCCGGAAGAGCGCATCGACCGGAGCCTGGACAGGATCCGCCGCTTTACTGAATCTCGAAAAGATTCAGGAAGCCGGTCATCATGAAGACCTGGCGGATGTCGTCCGAGATGTTGCGGACGATGACCTTGCCGCCCTGGGCGGCCGCTGCCTTGCGCACCGTCAGGAAGATGCGCAGACCGGAACTGGAGATGTAGCTCATCTCCGTGCAGTCCAGCACGGTGGTGCCGCCGGCGTCGGCGATTACGGGTTCAAGTTGTTTCGATACTTCCTGCGCTGCAGGGGTGTCCAGGCGGCCGATGAGACGGACCGTGGTCACGGAGTCCACTTTTTCGATGTTGATTTCCATATTGTTTTAGATTTTTTTTGTCATGGTGAGAATGTTCTTGCCTTCGGAGCGGACATAGGTCACGCCGTCCATGATGTTGCGGACGAGATAGATGCCCAGGCCGCCGATCGGACGTTCTTCCACCCCCAGGCTCGTGTCCGCTTCGGGCGCGGCCGTGGGGTCGAAAGGCTTGCCGCTGTCGGTGACGATAAACTCGAGGGTATGCTCCCGGATCACCGCTTCGATGTCCACCAGCCCGTCGGACCCTTCCGGATAGGCGTAGAGGATGACATTGGTCACGGCTTCTTCGAGGGCGAGGTTGAGCCCCATGGCCATGCTCTGGTCCAGGTGCTTCTCCTCCGCGATGGTCTCGATGAACTCAGCCAGCTGCGGAATCTGCTGGATGTTGTTGTGCAAAATCAGATGTCGTTCAGTCATATCGGGCTGTTTGTCATTCAGATAGTGGATGAATAGCATGGTCAGGTCGTCGCTCTGCGGGGCGTCGCCCACGAAATCGTTCACGGCTTTCTGCATGGCGACCAGGTGGTCGGCGGCATTCCGGCGCTTGTGCAGGACGGCGTTCATCCGGGCCTCGCCGAACTGCTCGTGCGCGGCATTCTCGGCTTCGTTGAGGCCGTCCGTATAGAGGAAGAGGGCGTCATCATAGGAGAGGTCCAGTTCCTGCTCCGTGAACGACATATCCCCGGCGACACCCAGCGGAAGGTTGGGCACCACGGGCAGTGGACGGATGCTGTCGGAGAGGAGCATGGGCGGGTTGTGACCGGCGTTGCAGTAGCGAAGGTGTCCGGTCATCATGTCCAGCACGCCGCAGAACAGGGTGACGAACATGTTGCTCTCGTTCATGTCGGACATGGACTCGTTCATCAGGGTCACAATGCGCTGGGGGCTCTTCTCGTGGGCGGAGGTGGTGCGGAACAGGCTGCGCGTGACAGCCATTACGAGCGAGGCGGGCACGCCCTTGCCGCTCACGTCGCCGATGCAGAAGAAGAGCCGCTCGTCGCGGATGTAGAAGTCGTAGAGGTCGCCGCCCACCTCCTTGGCCGGGACAATGGAGCCGGCCATGTCGAGGTCGCTGCGCTCCGGGAACGGCGGGAAGATCTTGGGGATCATCGACATCTGGATGCCGCGGCCGATCTGCAGCTCGCTCTCCATCCGCTCGCGGGAGTCGCTGAGCATCTTGTTCTTGAGTGCGCTCTTGATGGTGGCGTACAGGATGAGGATCAGCATCGCGAGGCCCAGGAGCTGGAGCAGCAGGACCATCTGTCCCATCCGGCGGACGCCGCCGTAGATCTCGTCTTCGGGGATGACGATGGACATGGACCAGCCCGTCTGCTCCACGGGAGCGAAGAAGACCTGGTTGACCTGCCCGCCGCGGTGCAGGCGGAGATTGCCCCGGCGCCCGGAAAGCATCGAGCGGGCCAGGCTGTCGAACATCTCCTTGTCCTCCGAGATTCCTTCGCCGACCTCCTGCACGGTGCGCTGCATCACCAGCGTCTCCGCCGGGCAGACCATGATCTGGCCGGCGCGGCTGAGCACGACGCTGAAGGCGTTGGGATAGACTTCCACGCCTCCGACCAGTTGCGTGAGCCAGTCCAGGGAGATGTCGGCCGTGAGCACGGCGGCGATGCGGCCGGCCTTGTCCGTGACAGGCACGGAATAGGTGGTCATCAGGATGTCGCCGCCGCCGGTGTCGATGTAGGGCTCGGACCAGTAGCCAAGGCCGAGTTCCAGCGGTTTGGTGAACCATTCCTGCGAAGGATAGTCATACTCTTCCGTGGCCAGGCTGAGCACTTCGATGTCGTCCCCCTTGCGGGCGGCATAGGGCGCGCAGAGCGGGTATTTTGCACTGTAGCCCGGCACAAGCGCGAGGGTGGAGCCCACGACAACGGGGTTGTCGCGGACCAGCCGAGAAGGCACCACGGCCAGGCTGTCCGGGACATCCATGCACCAGGAGGCGATCCAGACGCTGTTGCGCACGGCGGCCTCCGCCTGGTTGATCACGTCCATGATCTGGCTCCGGGTGGCGTCCAGCTGGCTTTCGGCCCGCCGGGTGGCTTCTTCCCGGATCCCTTTCTGCGAGTAAAAATATTGGATGAGCGCCGTCGCCTCCAGGGTGACGGCAGCCACAAGGACGAGCAGCAGACCTGCTCCGGCGGCCCGTTTGACCAGGCCCATCATGGATTTATCAATTCGCATACGGTCAATCTTCTTCTGTATCTCCCATCAGGATGACCAGCCGGTCTCCTTCTTGCAATTTCAGGCTTCCGTGGGGGACGATGAACTTCTCCCCCCGGCGCACCATCACCACGCGGATGCCGTGCGGCAGGTGCAGGTCGCGCAGCGTGTCTCCCCGGGCCAGGTCTTCCGCCGCTACCGTGTGGTCGCGCAGCATGCCCATCTCCTCGGGGATCTCCATACCGAAGGACTCCACCTCCGGATCGTCTTCGATGCACAGGTCCAGTTTCTTGGCCATGGGCACGAGCGTCGTCCCCTGCACCAGCAGCGAAAGCAGCGTGATGCAGAACACGATATTGAACACCGACTCACCCCCTTCCACGCCGGACAGGGCCGTATACATGGCGAAGAGGATGGGACCGGCGCCCTTCATGCCCGCCCAGGAAATGTAGAGCTTGGCCTTGAAAGGCAGGTCGCGGTACGGCAGCAGCGACAGGAACACGCCAAGCGGCCGGCCGACGAAAAGCAGGAACACACCGATCAGCAGGGCCGGTCCGAACACGCCGGGCAGGTGTGCGGGACGCGCCATCAGGCCCAGCAGGAGGAACATCAGCAGCTGTGCCAGCCAGGTCACGCCTTCGTAGAACTTGAGGATATCCTTCTTGAAAGGCAGTTCCGGGGTGTTGCCGATCACGATGGCTGCCACGTACAGGGCGATCAGCCCGTTGCCGCCGACCAGCGACGCCAGGCCGTTGGCCAGCAGGGCCGCGGCCAGGATCAGAATCGAGTAGAGTGCACCGCCGGGCAGGCGGAGTTTGCGCACCAGCCAGCGCGAACCGAACCCGACCCCCAGGCCGATGCCCGCGCCGACGGCGATCTGCCAGATCAGCGCCAGCAGTACGAGACCGCCGCCGACCAGCCAGGACCCGCCTTTCAGGCCGAAACGGTCGGAGTTCGTGATCACCGCGACGAGCAGCACGGTCAGGGTGTAGCCCATGGGGTCGTTGGTACCCGATTCCAGCTCCAGCACCGGGTCGAGGTGGTGGCGCAGGTGCATGCGGCGGCTGCGCAGCACGGAGAAGACCGACGGCGAGTCGGTCGAGGACAGCACGGCGGAGATCAGGAAGCAGCCCAGCAGCGTGGCGCCGGCGCCCCCGACCCGGTCGCCCAGGACGTAGAAAATGAAAAATCCCGTGGCGAGGGCCGTGACGAACAAGCCCAGCGTGGAGAGCGAAAGGCCCTTCTTCAGGACCGGGCGCACCTCCGCAAAGGAAGTCTCCAGGCCGCCGGCCAGCAGGATGACCGTGATGCCGAGGTGGCCGAGGAACTCCGCCAGCTCGTGGTTGCGGACCTCGATCCCAAGCCCGTCGGGCCCGGCCAGCATGCCCACGACCAGGAAGAGCAACATGCCCGGCACGCCGAAGCGGGCCCCCAGCCGCGAAATCAGGATGGCGACGAGGACCAGCAGCGAGACCAGCAGCAGGATGTTGCCGGTGGTGAGGTGGATGGCGATGGCGGGCAGCATGGGTCTATCGGAGGATCGGGATCAGTTTCTCGCGGAATTCCGGCATCGGGCACTTCGTATCGCGCTCGATGATGAGGGTCTTGAGCCCGGCATAGGGCCCCACTTCCTCATCGATGTCGCGCAGCGGCCGGTCCGGGCCGAAATAGACCGGGGCAAAGGCCGCCCAGAACTGGCGGGAGACGGATTTGGGCATGTGGAAGGCCTCCCGGATGAAGTCCTCGCCGCTGAGGCAGCAGCACAGATAGACCATGCCGATGTCAAACAGGTTGTAGCCGTAGCAGAAGTCGCCCAGGTCGATGAAGTAGCGCTTGTCCCCGGCAAAGATGGCGTTGCCGAACTGCAGGTCGCCGTGGATGGCGCCGTCGGAATCGGGCGCATCGGCGATGAAGCGGCCGAGCTTGTCCTTCTCCGGAGCGGAGAAGAAGGGATTCTCCTCCAGCAGCCGGTAATAGCGGTCCTTGACGTTCTCAAACTGCGTCGTATCCACGCGGACGGCATGGAGCTGAAGGCACATCTGCGCGAACTCGGCGGCATACTCCCCCACCCGCTGCGGCTCGTCGCCGACGGCGCGGGCATAGGATTTCTTGCCGACGATGCGGTGGAAACGGATGCCGTAGCGGCCGTCCTCCGTGACCACGTATTCGCCCGGCTCGGGGGTCGGGATGCCGAGGTCATAGACCTTGCGCGCGAGCTGCATCTCGTCCAGCGGCTGCCGGATCTTGCCGGGAAAGTACAACTTGAGCATGACCGAGGGGTCGGCCTTGTGGTTGTAGCTTTCGCCGTTGGCGCCGCCGCCGGAGAGGACATAGTCGCTGAGGGAGATCGGGATGGCGTTCATGGCTATTTGTCAAATACTTGATGGATCAGACTTTCGAATTCGCGGAAAGCGAAGGTGTCCTGCAGTTCGCGCAGGGAATCCGCCAGGCCGCGGTAGTGCCACGCGTGGTCGGAAGGATGCGGGGCGTGGAACAGCGACCACAGGGCCTCCCCCTGCACGGCGTAGTCGCGCGCGATGGCGCGCATGTTGGACAGTTTGTCGCCCAGGGCGACCATCTTGGCGTCGCGCGGGGCGGCGGCCAGGCGGTCGATGGCGGCCTGCTTGCGCGCCCGCCAGCTGTCGGTCTCGCTGATGCCTTCGATGAACACGTCGCTCTCGGCTTCGACCAGGGCCGCCACGCGCTCCCCGAATTCGGCGCGGATCTGCTCCACCGTCACGCCGGTGTCCTCCACGGTGTCGTGCAGGGCCGCGGCGGCGAGCAGTTCCTGGTCGGGGGTCATCGTGGCCACGATCTCCACGGCCTCCAGGGGGTGAACGATATAGGGGAAGCCCTTGCCGCGACGCTCCGTTCCGGCGTGGGCGCGGACCGCGAAGATGATCGCGCGGTCCAGCAGCGAAGTGTCGAGCGGTTTATTCGCCATGGCTGCGGATGTACTGCAGGATCAGCGCGACGGCTTCGTCCTCGGACAGGCCGTCCATGTTGATCACAAGGTCGTAGTTGCGTGCGTCGTAGCGGGATTTGCCCGTGTAGCGGCGGACGTAGTTCTCGCGGGTCTCGTCCACGCGGCCGATGACGGCCTCCGCGGCTTCTCGATCCAGCTGCTGCTTGCGCATCACGCGGGCGATGCGCTTTTCGCGGGAAGCGGTGATGAACACGTCCACCTTGTCCGGATGGCCCTCCAGCACGAAGAAGCCGGAGCGGCCGGCGATCACGCACGGGCCCTCGGCGGCAATCTCCCGGAGGATCTCTGTCTCGGCCTTGAAGACGTCGTCCGTGGTCAGGTCGGCGCGGAACTCCTGCACGTAGCGGCTGTCCGTGTCGATGAGCATGCCCACCTTGGGCACGGGGGCCACCAGCTGGATGAAATCGGCCAGCCAGCTCTTCTTCTCGCCCTTGAGCTTTTCGATGCCGGAATCGGTGAGGTTGAACTTGTCCATGAGGGCGCGGATCAGCTCCTTGTCGCTGTAGCGGACGCCGAGCTGCTCAGCCAGCTTGCGGCCGACCGTGCGGCCGCCGGAGCCGAGCTCCCGGCTGATGGTGATGACGAAATTGCCGTTGGTATTCATTTCTTGGGATTTATTTCTGGTTCATGAAGGGGAGGTCCTTGGCCTGCTCGGTGAGCAGCGTGGCCATCATCTCGTTGCTCTCGGAGGGGCCGTTGATCGCGTCGAACATCATGCGGATGCCGGCGCGGCCGCCGCCGCTCCTGAGGATGAAGGCGATGCAGAGGTCCTGCGGGCCCAGCGAGGAGGAGATGATGTCCAGGTCGGTCAGGCCGATCTGGTAGCAGGCGATCTGGTAGGCGCCCTCGGCATTCTCCCGGATCAGCCGGGAGATGTCGCCGAGCGTCTGGCACTTCAGCGCCTTGAACACTTCCAGGTAGGGCATCAGCGACACTTCCTGGATCTCCGCCTGGTTGACGGAGGCGATCCGGCGGTTGAGCGGACCGAAGGGATCCAGCTCCAGGAAACTGCGGAAGGTGTCGCCGTCCAGGGGGACCTCGTCGAGGTTGCCGGAGGCCACGAGTCCCTGCACCCGGCGGCGGTAGTCCGTCAGTTCGTTGCGGATGCGGCTGAACTGCTCATCGACAAGTTCCAGCATGCCGGCCAGGCGGCTCAGGTTGCGAAGGTACTCCTTGGGCACCTCCACGCCGCTTTTGTAGCCCGTGTCGTGGTTCATGTTGGCCCAGGCATGCTGCAGCACGGTGCGCATCTGCACCTCGAAGCGGTACGGGAAGCCCGGCACCGAACAGATGTAGTGCAGCGACAGGTAGCCGAAACTGTCGATTTCGTGGATCTTGCGCTTGTCGACGGAATTCTCCCAGTCGACCTCGAAGAGGCGCTCCACGGCCGAGGCCACCTTATCGACGTCATCGACGTAGAAGGTGATCACGCGCAGGCCGATGATGTCGGTGATATCCGCGAGCGAATGGTACTTGCCGCCTTTGAGCTCCAGCTTGCCCGCCAGCGAGTCTTCCGTCTTGACGCGGTACTCGATGGCGGCGACCAGCAGGCCGGCTTCGTCAAAAGTCTGTCTGAGACGGGAATACACTTCCCCGGCCACTTCGCGGAATCGGGGCAGCTGCTCCCGGTATTCCTGCAGGATGGCTTCGCAATGAGGGTCCAGGTGTCTTTGTACAGGCATGAGTGTTTTGGCTAATAATTTTCAAAATTAAGCATTTTTTTCGGTATTCCGCGCGCTTCGTCGCAGAGTTTTTGTAACTTTGCCACAATGGGACGATTATACGACGAACTCTGCAAAGACTACCGCTTCCGCGAAGGGCTGAAGACCTGCATCAACTGCGGGACCTGCACGGCCATCTGCCCGGCGGCGGAGTTCTACAAATACGACCCGCGCAAGATCGTGGACACGGTCCAGCGCAAGGACGAGGCCGAGATCGAAGCCCTGCTCAAGAGCGAAACGATCTGGTACTGCGGCGAATGCATGTCCTGCGTGACGCGCTGTCCGCGCGGCAATGCGGCGGGGCTCGTGATCATGGCCCTGCGCAACCTGTCGGCGAAGCTCGGCTGGTTCACCGCCTCCGAGAAGGGCCGGCAGCTCTGGCCGCTCACCAAGACGCTCACGGGCAACATCCTGCACACCGGCTACTGCATCCATCCGAGCACCATCGACTGCGCGGACTACCCCGAGGCCGGCCCCATCATGAAATGGGTCCTGGACAACAAGGAGGAGGTCTATGGCCGCCTGGGCGCCAACTACGAAGGCAAGGGCCCGGGCGTGCTGCGCCACATCCCGCAGGAGGACCTGGACGAGCTCCAGGCCATCTTCGACGAGACCGGCGGCACCGAGCGCATCGAAGCCGTGGAGCGCGCCTCGCGCGCAAAGGCCGAAGAGCTGGGCATGGACTTCGACGAATACACGAAATACACCTACGAGTACTGCTCCGCAGGGCACTTCAACGACGAATAGATGATCTACCAAGGCAAACAGAAGATCTGGGCGGACTACCAGAAAGAGATCCCGGACGACCACTGGTTCTATGTCCGCAGCTGCATCCGGCAGATCTTCTTCCCCGCCAGCGAAAAATATTTCCTGCTGATCTGCCGCGACATGCTGGGCCGCGACATCTACGAATCCGAGCACCACACCACCTGCGCCGGCATCGCCTACCACTGCGACACCATCCCGCAGGAGACGGCGATGACCGTGGTGGCGCGCCAGTTCGCCCTGATGACCGAGGCCGGCTACGACAACCTCGTGACCTCCTGCATCACCTCCTTCGGCAACTATGTCGAGATCCTCGAGACCTGGCGGGAGTTCCCCGAGCTGGAGGAAAAGATCCGGGAGCACCTCTGGAAGGCCTGCCGCCGCGAATTCAACAAGCCCAAATACGTCGCCCACGCCAGCGACCTGGTCTATAAGCTGCGCGGCGAGATCGCCGAACGGGCGCAGTACCGGCTGGTCCACCGCGCCACCGGCGAGCCGCTCCGCATCGTGGAGCACATCGGCTGCCACTACTCGAAGATGTTCCCCCACAAGGGCGTCGGCGGCGCCGAATACCCCTGCGTGCTCAGCGGGATGGCCGAGGCCTGGGGCGGCCAGGTGATCGACTACCCGGAGCGCCGCCACTGCTGCGGTTTCGGCTTCCGGCAGTATTTCGTCAAGGCCAACCGGGGCTATTCCCTGTCCAATACGCACAAGAAGTTCGAGTCCATGGAGCCCTACCATCCGGACGCCATCATCACCAACTGCCCGGGCTGTCCGTATTTCCTTGACCGCTGGCAGTACGTGATCTCCGAGATGAACGGCAAGACCTACGGGCAGAACGGCTACGGCATCCCGGCCCTCACCTACGAGGAGCTGGCCGGGCTGGTGCTGGGCGTGGATCCCTGGGACCTGGGCCTCCAGGTGCACCAGGTGGCCGTGGAGCCGCTGCTGGACAAGATCGGCATCCCCTATGACCCGGCCCGCAAGTACCTCGGGCTGGATGAGAAGAAAATCATGACCCCGGGTCTCCCGACGACCCTCAAATGCTGTTAGCCATGGTCAACCGTCAACCTGTCATCGCCGTCATCGGCGCCGGCATCGCCGGCCTGGAAGCCGCCCGGCAGCTCGCCGCCCTGGGCTACAAGCCCGTGCTGATCGAGAAGGCCCCCGCGGCGGGCGGCCACGTGGCCGAATGGAACCGGCTGTTTCCGGACATGAGTCCGGCCGCCGGGCTCGTGCAGTCGCTCGAAGCGCAGACCCGTCAGCTCAAACTCCTGACGAACACGGAGATATCCAGCATGGGACGCCTCAAGGACGGCTACAATCTCGTGCTCTCGGACGGCTCGTCGCTGCTGTGCGACGCCGTGCTCTTCGCCACCGGATTCCACCTCTTCGACGCCTCGAAGAAGGAGGAATACGGCTACGGCAT
>CAMHIP010000073.1 GCA_946185205.1 uncultured Bacteroidales bacterium | reverse complement strand
AGCCGTCCGCGAGGCCCTGCATCAGGGCCGAGGCGCCGAGGCGGTTGCCGCCGTGATCGGAGAAGTTGGCCTCGCCGATGGCGTACAGGCCCGGGATGGTGGTCTGCAGGTCGTAATCGACCCAGATGCCGCCCATCGTGTAGTGGATGGCCGGATAGATCATCATCGGCTCTTCCCAGGGAGAGCTGGCGGTGATCTTCTCATACATCTCGAAGAGGTTGCCGTAGCGCTCCGCCACCCGCTGGTGGCCCAGGCGCTGGATGGCGTCGGAGAAGTCGAGATACACGGCCTTGCCCGTCTCGTTCACGCCGAAACCGGCATCGCAACGCTCCTTGGCGGCACGGGAAGCCACATCGCGCGGGACGAGGTTGCCGAAGGCCGGATAGCGGCGCTCCAGATAGTAGTCGCGATCCTCTTCCGGGATCTGGGACGCCTTGATCTGGTGCTTGCGGAGCTTCTCCACATCCTCCTTCTTCTTCGGGACCCAGATGCGGCCGTCGTTACGCAGGGACTCGCTCATCAGCGTCAGCTTGCACTGCTGGTCGCCGTGCACGGGAATACAGGTCGGATGGATCTGCGCGAAGCAGGGGTTGCCGAAGAAGGCGCCCTTGCGGTAGCACTGCATCGCAGCCGAACCGTTGCTGTTCATGGCGTTGGTGGAAAGGAAATAGGTATTGCCATAGCCGCCGGTCGCGATGACGACGGCGTGGGCGCCGAAGCGTTCCAGCTGGCCGGTCACGAGGTTGCGGGCAATGATGCCCTTGGCCTGGCCGTTCACGATCACCAGGTCCAGCATCTCGTGGCGGGGATAGCTCTTGACGGTGCCGGCGGCGATCTCCTTGTTCAGGGAAGCATAGGCGCCGAGGAGCAGCTGCTGACCGGTTTGGCCGCGGGCATAGAAGGTACGGCTCACCTGCACGCCGCCGAAGGAGCGGTTGGCCAGGTATCCGCCGTATTCGCGGGCGAAAGGAATGCCCTGTGCCACACACTGGTCGATGATCGCGGAACTCACCTCTGCCAGACGATAGACGTTGGCCTCACGGGCGCGGTAGTCACCGCCCTTGATGGTGTCGTAGAACAGACGATACACGGAATCGTTGTCGTTCTGGTAGTTCTTCGCAGCATTGATACCGCCCTGTGCAGCAATGGAATGCGCGCGGCGCGGCGTGTCGCTGATGCAGAAAATCTTGACATTGTAGCCCAGTTCGCCCAGGGACGCGGCGGCGGATGCACCGCCGAGGCCCGTACCGACCACGATGATCTCAAGTTTTCTCTTGTTGTTGGGACTCACGAGGCGGATTTCCGACTTGCGCCGGGTCCATTTGCTCTCAAGCGGTCCTGCAGGAATTTTGGAATTTAACTTGTCTGACATTGTTGGGTGTATGTATATTGTTATTTCCTTCAAAACAGAGAACCGGAAGCGTTGTTCTGGTAGGGATCCAGTCCCATATGGCGATAGGAGAGTTCCGTAGCCACGCGGCCGCGCTGCGTGCGGACGATGAAGCCCTCCTTGATCAGGAAAGGCTCATAGACCTCCTCGTACGTGCCCTGGTCCTCCCCGATGGCCGTGGCCAGGGTGTTGGCGCCGACGGGGCCGCCCTTGAAGGTGGAGATGATGGTCCGCAGGATCTTGTTGTCGATGGCGTCCAGGCCGCGCTTGTCGATGTTGAGCTTGTCCAGGGCATACCGCGCGATCTTCAGGTCAATATGCCCGTCGCCCAGCACCTGGGCGAAATCGCGCACGCGGCGGAGCAGGGAATTGGCGATACGCGGCGTACCGCGGCTGCGGAGGGCGATCTCGCGGGCCGCCTCCGGCTCGATGTCCACCTGCAGGATCCCGGCGCTGCGCGTGACGATGCGCACCAGGTCGTCCGTATCATAATATTCCAGCCCCTCCGTGATGCCGAAACGCGCCCGGAGCGGCGCCGTGAGCAGGCCCGCGCGGGTCGTGGCGCCCACAAGCGTAAAAGGATTGAGGGTGATGCGCACCGAACGGGCGCCCGGTCCCTTGTCGATCATGATATCGATGACGTAATCCTCCATGGCGGAGTAGAGATATTCCTCCACCTCCGGAGGAAGACGGTGGATCTCGTCGATGAACAGCACGTCGCCCGTCTCCAGGGAGGTCAGCAGCCCCGCCAGGTCGCCGGGCCGGACCAGCACGGGGCCGGACGTGATCTTCATGTTGACCCCCATCTCATTGGCGATGATATGCGCCAGCGTGGTCTTTCCGAGGCCCGGAGGGCCGTGGAACAGCGTGTGGTCCAGCGACTCCCCGCGCATCTTGGCCGCCTGGATATAGACGCGGAGCCGGGAGACGATCTCCCCCTGTCCGGTGAAATCTTCCAGCTCCTGGGGCCGGATAATTCCGTCCAAATCCTTATCTTTGCAGTCGTTTGTATTATGAGGGTCGAAATCCTGCATGTGCGGGTCTATGGCAATTAGAATACAAATATAACTCTTTTATTTTGATAATTTGTTGTTTTCTGATAGGGTTGTTGAAATGTTGATAATTCAATAAAGTCATTAAGCATCAGATTGTTGGTAGAGTTGAAAAAAGTTGAGAACCCTGTTGAAACCCTGTTTTTTCTTTTGTTGAAAACCGAACGCCGGTTTTTTTCCACCTCCGCGGAGGGGAAACAAACAGGATTTCAACATACTTTTCAACCGCTTTTTGGCAGGATATGTTGATAAGTCAGAAATCTTCAGAATGCCTGCGTGACAGGATACGGACCAGCCGGGAAGTATTCTGCCGCGGGCTGTTTTTGTCCGCCCGCTGGTTCGTGCTCTCGCAGGTGGCGCGCTCCGGCGTGCATGTTGTGGTGCTCCCGAACCGGGAAGCGGCGGAATATTGTGCAGCAGACCTTTACGGTATGATCCAGGGAGACCGGGTATTCTTTCTGCCCGAGTCGGGCAAGAGCGTGGAGCGCAGCAACTACAAGTCTTCGCTGGGCGTGCAGCGCACCTCCGCGATCGGCAGGCTGCTGGAAAGGACGGGAGATTCGCCGGTCAGGCCGGCGAATGACGACGTGCTGGTCATCGTGACCTACCCGGAGGCGCTTTCCGAAGAGATTCCGGCCACGGATACCATCCGCGACGCCGTGTTCCGCATCGCGGAAGGGCAGGAGATCTCCCACGACGAGATCGTCCGGACCCTCTCCGGGAAGGGATTCGAGAAGGTGGATTTCGTCTCGGCGCCCGGCCAGTATGCCATCCGCGGCTCCATCGTGGACATCTTCTCATTCTCGGAGAATTTTCCCTACCGTATCTCCTTCTGGGGCAACGAAATAGAATCCATCCACTCGTTCGACTGCAACACGCAGCTCTCCAAGGAGAAAATAGAGAAGGCGGAGATCATTCCGGATGTCGTGGGCAGCGGGTCGCAGGGACAGCCGCTGACGGACATTTTCCCGAAGGACAGCTGCATCTGGCTGGACTCGGCGGACATGTATTCGCGGGAGGCCTTTTTCTCTCCGCTGACCGCCTTCCGGCACATTTACATAGACGCTCCCCTCTCCTACCCGGGCGATGATTTCGTCTATTTCCAGATCTCGCCGCAGCCTTCGTTCAACAAGAATTTCGAGCTGCTCACGGAAGACATCCGCAGCCACCTCGAGAACGGCTATCAGGTCCTGATCTACGGCGACAAGGAGCAGCAGCTGGAGCGCATCCGTTCCATCCTGTCGCAGAACGGCGGCCTGCAGCCGCAATTCGTCTCCGGGCAGAACATCCACAACGGATTCATCGACGCCCAGGACAAGATCTGCTGCTATTCCGACCATGAGATTTTCGACCGTTTCCACCGCGTCAGTCTGCGGCGCACGGTGGAAAAGAGCGAACAGCTGACGGTCAACGACCTGAATTCCTTCAACATAGGCGACTACGTCGTGCATATCGACCACGGCGTGGGCGTCTTCGGCGGCCTGGTCCGTATGCGCGACGACTTCGGCCGGATGCGGGAAGTGGTGAAAATCACCTACAAAGACGGCGACGTGGTGTTCGTGTCCGTGCACGCCCTGCACAAGATTTCGCGTTTCCGCTCCCGGGACGGGGAGCCCCCGCGGATCAACAAACTGGGCTCGAAATCCTGGATGACGCTGAAATACAACGCCAAATCCAAGGTCAAGGACATCGCCAAGGACCTCATCCAGCTGTATGCCAAGCGGCGCGCCTCCAAGGGATTCGCCTTCTCCCCCGACACCTACCTGCAGGAAGAGTTGGAATCCTCCTTCATGTATGAGGACACGCCGGACCAGGAGACGGCCACGACCGCCGTCAAGCGGGACATGGAGGACAACTGCCCGATGGACCGCCTGATCTGCGGAGACGTGGGCTTCGGCAAAACGGAAATCGCCGTCCGAGCGGCGTTCAAAGCCGTCTGCGACAGCAAACAGGTGGCCGTCCTCGTGCCGACCACCATCCTCGCCCTGCAGCATTTCAATACCTTCAGGCAGCGTCTGCAGAACCTCCCCTGCAACATCGACTACGTCAGCCGCCTGCGCACAGCCAAAGAAATCAGCGACATCAAAAAGCGGCTCGAAGCCGGCCAGATCGACATCCTGATCGGAACCCACAAGATCCTGGGGAAGGAGTTCGCTTTCAAGGACCTGGGGCTGCTGATCATCGATGAGGAACAGAAATTCGGCGTAGCGGCGAAAGAGAAACTCCGCACCATGAAGGCGTCCGTCGATACGCTCACGCTCACGGCCACGCCCATTCCGCGCACGCTGCAGTTCTCCCTGCTCGGCGCGCGCGACCTCAGCATCATCAACACGCCCCCGCCCAACCGCATCCCGGTGCAGACGGAAATCATCCTCTTCGACGAACGGGAAATCCGGAGCATCATCAATTACGAACTCAACCGCGGCGGGCAGATCTTCTTCCTGCACAACAAAGTGGAAGAACTCCCCGCCATCCACGACATCCTGCACCGGCTGATCCCGGACATGAAGATCTGCGTGGCGCACGGGCAGATGGAAGCCAAAGAGCTGGAAGGCAAGATGTTGGACTTCATGCGCGGAGACTACGACATGATGCTCTGCACCACCCTGATCGAGAACGGTCTGGACATTCCCAACGCCAACACGATCCTGATCAACCAGGCGCAGAATTTCGGTCTGAGCGACCTGCACCAGCTCCGCGGACGCGTGGGACGTTCCAACAAGAAGGCTTTCTGCTACCTGATCGTGCCGCCGCTGGTCAGCATCACGGACGAGGCCCGGCGCCGGCTCAAGGCCATCGAGGAATTCTCCGACCTGGGCAGCGGATTCAACATCGCCATGCAGGACCTGGATATCCGCGGCGCGGGCAACCTGCTCGGCGCGGAGCAGAGCGGATTCATCACTGAAATGGGCTTTGAAACCTACCAGAAGATCCTGGCGGAAGCGATGGAGGAACTGGGTGTGGAGACGGGCGTCGTGGCCCGGAACGACCGGGGTAAATTCGTGACGGAGTGCACGATAGAGACGGATCAGCCCGCCATGATCCCGGACGACTACATCGATGTCACGGCCGAGAAGATCCGGATCTACCGCACCATTGACGCCATGTCTTCCGACAAGGAGATCGACCGCTATGCCGCGCAGCTCTCCGACCGCTTCGGCGCGTTGCCGGCGGAGCTGGACAATCTGTTCGAAGTCGTCAAGATCCGCAACCTCGGCGCCGCGCTGGGATTCGAGAAGGTCATCGTCAAGAACGGCCTCCTGATCGCCTTCTTCATCGCCAATCCCATGTCGCCCTACTACAAATCGCAGACTTTCGCCTCCATCCTGGAAAAGACGGCCGCGATGCAGCGCTACGAGCTCAAGCAGACGGAAAACAAACTCAAAATCGTGGTGCGCAATGTCCCTTCTTTGAAGGATGCACATACCATTTTGAGCAAATTGCGATAAAATTCTTATATTTGCAAGTTATGGCGTATTTACTGGTAGAAGCAGGAAACACCGCGCTCAAGGCCGCCTGGTCAGACGGGACGACCTTGGGTAAGACGTTCCGTTATCAGGGAGAGAAGATGATGGACTATCTTCTTTCGCTGTTGGAAAAAGAGCGTCCCGAAGTGCTCACGGTGGCGTCCGCCTATGGAGTTACCGTCGAAGAGGAGGCCCTGCTGCGTTCGCGCTGCGGCCACCTGCTGATCCTCGACAAGTCCCATACCGACCTGCTGCTGCGGCAGAATTTCCCGGAGTACCTGTCCTGCGACCGGGCGGCCGGGCTGGTGGCGGCCGGGTTCCTGTTCAAGGACAAACCCGTGACCGTCTTCGACTTCGGCACCACTCTCACGGTGGATTTCCTGAGCCGGGAAGGCCGCTATCTCGGCGGAAACATCTCGCCGGGCTGCAGGACCCGTTTCAAGGCGCTGGAACGCTATTCCAAGTCGCTTCCGCTCGTGGATACGCCCGAAAAAATCACCCCGGAAGGACACTCCGTACAAGGATCTATCGAGTCCGGCGTCATTTCGGGCATAATGTTTGAAATTGAAGGGTACACCAGGCTCCGGCCGGAGAACATCGTGGTTTTCACGGGAGGAGATGCAATTTATTTTGCCAAGAAGATGAAAAACTCGATATTTGTGGTTTGCAATCTGGTCCTGATGGGCCTGGCCTTGATCACTGACGACTATGTCAAGAAGAATCTTAAATAGATGGTTCCTGACCGCTTTCCTGGCCGTGTGTGCAGCATTCAGCGCCCACGGACAGGCGACGGGTACCTATACGCCCTACTCCATCTACGGCGTAGGCGACCTCAGCCATCCCGGCACCGCATACAACAAGACCATGGGCGGCGTGGGCGTGGCCGTACGCAACAACCGCTACCTGAACCTGATCAATCCCGCTGCCGTCACGGCGCGCGACAGCCTGGCCTTCATGGCCGACTTCTCGCTCTACAACGACAACAAGCTGTTCAACCAGGGCAACATCAAGTCCGCCAGCAACACCTTCAACATCGGCAGCCTGGCCATGTCCTTCCCGATCTGGCGCTCCTCCGCGATGATGGTGGGCATCATGCCCTACAGCGACACGGGCTTCGGCTACAGTTTCAGCTACACGGATCCGGACGTGATCGGCCACACGGGCAACATCGACTACTCCGCCACGGGCACCGGCAGCATCTACAAGGCATTCGCCGCCGCCGGCGTGACCTTCTTCAAGCGCCTGTCCCTGGGCGTGCAGTGGAACACGTACTTCGGGCAGATCGAGAAGACGTTCTACACCGATTTCGACGACGCCTCCTACAACAGCATCAGCAACGGCACGACCGGCAGGATCACGGGCAACAATTTCAAGTTCGGCCTGCAGTACGAGCAGCCGCTCGGCACGAAATACGCGCTCACCGTGGGCGCCACCTATTCCACGGCCACCCGGCTCACCGGCACGATGGAGTCCTTCCGCATCTCCGGCGGCTCCGCGTCCTCGGACACGCTCTACTACAAGCTGGACCGGCTGGGTACGGACAGCAAGGTGCATCTGGCCAGCGAGATCGCCGTCGGCGTCACGTTCCAGGAGCGCGGCCGCTGGATGGCGTCCTTCGATTATACCCGTTCCGACTGGCGGGGCAGCAACCTGGACGGGAGCCGCGGATTCACGGCCAGTTCCGTCTTTGCCGCATCCGTCGCGGAGACCTTCCGCGTGGGCTTCGAGATTGTTCCGAACGTCAACGATATCCGCTATTATATGAACCATGTCGCCTATCGCGTGGGCGCATATCACAGAAAGGAATACTTTTTGCTGAATGGTAATCCGGTAGCAGCCACCGGCATCACCCTGGGCGTCACGCTGCCGATCGTCAACAGGTTCAACGGCTTCACGCTGGGCGTTGACCTCGGACAGCGGGGATCCCTGACCGGAGAGCAGATCCGCGAGCGTTATGTCAACGTCTCGATCGGCTTCAACCTCTTCGATATATGGTTCCGGAAGATGCAATACAATTAATGCCAACGAATAACACTATTGAGATATGAAAAAATTAATTCCTGTCATTCTGACCATCTCCGCGATGCTCCTGACGACCAACGGGTTCGCCCAGGGCAAGTACGGTGCAGACAGCGCGAAGTGCATCACCAACCTCTCCTTCTACCAGGAGTACTTCAAACAGAAGAATTATGACGAGGCGCTTCCCAGCTGGCGCAACGCCTACAAGTTCTGCCCGCCTACGGCCAACCAGAACATGCTCATCAACGGCACCACGCTGGTCCGCCGCCTCATCACCAAGGCCGGCAACAACGCCACGTACCGTGCTGCGCTGATCGATACCCTGCTGACGCTCCACAAGACGCGCGCCGAGTACTATCCCAAGTACGCCGTGACCGCCTACAACAACATGGGACAGGATATGTTCAACTATATCAAGAATGATCCCAAGGCCCTGTACGACGGCATGGAGTTCATCATCGGGAAGAACCAGGGCGAGACCAAGCCTTCCTTCCTGCTCTTCGACATGCAGTCCGCCATCGAGCTCTTCCAGGCCGGCAGCCTCGACGCCGAGAGCGTGATCAACCTCTATCAGCGCAACAGCGACCTGCTGGAGAAGCTCACCCCGGCCAACGACGCCGAGAAGGAGCAGATCGCCGGCGTCAAGAACGACATGGGCAGCCTCTTCGCTTCCAGCAAGGTCGCGAGCTGCGAGAGCCTCGTCGAGCTCTACACCCCGCGCCTCGCCGCCGAGCCGGAGAACCTCCAGCTCGCCCAGAGCATCGTGAAGACGATGAGCATGACCGAGGGCTGCGACAACAACGACCTCTTCCTGCAGGCCGTCACCACGATGAACAAGCTGGATCCTTCCGCCAACTCCGCCTACTATCTGTACCGTCTGCACGGTGCCCGCGGCAACGTCAAGGAAGCCATCGTCTATATGGAGAACGCCCTGGCCTCCAACGATGTGGAGGACAGCCGCAAGGCCGACTGGACCTATGAACTCGCCACGTTCTGCTTCAAGAACGGCGAGAGCGCCCGCGCCTTCGAGTACGCTTCCAAGGTGGCCGCCGAGAACGAGTCCCTGGCCGGCAAGGCCTACTTCCTGATCGGCAACATCTGGGGCAGCACCCGCTGTGGCGGCGACGAGATCGCCCGCCGCGCCCCGTACTGGGTGGCCTGCGACTACATGAACAAGGCCAAGGCCGCCGATCCGTCCCTGGCCGATGAGGCCAACCGCTACATCAGCCAGTACAGCGTCTATTTCCCGGAGACCGCCGAGGCCTTCATGTACGACATCACCAAGGGTCAGTCCTACACGGTCGTCTGCGGCGGCATGCGCGCCACGACGACGGTGCGCACCAGATAATTTGGACGCCCTGCGAAATAGTGGCAAGGTGCTGGCAATCACGCTCGTGGTTGCCAGCATTGTCGTTTCCTGCAGCGGAGGGATCGGAGAGGCGGACCGGCTGGACCTCGGCCGGACGCCGACCCAGCGGACCTTCGACATGTTCGCCGTCCAGACCAAGAACGGCAAGGTGGCCATGCGCCTGGAGTCGGACCTGATGGAGCATTACGACACGGACACGGCGTCGTTCGACGCCTTCCCGCACGGCCTGTCGGTCTATGGCTACACGGAAGACGGGCTGCTCGAATCCATCATCGTGGCGGATGACGCCCGGCACATCGTGCCCAAGGACCGGAACAAGGACGAGATCTGGGAGGCCTTCGGCAACGTCATCATGCACAACGTCATCGAGCAGCAGACCATGGAGACGGACACCGTCTATTGGGACCAGGCGAAACGGGAGATCTACACGGACTGCTACGTCAAGATCTATTCCCGGCAGGGCTTCCTGCAGGGATTCGGCATGCGCTCCGACGACCACGTGCGCAACTCCATCCTCTACAAGCCCTTCGACGGGTATGGCGTCGTGGTCCAGGACAGTACGGCCGTTATCATTGATTCTGTGAATTTTATTGGGCCGTTTCCAAAAAAATGACTATCTTCGCAGCCCCTTATCGGAAAATTATAAAAATACATAACTATGGCGGTACTTGAAAAAATACGCGTTAAGTTCGGCCTCGTGATTTCGATCATCATCGCGCTGGCCCTCCTTTCCTTTATCATCGACCCCAGCACGCTGGAGTCGGCGCTCAACTCGATGTCTTCCAAGTATGACGTCGGACAGATCGCCGGCAAGAACGTGTCCTACACGGATTTCCAGGCCGATATCGACCGTTACACGACCATCAACGAACTGCTCGGCGCCAGCCGTGACGAGGAGTCCCAGAAGCAGATCCGCAACGCTGCCTGGCAGGAGCTTCTCGAAAAATATATGTTCGTCAAGAACGCCAAAGAGGCGGGCATCACCGTCGGACAGGACGAAATCGTGTCCCTGATGGGCGGCGAGTATATCTCTCCCGCCCTGGCCCAGAACCCGATGTTCATGGATGAGAACGGCACCTTCTCCGCCGACCGCCTGAAGGCCTTCATCCAGAATGTCGAGAGCGACGAGAGCGGCCAGCTCCGCACCTACTGGAACTACATCCAGAACACGGTCCACAACCAGCAGTACTATGCCAAGTACGGCGCCCTGTTCAC
>CAMHIP010000072.1 GCA_946185205.1 uncultured Bacteroidales bacterium | reverse complement strand
CCTACGGCGACGACCTCGCCCGCATCATCGATCCGAGCCGGCAGGCCGAGAAACTGGCAGATCCCGAGCGCATTGCCCAAACCTATCTCTACAAGTGCCAGGAATGGCTGAAACGGGGCCAGAAAGCCCATGAGACAGCCGAGCAGCTGCTCAAGTACGGCTACGAAGAAGAGGCTCTTCACGTCCTCGGCTACGGAGAAGCCCTGATCGAAGAAGGCGTCCGCCAGAACGTCAAGCAGTTCAACCGTATCCTGGTCCCCCGCATCGAGGCGGCCGTCAACCAGGGTGCCAAACTGGACTACACCAAGCTGATGGCAAAGCTCCGTATTCTCGAGGGCTTGGGTAATCCTCCTCCCAAGGGGGTCACGCCCATCACGCTGGAGCAGGCCCGGGCCGCCCTGGAAACCAGGTTCGGCACCACCATCGAAAATGTCGTCGAAGAATGCGCCCGGGCGATAAAAGATGTCAATGCAGCCCTCTGAAAATAAGTAAAACAGCAAAGAATCCCGACCATGAACCGGAAAGTCCTCCCTCTCATCCCTCTCCTCCTGGGCCTCCTTTCCACCACCCTGCCGCTGCCGGCGAACGAAGGCTACTGGGTGCTGGACAAAAATTCCGTGACGGGCGGCGGAGGCAGCAAAGCCTTCCAGTTCAAGGTCGGGAAGCATTCCGCTACCGTGGCCTCCACCGGATCGTCCGACGGGACCAGTTTCTCCTGGACGGACCTCCCCGAGAAGATCAAGTTCGGGGATGAAGCCAAACTGGGGATTCCGGTCGAGATCAACTGTCCCGACCCGGCGACGAGAAAGCTGATGCAGCGGACGCCGCACATGTTGAGCCTGACCGTCACGGTCGATATGTGGGATCCGTATGAATGCAAGGATTACACGCGGAACAACAATCCCTACAAATGGCGGACGGAAGTGACTGAAAGCGGGACCGTCGCGCGCCGGCCGGAGGTGGACATGCACGAGGATCGCTTCACCCCCACCTCGGAATCGACCCTGACCATTACGGTGGTGGCCAGCCTGAACACCCCCATCACCGTGGACGGGCAGGCGGTCTCCGGACTCATCGGCGGCCGGACCTACGTCTATAAATACGTCGGGGACAAGCCCATCTACGGGATCGAGACCGAAGGCACGGTCAAGCCCGGCGAATTCGGGAAAACCGAGATCCCGCCCGCCCTCTTCTGGATCGGCGGCACCCTGATCGGCATCGCCGGTGCGAATCAGATCCGCAAGAACTTGAAAAAGAAGAAAAAAGGCGGCTCCGACCCCGAGCCGGAGCCGGAACAGCAGCCGGAGAGGCACCCCAGCACCTTCCGGATGATCCTCTACAAGGAATTCGGCGACACGCTCCGGGCCGGGGACGCGCCGAAGGTCGTAGGCGCCCGCATCGAGGAGCTGACCCACGACGGGCGGGTCCTGGACCGGCCGGACCTGACGCGCACCATCCGGGTCATCGAAGGCGAGAACATCCAGCTGCTCTCGACCGGCTTTGACGGCCGCTACATGTGCGGCTCCGTCTGCGTCCCGGAAGCGCAGCAGTCAGCACTCGCCGCAAAGGGCTCGGTCCTCTTCCATTTCGAGACCCCGACGGGGATCCTGCGCAACCACGTGGTCTTCCATATCGAAGACAACAAGAAGATCGTCTTCACCCAGCAGAACATCACCTTCGTGGCAGGCCAGCAGAGCGCCGAGACCGTCTATTTCTACGTGGTCGGAATCGGCGACGCCCCCAGCTTTGATGTCACGATGGAAGGCGACGACAAGAAGACCTTCGAGGTCATCTCCCAGGTCCGGCCCGACCGGGACGGCTCCTGGAGCGTGGACCTGAAGGACCGCCTGACGGAGATTCCCGGACAGATGGCGGGCAACATGGACAACTGCTATCTCGCCGTCACGGCCCGGCAGACCTTCCGGGACGGGGAACGGAAGATCACCGAACGCCTGCCCGTCCACCGCTTCTACGAAGGCCTGCGCATGGTCGTCGACCACGTCAAGGCCTACGCCGTCGTGGAAGGCACCGAATCCATCGACCGCACGGAGGAGATCCTCAAGAGCCAGGACCAGACCCTGCGGGAGAACCAGAGCCTCAAGGGGATGGCGGACTGGGACGAGAGCGGAGTGTCCGTCGTCCCCGCCCATACCCGGCTGGAGCTGACGCTCTTTGCCTGGAACAAAGAGAAAAACATGATCGGCTCGCCCTCGCCCCGGGATGTCAGCATCGTTTTCGAGGATGTAAGCGAGTCGCTGGAATGGTTCGGCAAGAAAGGCGCCGAGATCACCGAGCCGGTCCGGGCGCTGGGCTTCAAGGTGGAACAGTTCGGCATCGACTCCCGCCCCATCAGCCAGCACGCCGACCTGACGGATTGCCGTACGACGACATACGTTTATGAGATCATCCCATCGGCCATCATGGTGCCGCCCAACCGCTGCAAGGTCGCCATCACGGCCAGCGCTTCCTATGACGGCCGGTCCTTCGAGGACAAGCAGACGCTGATGGTCATCTCGATGCCGATGCGATACGCCCCGGATATGCAGTCCCTGACCAACATGATGAAGTTCGACGCGCAGGTCCAGGACAGGCTGGTGATGATGATCACCAGACTGACAAGCCTGCGCCACGCGCCCGAGTTCAACGCCCTGATCTGCAAGTGCCGCCTGTTGCTCGACTCGTTCGACGAGCGCTTCGGATTCTACATGCCGGATTTCTACACGGCCAAATCTCTCTACCTGAGGACGATGCGGGGCGAGGTCGGCCCCCTGTACGTGGCCGAGCACAGCTACTCCTGGGAAGAAGTGTATTTCGGGGACGCCTTCAACATGTGCATGGAGACCTTCGAAGAGCACGAGCCGAAGACCGTCATGGGCCGGATCCTGCTCGGCATCGTCACGCTGGGCTACTCGGAGATCCTTTACTACACGCCCAAACGCTTCCTGCTCGAATGCCGGGAGGCCGCGAAAGACTACGATTCAGGATTCTTCCAGAATTTCGCCGTCGGCGCCAAATTCGCCTACTTCGAGGCCTGCCAGACCTGGGCCGGGCAGAAACTGATCGGTGGAGCCATGAAGGAGGTTTCTTCCACCCAGTTCGGCCAGGCGCTCAAGGAGATGGCCCACGAGATCCACCGGGACATCCGGGGCGTCGAGCGGAGTCTCTGCAAGAACTATTCGTCCATCAACTTCGTCAGCAAATTGGCCCGCAACGGACGCAAACTGGCCCAGATGAAGATCGACGGACGCCTGCTTGGCCAGAAAAAGCTGGAAATCGGCAAGTTCAAGATGGAGTCTTCTCCCGATCTGAAGGAGCTGAAAGCCATCGCCGAACGGGCCCAGAAGCTGGGCGAGGCCAAGGTCAAGCAGTTCATCAAGGCCTGCAACGACCCGAACATCTCACCCGAAGAGCTGAAGAAACTGGTGCTCTCCATCCAGTGCGACCATTTCGCCAAGACCTACCTCAATTCCGCCAAGGTCATCGACAAGTACCGTTTCCGCTTCACCACGGAGAATACGATCCTGCACGAGAACGTGAAGCGGGCGCTCAAGAAGCAGCTGGCCAAAGATTTCGGCGTGCCCGAGTCGCAGATCACCTTCTTCGAGGCCACGGGCAACGCGACCAAGGTCAATGCCGTCAACTGCAAGAAGATCGGCATGGACCACGACTACACCATCCGCGTGAACGGCAAGGACCTGCCGGAAGAGGTGGCCGGCCGCTACTGGAACGACGAATACTGCTACCAGGCCACCGGAGACCGGATGATCTCCCCCTGGGATGCGGATTACCTGGGCTACCAGGCCGAACAGACCGCCGTCTCCTCCACCGGCCCCGAGTCCTTCGGGCCCAGTGATGTCAAGAAAGTGATCGATCCCAAGGGGACCGCCACACAAGCTTTTGATAATCCGGAGCTGGTCCAGAAGGTCCAGACCTACAAAATCCAGGAGCCGCTCGAACAATTTGAACGGAAGATGAAGGAGGCCGCTCTTGCCACGGATCCCCGGATCAAGGAAGTGCTTGAAGCACAAGCACTGATGAAACTGCGCGATGCCTGCCGGCAGCTGCCCAAGGGCATGGACCGCACCCTGGAAAGCAAACTGAACGTGGTCGCGGACTGGGGGAAACTCGACAATCTCAATCCGGAGAAACTCCGTGCCGCCTACGAACTCCGTGGACGGATCGAACACATGCTTTCCCGCACCAGCGAGGGCGACAGCCAGGCCTTGGTCGAACTCTATGCCTCCTACCAGATGGACGGCAAATCCCTGGGCAAGGAAGCGGAGAAAGCCTTCTCGCTCATCACGGAGGTGGACGAGATCATCGCGAAAGGCCCCGACCCTTCCAATTATATCAGAATCAGGGAAGAAGACATGGAGTGGGCTGTTGTCCAGTCCATCAAGGGCGGCTTCCATGAGAAACTGGAAAACGATTCAGACTGGTGTTGATGATTCATGATAACACGCGAATAATATGATGAAAAAACTCTTTGTACTTCTGTGCTGCCTGTCCGCCCTGGCCATGTCCGCCCGGGCCCAGCAGACCATCACCGCGGGCGGGGTGAGTTTCCTGCTCGCCGACGAATTCGAAGTCTCCGGAAGGGAGCAGCTCTCGGACGGGGAGGCCCTGATGATCAGCCCGAAGGTCAATCCCGACAACGACCGGCTGGTCCTGCGGATCTACCCGGATGCCCTCGCGGGTATCGACGGACTCACGTCCGAAGAGGTCTCCGACATGCTGAAGGATGCCGTGGACGCGCTGGCCGGCGTGATCGCCAAGCCCGAGAAGAAATCCGGATTCAAGCTGGACGGGGCCTACCGCATCCACTTTGAGGACGACCCCAACTGCCCCCAGGCCTACACCAGCTTCAGCGGCACGGACAAGCGGGGCCAGCCCTTCTTCCTCCACGCGGAAGCCACCCTGGTCGGCGGATTTCTCGTCAGCGGCTGCGCCATCGCCATGGGCAAGGGACCGCTTGACGACCTGGTCGCCGTCTATCAGGAAGCCGTCGTCGGCGCCGCCGATTCCGGCGAAGAGCCCGACAGCGGGGTGAGCACCCGTCCGGTGACGGCCGCCGGCATCACCTTCAACCTGGACGAAGATTTCCGGATCACCCAGTCGTCCGAAGAGACCTTCCTGGTCGTCCCGGACGACGGCAGCGAAGGCCAATTGTACCTGGTCCTGCTCCCGGATATCCTGGAAGGCGCCAACCCCTCCCATGAGCAGGTGTCCAAACTGCTGACCGACTCGACGCGCAAGCTGGCCGATGCCGTAGCGGGCACCTTCGGCCTGAGCAAGGATTACCGCATCCGCACGGACCTGGACGGACTCTTCCCCATCACCTATACCACCTTCTCCGGCAAGGACAAGGACGGCTACACCTTCACCTGCCACGCGGAGACTTCCCTGATGGACGGTTCGGTCATCGCCGGCTGCGCCGTCGCCTATGACGAGCCGATGCTCGACCGCCTGACCGGCATCTACCGCGAAGCCGTCCTCGGAGCCATGAAATAAACCCACACAGCCATATGAAACGATTCTTCCTTTTCGTGCTGGCCCTGGCCGCCCTGGCCGCCTGCCAGCCTGTCGATCCGGACCGGGCCCCGCTCGAGCAATATGCCAAGGAGCATATGGAAAATCCGGCAAGTTACGAATTCGCCAACCTGTCCATGCGCCGGGACCACACCTTCCTCGCCGACCTGGTCAGCTACAAGGCCGGTCTGGAGAAGCTTGCCGCCCAGGCAGCCGACCCCGCACCCTACCGGGAGGCCATCGCCAAGGCCGAAGACCTGATGGCGGAATTCGGCACCCAGGTCGCCTGCTACGACCGTACGCTCTATTTCTGGTTTCTCGGAGGCTCTTCGGGCCAGTTGAAACTCCAGCAGTTCGTCATCGGCCGCTTCGATCCCGACGGCAGGCTTCTGGAGGCGACCATGAACCCGGACGAGCTCACGACCTACCCCGCCATCCGGATCCTCAAGGACAAGGGCCTGCTGTAGCGTTCTGACCCATTTTTGATAGCTTTTAGTCATTTCCCGGCAACGCCCTGTCCGGGAAATGGCTATTTTTATACCAACCAACCACAAAGACTATGTCAGTCCGCAAACTGCTTCTCTCCGCATTCGCCCTGGCGGCCGTCCTGACGGCTTCCGCCCAGGGGAAACGCTACTGCAATCCGCTCCCGATGCCCATCGGCCCGGGAGGCAACGCCTCCGGCGACGTCACCGTCCTCGAAGAGGGCGGCAGATACTACATGTGCTGCACCGGCGGCGGCATATGGGTGTCCGACGATCTGCTGGACTGGGAGTTCCATGCCGTCGAGCACATCCCCGTGGCCCCGGACCTGGTCAAGTATGAAGGCCGCTTCTACCTCACCGGCAACACCGACCACGTCTTCGTGGCCGACCACCCGCTCGGCCCCTACACCGACCTCGGCCTGTTCAAGAACACCGGCCCCATCGAGAAGGGCTGGAACGGCGGATTCGACACCAAGATCTTCGTCGATGACGACGGCCAGCCCTACCTGTTCTGGCCGGGACGCGGCATCAGCGGCATCTACGGGGTCAAGCTCAACCCCCGCGACCTGACCGAGTTCGCGGGCGAGCCCGTGCACCTCTTCGGCTTCAATCCGATGCACGCCTGGGAGCGTTACGGCGAGATGAACGAGTACCCTGCGGTCGCCTGGATCGAGGGGCCCTGGATCATCAAGCGGAACGGCATCTACTATCTCGAATACTCCGCCTCCGGCACCCAGTGGAAGACCTACGCCGAAGGCTATTACACGGCCACCTCCCCGCTCGGGCCCTACAGCTACGCCCCCAACAACCCGCTCCTGCGCAAGACCGAGGGGCTGGTGACCGGCACGGCCCACGGCTCCATCGTCCGGCTGAAGGGCACGGACGAATGGTGGCAGTTCTACACCATCGTCCTGTCCAATCCGCCGGGCGGCCGCCGCATCGGCATGGACCGCGTCCGCTTCGACGCCGACGGCCTGATGTCCTGCGCGGTCACCGACACGCCGCAGCCCGCTCCCGGCACGCAGGCGGATCCGTCCGAGCCCGCCTCCATCCCCGTGACCATCAACAAGATGACGGCGATGAACGCCCTCTCGAAATGCTCCTCCGAGCAGCCGGGCTTCCCCGCCGCCTACGCCGTGGACAACTACAGCGGGACCGTGTGGATGCCCGCAGCGGATGACGCGCAGCCGTCCCTGACGGTCGAACTCTCCCCCGCCACCCGTTTCGACGTGGTGCAGCATTTCACGGTGGACGGCGTGCGGATCCTGTTCAGCGGCGCCCGCCGCCGTTTCGGCGCCCCCGCCTCCCTGCCTGTCTTCCAGTACAAGCTCGAAGTCTCGCAGGACGGGGAGCGGTTCGTGACCGTGGTGGACCGCACGCGCAACACGACGGCGCGCGACACCGTCTGGGACGAGTTCGCGCCGGTCAACTGCCGCTTCGTGCGCCTCACCGTCACGGGCTGGCCCAAAGACAACCCGCTCGGCATCATCGATTTCACCGTATTCGGCCGGCCCGACGGCTACGACAGCGCCGCCGTGGCCACCCCTGTTTTCTCCAACCTTCCTCTCGATACTGCAAGATGAAACGATCCGCACTTTTTACAGCCTTTCTCCTGCTGCTGGCCGCAGCACCCCTCACGACCGCCCAGCCGCGGCGCCCGTCCGCCGACCTTCCGAAATGGGAAGGCGTCGCCGACACCCCGCAGATGGGCTGGAGCTCCTGGAACTGTTTCATGACGGACATCAACGAGACGCAGATCAAGGCCATCGCCGACGCGATGGTCGAGCTGGGTCTCGTGGACGCCGGCTACATCTACCTCAACCTCGATGACGGCTGGCACGGCGAGCGCGACGAGCGCGGCTTCATCCGGGAAGACCGCACGAAATTCCCTTCCGGGATCAAGGCGCTGGCCGACTACCTGCACGCACGTGGCCTCAAGCTGGGCATCTACAGCGACGCCGGCAACTTCACCTGCGCCTGCTACTCCGGCAGCCTCGGGCACGAATACCAGGACGCCTACACCTATGCCCAATGGGGTGTCGATTACCTCAAATACGACTGGTGCTTCACCAACAACGTCAATCCCAAGGGCGCCTACACCCTGATGCGCAACGCCTTGCGCAAAGCCGGGCGGCCCATCTTCTTCAGCATCTGCGAATGGGGCTCCAACAAGCCCTGGGAGTGGGCGCAGGACGTCGGCCATTCCTGGCGTACCACGGGCGACATCGGCCCGGCCTTCGCTCCCGTCCCGGTCAGCTATGACGAGAACGGCAAGCGGCGTTGGAAGCCGATGAGCGTGCTGGAGATCATCGACCGCAATGAGCCGCTGCGCGCCTACGCCGGCCCTGGCCATTGGAACGACCCCGACATGCTCGAAGTCGGCAACAGCAGCACCGTGGACGGCATCTTTTACGATATGACCGAGAGCGAGGACCGCGCGCATTTCACGATGTGGTGCATGATGGCCGCTCCGCTGATCCTCGGCAACGACCTGCGGAGCATCTCGGAGGAGACGCTCGCCATCATCCGGAACAAGGAGATGATCGCCGTGGACCAGGATCCGCTGGGTATCCAGGGACTCCGCCTCAAGAAAAAGGGCGACCTCCAATACTGGTTCAAACCGCTCGTGGACGGCGACTGGGCCTTCTGCGTGATGAATACGGGAGAAGAGTCTGCGACCGTCACCCTCGACTGGTCCGCCCTGGAGGTGGACGACAAACTGAGCGGGCGCAAGACCTGCTTCGACACAGTCAACTACGAAGCCCGCAACCTCTGGAACCCCGCCGCCAAGCCCTTCCGCACCCTCGCCAAAGGCACCGGCAAGCAGCGCGGCCGCCTGGTCACTGCCAAACGGGACGTCACCATCCCCTCCCACGACGTCATCGCCTACCGGCTCAGCCCGGTCGCTGCCCAATAGGAGCAGGAACCTGCCGGGCCAGTGCAGGAACCGGGGTTGAAGCGAAACGACCGATAACGGAATACTGAATCTCATCCTTAAAGAAACCAAGCACTTACAAGGGAATAAAAAAAGAGAGCGATTCGAAAAATCGCTCTCAGAACCATTTGGGGTGCGATGTTGTTCCTTTTTCGAACTCCTTTTTAAATGAGTTTCATTTATTCATAGAAATGTCTCTGATTAAGGTTGTTCATTTTGCTTGTACTTTTTAAGTATAAAGATAAACACATAGACCAAAAGCAAACACGTTACGATATGACCTATGGCACCAAATAAATGCTGATAACTCGACCAATCTTCAATCTCGAAAATAAGAGCGAGATTAGCCAAAATACCTAAACCTAAAATAACACCTAACCAGATGACACGTTTCTTTGTCCATTTGTTTTGCTCTGCCATAACACATAATCATTTAACTCAAACAAATATAATCATTTTCCATCAATCTGATTTGCGCCCGAGGCTTTTCATCCCCGGCGGACCGGTGGGCGGGGCCGTTCTCTCTGCAGGCCGTTTTGGAAATGGCAGGCCGTTTTTGGAAGTAGCTGATCTTGCGTCTTTTATGGTTTTGCTTGGGGGCATGACAGGGCCCGTACAACGGGTACAGGTTCGCGCTCCATACAAAAAGACCTCCCGGCGGGGAGGTCTTTGTCTTGGGGGTGCGATGTGGGGCTCGAACCCACGACACCCAGAACCACAATCTGGTGCTCTACCAACTGAACTAATCGCACCGTATTCAGAAGGAGCCACAAAGGTACGAAAATATTTTTTCTATGCAAGCAGGGAGACAAAGAAAAATGATTACCTTTGTAGAATTATGGCAAAAGAAATAAAATTCTCCCTCGTTTACAGGGACATGTGGCAGTCCTCCGGCAAGTACCAGCCGCGCGTGGACCAGCTGGTCCGGGTCGCACCGGCCATCATCGATATGGGTTGCTTCGACCGCGTGGAGACCAACGGCGGCGCCTTCGAGCAGGTGAACCTTCTCTACGGCGAGAACCCCAACATCTCCGTCCGCAAATGGACGGCGCCGTTCCACAAGGCAGGCATCCAGACCCACATGCTGGAACGGGGCCTGAACGCCCTCCGGATGTACCCGGTCCCTGCGGACGTGCGCGAGCTGATGTTCAAGGTCAAGAAGAAGCAGGGCACGGACATCGCCCGTTCCTTCTGCGGCCTCAACGACCCGCGCAACCTCAAGCTTTCCATTGAATATGCCAAGAAAGGCGGCATGATCTCCCAGGCCGCCCTGTCCATCACCCACTCCCCGGTCCACTCCGTCGAGTACTACCTCAAGCTGGTGGAGCAGCTTGTCGAATACGGCACCGACGAGATCTGCCTCAAGGACATGGCGGGCGTGGGCCGTCCGACCGAGCTCGGCCAGATCGTCGCCGGCATCAAGAAGAAGCACCCGCACATCAAGGTGCAGTACCACGGCCACAGCGGCCCGGGCTTCTCCCCCGCCTCGATGCTGGAGGTCGCCCGCGCCGGCGCCGACTATCTGGACGTCGCGGTGGAGCCCCTCTCCTGGGGCAAGGTCCACCCGGACGTGATCACCATCCAGCAGATGATGAAGGCCGACGGCTTCCTCGTGAAGGACATCAACATGGACGCCTACATGGAGGTCCGCCGCCTCACGCAGGAGTT
>CAMHIP010000071.1 GCA_946185205.1 uncultured Bacteroidales bacterium | reverse complement strand
TCGGCAGCCGCGTCTTCTACTCCTGCACGGCCATCCGTTTCGTGATCGGCAACAATAGCGCCCTCAAGTTCGGCGCGCGCCTGATCAACTCCATTCTCGGAGACAATTCCACGATTTCCTGCTGCGAAGTGCTCCACAACCTCATCTTCCCGGCGCACGAGCAGCACCACAACAATTCCTTCCTGATCGCCGCCTGCGTCAAGGGGCAGAGCAACATGGCCGCCGGCGCGACGATCGGCTCCAACCACAACAGCCGCACCAACGACAATGAGGTGGAGGCCGGCCGCGGCTTCTGGCCCGGCCTGTGCACCAGCATCAAGCATTCCAGCAAGTTTGCCAGCTACACGCTGCTCGCCAAGGCGGACTACCCGGCCGAGCTCAACATCCCGCTCCCGTTCGCCCTGCTGAGCAACAATGCCAAGGAGGACCGGCTCGAAGTCTCGCCGGCCTTCTGGTGGAGCCACAACATGTATGCGCTGGCGCGCAACAACTGGAAGTACAAGACCCGCGACAAGCGGATCACCAAAACTCAGAACATCGAATTCGATACCTTCGCCCCCGACAGCATGGAGGAGGTCCTCCAGGGCCGCGCACTGCTGGAACGCTGGACGGCCCAGGCCTGGTATCGCCACGAGAATATTCCTTTCGACACCCTCAAGGATGAGCAACTGCGGGCTAAGGGCCGCGAATTGCTCAATGGGGACTCCAAGACCGTTGACGCTCTTGAGATCTTCGGCGAAGGCATGGAGAAAAGTCATCGCAACGTCTTGATCCGCAAGGCTTGGCGCGCGTACCACGCTTATGGCGATATGCTTGTGCATTACGCCGTGATGAATGCGCTGGATTACCTCGAAGCCAATCCCGGCGAGACGCTCACCTCCCTGTCTGCACTTCTGAAGAGCCGTCGTCAGCGCGAGTGGGTCAACCTGGGAGGCCAGTTGATGACGGCGACCGAGTTCGACCGTCTCCGCGCCGATATCCGGAGCGGCAAGCTGGCGTCCTGGAAGGACATCCACAAGCGTTACAATGACATCTGGAGGCGCTATCCCGTTGACAAATTGCGTCATGCCTATCTCTCGCTGTGCTCGCTGATGGGGCTCGAACAAATGGACGCAACGGCTTGGCGACAGGCCATCAGCGAAGAAGAGCGTATCCAGCGCTACATTTGCGACGAGGTGTACCGCACCCGCAAGAAAGATTATGAGAACCCCTTCCGTCAGGCCACCTACCGCAATGCCGAGGAGATGACCGCCGCGATCGGGACGCTGGAAGAAAACAGCTTCGTGCGGCAGATCCGGTCCGAGACCGAGACCAACCTGAAGCGGCTCGAGGAGTTGCGTCTTCGTATTTAGTTATCATCAACGCTATGAATCTGAAAGAAAATAAGTACGCCCAGTATTATCTGGTGCAGGAAATGATGGGCACCGTGCCGACGGTCGCCAAGTTTGACCCCGATTGTTCCAAATTCGTCGCGGACTCCGTCCGCAAGACCGGCAAGATCTTCTTCTCCGGCGAGGGCTCTTCCCGCCTGCTGCCCGCCAAGAACTGCCGCCGCGTCTCCCTGACCTGGGGCCTCGCCACGGAAGTCCAGAATGACGGCTCCCACCAGGCCGCCGAGTACGACCTGAGCAAGTTTACGGTCCTGATCGACTCCAACTCCGGACGGACCAAGGAGGCCCTGATGCTGGCCAAGAAGCTGCAGGCCGAAGGCCACAAGGCCACCTTCTCCCTGAGCGCCAATCCCGACACGCCGCTCGAGCAGGCCTGCGTCAAGGGCCATGTCCTGGGCTGCGGCTGGGAACAGGCTGTCGCCGCTACCAAGAGCGTGATCGAGCAGGCCCTCTTCTGCGAGTCCATTTTCTGGCACCTCGCAGGCAAGGACATGCGTCCGGTGCTCGCCGGCCTTCCCGACAAGCTGGAGACCGCGCTGACCCAGCAGATCCCCGCCGAGATCGTGGAGTGGGTCAAGGGCGCGCACACCATCTATTTCGCCGGCTACAACGACGGCGTGGCCGAGGAACTGACCCTCAAGACCAACGAGATCACCCGCCGCAAGAGCGACTTCCTCGAGGGGACCTATGCGGTCCACGGCATCGAGGAGGTGATGCAGGACGGCGACATCGTTTTCCTGGTCAACCCGATCGAGAGCGAGTACGAGAAATTCCTGACCGTCTTCAAGGGCGCCGGCGTGCACGTGGTGGCCATTGACACGAAGGAGACCCCGTTCGAGCGCACGATCATCGTCCCGGATGCAGGTCCGATGCAGCCGTATGTCTATCTCTGCGCCGGATGGAACATCCTCGTGGAGGTGGCGACCTCCGACGGCATCAACCTCGACAAGCCGGAGCGCGCCCGCAAGGTCGGCAACGAAATGTAATTTCTTCGGGATGCGGTTCCTGTCCAATCCATCGACCGATCCCTGGTACAATATGTCGTTCGACGAGTACTGCCTGGAGCAGTATCCGTCGAACGACTGCTTTTTCTATCTGTGGCGCAACCGCCCGTCCGTCATTATCGGCCTGAACCAGAATGCTTTCGCCGAGGTCAACCTCGGCTATCTGGAGGCGCACGATATCCGGCTGGCCCGGCGGGTGACGGGGGGCGGCGCCGTCTATCATGATCTGCAGAATCTCAATTATACCTTCGTCGGACGCGGCGTGAGCCCGGAACCGATGGTCTCTGCGCTGCGCTCGCTGGGCGTCCCGGCGGAGCTCACCGGCCGCAACGATATCTATGTCGGCGGCCGCAAGGTCTCCGGCTACGCCCGCCGGGTCTGGCGCGACCGGGAGATCATCCACGGCACGCTGATGTACGACGTGGACCTGGATACGCTGGCGCATGCGCTGGACGTGCCCGGTTCCAAACTGGCCGTCAAGGGCATCGCTTCAGTCCGGAGCCGCGTGGCCAATCTCAAGGATTTCCTGCCGCAGTTCTCCTGCCTGGATGCGCTGCAGGCCGCCCTGCAGGAGATCCTGGCGGCAGGCGACGTGCAGCTGCCTTTCGAGGATTTCCGCCGGGAAGCGGTACAGCGCATCGCTGACACGAAGTTTTCCACCTGGGACTGGCTTTACGGGCAGTCCCGCGAAGCCGATCTGGTCCGCAGCGGCGCGCTCGCCTGCGGCACCGTGGAGGCCCGGCTCTGCCTGGACCGCGGCATCCTGACCGGCGTCGAATTCGGCGGCGATTTCCTCGGCGCCCTGCCCGCCTCCGGCCTCGCCTCCCGCCTCACCGGCGTGCGCTTCGACCGCACCGCCCTGCAGGAAAGACTCGACGCCGCCGAAGTCGCTCAATACTTCGACGGCGTCGGGACGCAGGCCCTGCTTGACCTGCTGACGGGCGCTTAATGCCTATTTGCTCTTGTCCGGGGCGGCGGGGGTGCCGGGGAGCGGCCGGTAGTTCTTCAGTTCGCCCTTGAGGTACTCGACGGCCTTTTCCAGCTGGGCGTCTTTGCCGAGCCAGTCTTCGAAGGGGTTGATATCGACCACGATATCGGGATCGACGCCATGGCCCTCGATGATCCATTCACCTTCCGTCGAATAGGAGGTGAAGAACGGGGTGCGCATATCCTGCCCGTCCACGAACTGGCGGGAGCCGGAGATGCCCACGATGCCGCCCCAGGAGCGGGTGCCGATCAACTTGCCCAGGCCCAGCTGGCGGAAGCCGTAGGGGAAGAGGTCGCCGTCGGAGGAGGAATACTTGTCGATGAGACACACCTTCGGCCCGTAGAACGCCTCGTTGGGGACCGTGCGGTTGCCGCCGTTGCGGTACATGTTCATCCGATAGACTTCGCGCTGCAGGCGCTCCAGGATCATCGGGGAGACGTTGCCGCCGCCGTTCATACGGTCATCGATGATGAGGGCTTTCTTGTCCAGCTGCGTGTAGTAGAGCTTGGTGAACATGTCCAGGCCCTCGGTGCTCATGTCGGGGATGTGGATGTAACCGATCTCCCCGCCGGAGAGCCGGTCGACTTTCTCGATATTGTTCTGCACCCATTCGTAGTAGGCGAGGCCCGATTCGTCTGCCACGGGCTTGACATAGACGGTGCGGGCACCCTTGCCGGAAGCCGAGGAGGCGATCTTCAGCGAGACGGTCTTGCCGGCCTTGCCGATGAGGGCCTGGCCCGGATCCGACAGTTCCTTCGCGGGCGTGCCGTTGACTTCCACGATGTAGTCGCCCACCTTGGCGTCCACGCCCGGGGTACGGAGCGGGCAGCGCAGCGTCTCGTCCCAGTCGGCGCCGCGGAAGATCTTCTCGATCCGGAAGGCGCCCGTACCCTTGTCCTTGCTGTACTGCGCGCCGAGCAGGCCGGTGGGGATGCGCGGGATGTCGGGCTTCTCGCCGGAGGTGATATAGGCGTGGCCCACATTCAGTTCGCCGATCAGTTCGCCGATCAGGTAGGTCAGGTCGTCGCGGTGCTTGACGTAGGGCAGCATCTGGCCGTATTTTTCGCGCATGTGGTCCCAATCGACACCGTGCATGTTCTCCACATAGAAATTGTCGCGGGTGATGCGCCAGCTCTCGTCGTAGATCTGGGCCCACTCGGCCTCGTGGTCGATCAGCATGTCGATCTCGTCGGTCGGGACGGCCGAGCCGCCGCGTGCCGGACCGCCGAAGGAGACGACCTTGTACTGGCCGTCGCTGCGCACGAGCGCCTTCTTGGCGTCCGGGGTCAGGGCGAGGGGCATGTCGGCGGGGCCGTCGCCGGTCTGCAGGGTCTTGAGGTCGAGCGTCTTGACGGCAGCGCCGGCGGCTCCCCGGCCGCCACGTGCGCCGCCCGGCATGCCGAAGCCGCCGAAGGAGCTGTAGTAGAGTTTGTCGCCGTCGGCGAGCAGCAGACGGTAGCGGCCTGCCGGCAGGGGCAGGGCGGTGATGCGCCGGCCGAGGCCGTCAAGATCTACCTTCGTGGCGGGAGATCCGCCGGTCAAGCCGGCGGATGACGAAGGAGCGCCCTTCTTCCCGTCATTCGCCGGCTCCGACCGGCGAATCTCATACTCATCATTGCCCAGCGTCATCGGATTCGGCGTATCCTTCGCCAGCGGCAGCACGAACACGAAGTCGGAGACGTTGTAGGAGGCATTCCATTCGACGTCGGAATACTGCGAGCGGAAATCGCGCGCGGAGGTGAAGAACAGATATTTGCCGTCACGCGAGAAGACCGGTGAGGAGGCGTCGTACCAGCGGTCGGTGACCGGATAGCTCTTGCGGGCCTTGAGGTCGAACAGGTAGAGCCCGCTGATGAAGTTGGGCTGCGTGGCGGTGTAGGCCGCCCAGGCGCCGTCCGGCGACAGGGTGAAGGAGCGGATGGCGGAGCGTTCGCCCACGATGATGCGGCTGAGCGCGCGGGTGTCGGCATCCAGTTCGCAGACATCCCAGTGCAGGGTGGAGAAATAGAGTTTCTTGCCGTCCGGGCTCCACTGCAGGTTGGACGGGTAGCCTTCCTGGAAGTCCGTCAGGCAGCTGGCCTTCGTCATATCATCGGAGGGCGCCGTGTAGATCTGGTATTCGCCGGAGGCGTCGGAGATCCAGGCGATGCGGGAGCCGTCCGGGCTCCAGACCGCCTCGCGCTCGTGCGAGCCCGGCGAGCGGGAAATGTTCACCACCGGGCCCCTCTCGGCGGGGAGGGAGAAGATGTCGCCGCGCACCACGGCCAGCAGGCGTTTTCCGTCGGGCGAGAGACTGACGCCGGACGGGTTGAGGCCCGTGCTGCGGTATTCCGTGCGACTCCACACGTTGTCGTCGGCGAGCCGGATGGAGACCTTCTCGGCCGCGCCCTTGCGGACGTCATATTTGTAGATGTAGCCGCCGTTCTCGAAGACGACATAGCCGTCCGCGCTGTGGGCCGGGAACTTGCAGTCATACTCCGTGAAATCGGTGACCTTGCGGGTCTGGCGGCTGCGGGTGTCATACGCGAAGAGGTTCATGGTCCGGTCGCGGTCCGACAGGAAATAGATCTCCTGGCCGATCCACATCGGGAAGATGTCCTGGGCGTCGTTGTCGGTGATCTTTTCCAGTCGGGTGCTGCCCACCGTGTTGATCCAGATGTCGTCCGCCTGGCCGCCGCGATAGTACTTCCAGGTGCGGAATTCGCGGAACATCCGGTTCATCGCGAGCCGCTTGCCGTCCGGCGAATAGGAGCAGAAGCCGCCTTCCGTGGTCGGGATGAATTCCGGCAGGCCGCCGTCCACGCTGACCTTGCAGAGCTGGGCGCGCAGGCCGCTGAAGCACCACTGCTTGCTTCTGTAGATAATCTGCTTGCCGTCGGGCGTCCAGCCCATCACGATGTTGTTGGGCCCCATGCGTTCGCCCACCTGGTCGCGCCCGACCAGGGCGCTGTAAGTCAGGCGTTTGGGCTCACCGCCCGTGATCGGGATGGTATAGACTTCCGTGTTGCCGTCATACTGTGCCGTGAAGGCGACGGTCTGCCCGTCCGGCGAGATCTTGGGGAAGCACTCGTAGCCCACGTCGGAGGTGAGCTTGACGGCCTGGCCGCCGTCGATGCCGACGCTGTAGAGGTTGCCTGCATAGCAGAAAACGATTTTCCCGCCGCCCACGGCGGGGAAGCGGAGCAGACGCGCCTCCTGCCCGGCGGGGGCTGCCAGGAGCGGCAGGACCGCAAGCGCGGAGGCGAGGGTCAAAAGGATTCTTCTCATCATATCAACGGTTAATGGTTCAATGTCTTGCGATAATGGTAGCCCAGCAGGTCGAGCACCGGGAACTCATGTTCGCGGAGCGCCTGCAGGAAGCGGGCCGGGTCGCGGTGCTCCGGCCGGCACCACTGCACCTCGGAGAGGGCGAGCATGCGCGGCAGCAGCATGTATTCCAGGTGTTCCGGGGTGGAGATGTATTCTGTCCACAGGTTGGCCTGCAGGCCGAGGATGTGGCCGGCCTGCTCCGCGGGGATTCCTTCCAGCGGGTCCAGGGAGTAAATCTTCTCCAGCGTGACGACGCCGTTGAAACCCAGCGGCTCGGAGGCCTTGTCTTCCGACTGGAGGTAGTCGAAGTAGCAGTGCGACGTGGGTGCCAGGATGGCGTCGAAGCCCTTGGCGGCCGCCTCTTTGGCACCCGCCGTGCCGCGCCAGGACATCACGGTCGCGCCCGGGGCGAGCTCCCCTTCGAGGATTTCGTCCCAGCCGACGATCTTCTTGCCCTTGGTGGCGAGGAAGTCCTGGACGCGCTTGGTGACATAGTTCTGCAGGTACTGCTCCGCCGTGAAGCGCCCGTCGCCGTGAAGCCCCAGTTCGCGGATCCGGGCCTGGCAGAGCGGGCATTTCTCCCACTGCGTCTTGGGACACTCGTCCCCGCCGATGTGGATGTATTCGCCCGGGAAAAGCTCCGCCACTTCGCCCAGGACGGCTTCCAGGAAGGTGAAGGTGCTCTCCTTGCCCACGCACAGGACCTCGTCGGAAACGCCCCATTTCGTCCAGGCGGCATAAGGACCGCCGGTGCAGCCGAGTTCGGGATAGGCCGCCATGGCGGCCAGCATGTGGCCGGGCAGTTCGATCTCCGGCATGACCTCGATCCCGCGCGCGGCGGCATAGGCCACCACGTCGCGGATCTGCTCCTGCGTATAGAAACCGCCGTAGCGGATGCCGTCGTTGGAGGAGAAGTCCTGCCCGATCATGGTGCCTTCGCGCCAGCAGGAGATCTGGCTCAGCAGCGGGTAGGACTTGATCTCGATGCGCCAGCCCTGGTCGTCGGTGAGGTGCCAGTGGAAGCGGTTGAGCTTATAGACGGCCATGATGTCGAGGTAGCGCTTGATCTCCTCGACGCTCCAGAAATGCCGGGCGCAGTCCAGATGCATGCCGCGCCAGGCGAAGCGGGGCCGGTCGCGGATCTCGCAGCAGGGCAGGACCCAGCGTTCCTTCTCGGCGACCGCGTCGCCGTAGATGGCGGCGGGCAGCAGCTGCCGGAGGGTCTCCAGGGCGTACAGGACCCCGTTCAGGGCACTGGTGCGGACGACGGCGCGGCCGCCTTCCACCCGGATGCCGTATTCTTCCGGTCCCAGCGAGGCGTCCTGCAGGAACAGGATGCCCCTGGTCTTGCCGGATGCGACGGCGTCTGCCAGGCCGGGCGGTGTGGAGAACGGGCAGGTCTTGCCGCTGATGTAGCCGAGCCGGGTGGCGAAGGCGCTGACGGCGGCCTGCGCCCCGGCCCCCAGCGCGGGGTCGCATTTGACGGAAATGCCGGCTACGCGCAGACTGCCTTTGAGCAGCTGCGCTTCGGCCGGACGGGGGACGATCTCATCGAGCGCGCCCGCCCGCGCGCACAGCGAAAGAAGGCACAATATGCCCAGGGTCAGGATTTTTTTCATCGGGATAAAGATAATCAATAAATCAACAATCCGAGCGCCCCGGCGCCCAAAATGATGGCGATTGGCCCGGCTTTCCGGGTATAGCCGAGCGCGAAGGCGGCCGCGAACAGCACCCAGGACTTCCAGTCCGGGAAGTTCTCCGTGATCAGGCGCACCTGCGGCTGCAGTCCGTCCCAGCGGGTGCTGAAGATGAGCACCAGCGCCGCGGCGATGATGAGTCCGGTCACGACGGGGCGCAGCACCCGCATGATATCCTCGAAGGTGCGGCTTTCGTGGAATTTGTTGAATACTCTGATTATCAAGAAGAAAACGATAAACGAAGGAAGCACCACCGCAAAGGTGGCCAGCGTGGAGCCGAGTATGCCGGCGAGCGGGCCGTAGCCGGCGCCGTGCATGACCTCATAGCCCACATAGGTGGCGCAGTTGATGCCGATCGGGCCCGGGGTGGACTGGGAGATGGCCACGATGTCCGTGAACATCCCCTGGGTGATCCAGCCCTTCGCCGTCACGACCTGTCCCTGGATGAGGGAGAGCATCGCGCCGCCGCCCCCGAAATTGAACAGCCCGATGAAAAAGAAGGTCGCGAAGAGTTGGAGAAGCAGGCCGGTCATCGTTTTCCTTTCTTTTGGTTGAGGAGGGAGATGCAGGCCGCCACCGACACGGTCGCGAGGATGATCCAGATGGGGGAGACCTTCAGGAAGGCCACGAGCAGGGCTGAAGCGGCCACCAGCAGCCAGGTCCACCACGCGCTGCAGGCCGTCCCGGCCATCCGCACCCCGGCCGTGAGGATGAGCGCCACGGCCGCCGGGCGGACGCCCTGGAAGATGCGCCGCACGATGTCATTGTCCTTGAATTCCGTGAAGAACATGGCGATCAGCAGGATGATCAGGAGCGAGGGGAGGACGGCCCCGACGGCCGCCACGATGCTGCCCGGCAGGCCCTTGATCTTGTGGCCGGTGTAGATGGCCATGTTGACGGCCAGGATGCCCGGGGCGCTCTGTGCCAGCACGATGATGTCCTGGATGTCCTCCCGGCTGATCCAGCCGCGGGAGGTCATCTCCTGCTCGATGAGCGGAAGCATGGCGTAGCCGCCCCCGATGGTGAATGCTCCCATCTTGGCGAAAACGCCGAACAACTTCCAAAGTGACGCCTGCTGACTCATTGCGGGCGCAAAGTTACGAAAAAATACCGGCTCAGCGTTCCAGTGCGGCGAGGTTCTTCTTCAGCTGCTCCACGCTGCTGGCGCCGATGATCACGGACGTGACTTCGGGGCGGCGCAGGATCCAGCGCAGGGCATACTGCGCCAGGGCGAGTCCTTCGGCCTTGGCCTCTTCGTTCCAGGCGCGCAGCTGCGCGAGGAGTTCGGGCGTGAGCGCATTCTCCGTCAGGAAACGGCTGTGGCGCATGCGGGAGTCCTCGGGAATGCCGTTGAGGTAGCGGTCGGTAAGCAGGCCCTGCGCCAGCGGGGAGAAGGCCACGAAGCCGGCCCCTTCGGCGGCTGCCTGCGGCAGGATTTCCGCTTCCGGGCCGCGGTCCAGCATGTTGTAGCGCCCCTGATAGACCAGGCAGGGGACGTGCGCCTCGCGCAGGTAGGCATAGGCGCGCGCCGCCATCTCGGGCGGATACTTGGAGATGCCGGCATAGAGCGCCTTGCCGCTGCGGACGATATCGACGAGCGTCTGCATCGTCTCCTCGAGCGGCGTGCGCGGGTCGGGCCGGTGCGAATAGAAAATATCGACATAGTCCAGCTGCATGCGCCGCAGACTCTGGTCGAGCGAGGCGATCAGGTTCTTGCGGGAGCCCCATTCGCCATACGGCCCCGGCCACATGTCGTGCCCGGCCTTGGTGGCTACGATGATCTCGTCGCGGTGCGTGCGCAGGGAGCGGTCGAAGATCCGGCCGAACGTCGTCTCGGCGCTGCCGTAGGGCGGGCCGTAGTTGTTGGCCAGGTCGAAGTAGGTGATCCCGTTGTCGAAAGCGGTCTCCACGATCGCCCGGCAGCGGTCCGGGTCGGCGGCTTCGCCGAAATTGTGCCAGAAACCCAGCGAAATCTCGGGGAGCAGCAGGCCGCTGCGTCCGCAGCGGCGGTAATTCATGACCTCGTAGCGAGGCTCGGTCAAGCAGTAATTTTCCATCGTGAAACAAAGATAAAAAATTTTAGGCGAAAAAATATTCAAAAAAATTTGGCACTTTCAAAAAAGTGGTTTACCTTTGCAGTCCCTTTCCGAGAGGACTGGAAGAGATCATTGAAAATACTGGAAGAACAAGTACAAGCAAGTACCGAGAAACTAAGAATCGAGAGCGTTGATTTCTT
>CAMHIP010000070.1 GCA_946185205.1 uncultured Bacteroidales bacterium | reverse complement strand
CCGTGTGCGGCGGATGCCGCTGGCAGCCGCTCCCCTACGAGATCCAGCTCGCCGCCAAGCAGCGCCAGGTCTATGACCAGCTGACGCGCATCGGCCACCTGAGCGTGCCGGAATTCCGGCCCATCCTCGGCTCCGACAAGACCATCTACTACCGCAACAAACTCGAGTTCTCCGCCTCCAGCAAACGCTGGATGACCCGCGAGGAGATCGAATCCGGCGTCCCGTCCGGTCCCGGTCTGGGCTTCCACGTCGGGAAGTATTTCGACAAGGTGCTCGATATCGAGCGCTGCCACCTGCAGCCCGAGCCGACCAACGCCATCCGTCTCTTCATCAAGCACTGGTGCCTGGAGCACGGCGTGAGCTTCTATGATATCCGCGAGAACCGCGGGCAGCTGCGCAACATGTTCGTCCGCACGACGGACGCCGGCGCGGTGATGCTGATCGTCTGCTTCGGCGAGGATTTCCCGCTGCGCGCTCCCCTGCTGGACGCCGTGGCGGCCGGGTTCCCGCAGATCTCGTCGCTCTATTACGTGATCAACGACAAGAAGAACGACACGATCGGCGACCAGACCTGCATCCTGCACAGCGGCGAGCCGGCCATCTATGAGGAGATGGAGGGCCTGCGCTTCAAGATCGGCCCCAAATCCTTCTACCAGACCAATACCGGACAGGCCTACAAGCTCTACAAGGCCACCCGCGAATTCGCCGCCCTGACGGGCACGGAGACGGTCTATGACCTCTACACGGGCACGGGCACCATCGCCCAGTTCGTCGCGCGCGGCGCAAAACGCGTCATCGGCATCGAATACGTCCCCGAGGCCATCGAGGACGCCAAGCTCAACGCCGCCGGCAACGGGATCTCCAACTGCGAGTTCTACGCCGGCGACATGAAGGACATCCTCACGGCGGACTTCATCGCGCAGCACGGCCGTCCGGACGTGATCATCGCCGATCCGCCCCGCGCCGGGATGCATCCCGACGTGGTCAAGACGATCCTCGAAGCCGCTCCGAAGCGGATCGTCTATGTGAGTTGCAACCCAGCCACGCAGGCGCGGGACATGGAAATGATGAGCGGACAATACAAGATTACGGACGTCCAGCCCGTGGATATGTTCCCCCACACCTACCACGTGGAGAATGTGTGCCGGCTGGACCGCATGGAAGAAGAATAGACAATGGCATTACAGATCCTCTTATTGCTTGCGGGCCTGGCGCTGATCGTCTTCGGCGCCGAGTGGCTGGTGGACGGTGCGTCCGCCATCGCCCGCAAGGCCGGCATCAGTGAATTCGTCATCGGCCTGACCATCGTGGGCTTCGGCACCAGCTGCCCGGAACTGGTCGTCAGCCTGACCGGCGCCCTGCAGGGCAATGCCGACATCTCCGTCGGCAACGTCGTCGGTTCCAATATTTTCAATACCCTGCTCATCCTGGGCATGACCGCCGCGATCGCCCCCGTTGCCGTGACGGCGACCAACCGCACGCGGGACATCCCCATCACCCTGCTGGTGACCTTCCTGTTCGTGGCGCTGGCCCTCACGGGCATGCAGCTGGGCCGCGTCGAGGGCATCGTCTTCCTGCTCATCTTCGCCGCCTACATGTTCTACTGCTTCAAGACGGACCAGGGCAATGCGGAGGACGGCTCGGAAGAGAAGGTCAAGAACATCTGGCTGGCCATCCTGCTCGTGCTGGCCGGCCTGGGCGGCCTGATTTTCGGCGGTCAGCTGTTCGTGAACAACGCCACCGCCATCGCGCGCGCCCTGGGCGTGTCCGACAAGTTCATCGCCATCACCCTGCTGGCCGGCGGCACTTCCCTGCCGGAACTGGCCACCTGCATCGTGGCCGCCGCCAAGAAAAAAGATCAGCTGGCGCTGGGCAATGTGCTCGGTTCCAACGTATTCAACATCCTGCTGATCCTCGGCGCCTCCGCCATCTTGACGCCGCTCTCGACGATCGCCATGACCTGGGTGGACTATGGTGTGCTGATGCTCAGCATCGTGCTGGTCTGGCTCTGGACCTACACCGGAAAGCGCGACACCATCGACCGCTGGGAGGCTTCCCTGATGCTGCTGACCTTCGTCGGCTACTATGTCTGGCTCTTTATGAAATTATAGAAAACGTGATATGAAATTCAAACCTACCCAGTACCAACTGATGAACGTGGCCACCGGCCGGGTCTTCGAAGACCGTGGCTGGGACCTGTCCGATCCGCAGGGCGGCGATCCGTCGCTGGTCCGCGCGGTCTATGCGCAGAAGCAGTTCAACCCCCGTCCCGAACTCAAGGGCCTGTACCGTTATGCGGACTGGATGCCCATCCGGCGGACGCTGCGGCACTCCTGCGCCCCTGTGACCTATAAGTCCAAGGGACTTGCCAAGCATCTGGGACTGAGCGATCTGTATATCACTTTCTCGGGCTGGAATCCCAAGATCGGCGCCAAGATGGAGACCTGCTCCTTCAAGGAGACGGAGGCCTTCAGCGTCTGCGCCCGCATGGACAGGAAGGAGCAGCGCGTGCTGGTGGTCCAGTCCGCCGGCAACACGGCCCGCGCCTTCGCGCAGGTCTGCTCGGACAATGAGATCCCGGTGGTGATCTGCATCCCGGAGGACAACAAGCACGACCTGTGGTTCCACAAGAAGCTCCACCGCTGCGTCAAGCTGGTGGCGGCTCCCCACGGCTGCGACTACTACGACGCCATCGCCCTGGGCGAAAAGCTGGCCAGGAACCCCCGTTATTTCCTCGAGGGCGGCGCCAAGAACGTGGCGCGCCGCGACGGCATGGGCACGACCCTGCTCAGCTTCGTGGAGAAGGCGGGCCGCATCCCGGATGCCTATTTCCAGGCCGTGGGCTCCGGCACCGGCGCCATCGCCGCCTGGGAGAACGCGGAGCGCCTGGCGGCCGACGGCCGTTTCGGCGAGAACAAGATGCGCGTGTATATGGCGCAGAACCGGCCGTTTACCCTGATTCACGATTCCTGGAAGGCCCAGTCCCGCGCCCTGGCCGGGCTGGATCCGGTCGAGGGACGCCGGAGCGCCGAGGTGATCCTCGCGAAGGTGCTGGCCAACCGCAAACCGCCCTACTCGCTGGCCGGCGGCGTGTTTGACGTGCTCCGCGCGAGCGGCGGCGACACGTTCACCTGCAGCAACGACGACATCATGTACTGGCTCCTGCAGTTCCGCAACCTGGAGGGATACGACCTCCTCCCCGCTCCCTGCGCCGCCGTCGCCGCGCTGGCACAGGCCGTCTCGGAAGGCAAGGTCCGTCAGGACGAATGCATCATGCTCAACTGCACCGGCGGCGGCGTGCTGGGGTCGATGGCCAAGGGCTACGTGCTCAAGGAGCCGGACCTGGTTCTGGACCCGGGACTGCCTGAAGAAGAGATCATTGCGGCGGTTGACCGGCTGTTCTAGAAGCTGAACGCAATCGAGATATCCAGCGCGCAGTATCCTGCAACATTCTTGCGGATATTGTGCGCTGGCACGTTTCCGGGGGCTTCCGGATTGGGGATGGACGGGTGGTCGTAGAGGTATTTCAGCCCCACGAGCAGGTCCATGCTGCAGGCTGGATGAAGGCACAGCCGGTAGCCGGCCCCCGCCTCGGCGAGCAGGGCCATTTTCCCGGCGATGGCGTGTACGTGCCAGGCGGGACCGCCCTGCAGCCAGAACTGCCAGCCGTCCTGCCGTTCGGTCGCCGGGAAGTACGCGAGACGCAGCAACGCCGGCAGCAGCCGGTTGTTCTCCCCCGTCCCGAAATAACCTCCCAGCAGGGAAATCTGGGTGCGGTCGGTCAGGGAGAACCCTACCCGCGCGAAAATCTGGCCGTTGGCATGCCAGTCGAAGTCCGTGTACTGCTCGAAGACCCGGTAGCCCTCCTCGCTGAGGAAATTGTAGTCCCGGGCCAGGAGGAAGCACTGGCTATAGCCCCATTCGACCCCGTAGCTGAAACGGTCGGCCAGGGACTTCTCTTCCTGCGCCAGGGCGGGCATACAGAAGAAAGCCACAACGAATAAGGCAATTATTTTAAAAGCATTGCGTCTCATTACCGGAAGCGATACATGATGTTGATTTGGGGGTAGTAAACGCAATAGATGCCGCTTTTGAAGAACGACAGGAGCATGGCGCCTGTGTTGCTGTCGCTGCGCAGATGGATGCCCGGGCAGGCGGAAAAGCTGAGGTCCACCGTGATGTGGCGCCGGAAATCCAGGCGCACGCCGGCCTGGCCCGTCAGGGCGACGACGAAGCCGGGTCCCCGGTCGAGCTGCCGGTCGAAGGAGCTGAAAAAGCCTTTCTCGTGGTCGTGGGCATATCCGACCATGCCCCCGGCACCTGCGTGGAGCGCCAGGCGGACCCCCTCGCTTTCCCGGCGGTAAAAGTAGTAGTCGTGCGTATAGGTCAGGCAGGCGCCTATGTCCCGGGTGCGGCCCGACAGGAAGCCGTAGAAATCCGTGCGCAGGGTCAGGATGTTGGTCTCCTTGCCTTTCGCCGCGTCGAGCATGGCCGTGAGGCCGATTCCCTTGGGCGACTGGAAGACGCCCAGCAGCGCCGTCTGGGCCCGGGCCTCCCGGCCGAGAAGCAGCAGGACGGCGGCGGCAAGCAGGATATGGGCGGTACGGCGCATGTCACGAATATAGCCAAAACTTTGATTTTTTCCTACGAAAATGTTATCTTCGCAGCTATAATGTAACTAAAACCTGTCTAAAATGTCAGTCGAGATCAGACCTGTCCGGACGCGTGCCGAGCTACGGACGTTTGTCAACTTCCCGGAGAAACTTTATCGCAACAATCCATATTACGTACCGCCGCTCGTGTTCGACCAGATGGACACGCTCGACCAGAAGAAGGGTGCCGCGCAGGAATTCTGCGATTCGGAGCTCTATCTGGCCTACAAAGACGGCGAACTGGCCGGCCGCGTGGCCGCCATCGTCAACCACAAGGCCAACGAACAGTGGCACCACAAAGAGGTCCGCTTCGGCTGGTACGACTTCATCGAGGACCCGGAAGTGGCCGAAGCCCTGATGGAGAAGGTCTATGAGTTCGGCCGGAAATACAAGATGGAATCGGTCGTGGGGCCCCTCGGCTTCACGGATTTCGACCCGGAGGGCATGCTCATCGACGGCTTTGACCGCATCAGCACGATGGCGCTGATCTACAACTACCCCTATTATAACGATTACCTCGACAGGATGGGCTTCGGGAAGGATGCCGACTGGATCGAATACCGCGTCACGGTCCCGACCGAGATGCCCGACCGCTGGGAGCGCATGTCCCGGATCATCGAGCAGCGGGCCAACGTCCACCTGCGTCAGCTCACCCGCAAGATCGTGCGGGAGGAGAACTACGGGATGAAGGTCTTCCGCTGCATCAACGACTGCTACAAGGACCTCTACAATTTCACGGTCCTGCCGGACCACATGGCCGAGAAATACCTGGGCTTCTACCTCAGCATCCTCGACCTGCGCTACCTCTCCATGGTCGAGAACGAAAAGGGCGAACTGGTGGCGTTCGGCATCACGATGCCCTCCATCGCCAAGGCGCTTCAGAAGTCCCGGGGCAAGTTGTTCCCCTTCGGCTGGTGGCACCTGGGCAAGGCCATGTTCTTCAAGAACGACGACACGGCGGAGATGCTTCTGGTGGGGGTCCACCCCGACTACCAGAACAGCGGCATCCAGTCCCTGATCTTCATGGACATGTTCCGGAAATACCATGATTTCGGCATCCGATATGCCGAAACCAACGCCATCCTGGAGACGAACCTGAAGAATCAGGGCCAATTCCGCGATTTCGAGCACGAATGTAAGAAGCGTCGCCGCTCTTATATCAAAAAGCTTGAATATTAGTTTGTAAAACAAAAGTGTTTGAGTCGTTAACAAAAATGTTACCGCCCCTGCCGGAGCGGATGAGACCTCGAAAACTGTCCGAATACGTCGGTCAGCAGCATTTGGTCGGCCCCGGTTGCATCCTGCGGAACATGATGGACTCGGGCGCTTTGTCTTCCTTTATTTTATGGGGCCCTCCCGGCGTCGGAAAGACGACCCTGGCCCGCATCATCGCCGGGACGCTGGACCGGGAGTTCTACACCCTGTCGGCCGTGAGCTCCGGCGTCAAGGATGTGCGCGACGTGATCGAATCCGCCAAGGGCAAGTCGCTTTTCTCCCAGGCGGGCGCTCCCATCCTCTTCATCGATGAGATCCACCGTTTCAACAAGGCGCAGCAGGATGCCCTGCTGGGGGCCGTGGAAGCGGGTACGGTCATCCTGATCGGCGCCACGACGGAGAATCCGTCCTTTGAGGTGATTACTCCCCTGCTGTCCCGCTGCCAGGTCTTCGTGCTCAAGTCGCTGGAGGTCGCCGACCTGCAGCAACTCCTGGACCGGGCCCTGCATGAGGACGAGGTGCTGAAGGAGCGGAAGATCGATTTGCGAGAGACGGAGGCGCTGTTCCGCCACAGCGGCGGCGATGCGCGCAAGTTGCTGAATATCTTGGAGATCGTGGTGGATTCGCAGATCGGCAAGGCGGATCCGATCGTGATTGACAACAAGACGGTCACGGACTGTCTGCAGGAGAATGTGGCCATCTACGACAAGGGCGGCGAGATGCACTACGATATCATTTCCGCCTTTATCAAGAGCGTCCGGGGGTCGGATCCCAATGCGGCCGTCTATTGGATGGCGCGCATGCTGGACGGCGGAGAGGATCCGCTCTTCATCGCGCGGCGCCTCTGCATCCTGGCGGCCGAAGACATCGGCCTCGCGAACCCCAATGCCCTGCTGCTGGCGGACGCCACTTTCCGTATCGTCCATTCCATCGGTATGCCGGAGGCGCAGATTCCCCTCAGCGAGTGTGCCGTCTATCTGGCCAGCTCGCCCAAGAGCAATTCTGCCTATATGGCGATCGACAAGGCGCTTGCGGCCGCCAAGGCCGACCAGACGGCTTCCGTGCCCCTGTATCTGCGCAATGCGCCTACGAAATTGATGGAGGACCTGGGTTATGCCGACGGCTACAAGTACGCCCACGACTACCCCGGGCATTTCACCGACCTGGAATTCCTCCCGGAAAAGCTCTCCGGCACCGTCTTCTACGACCCCCAGCCCAACCCCCAGGAAGACCGCCTCAAGACCTACCTGGAGCACTGCTGGCCCAAGTACTACAAGAAATAACCCGTCATCCCCGCCCTTCTACTTCTTGGCCGGTCAGGCCAGGGATGGCGGAGGGGCTTATTTCGTCGGGATCGTCAGTTTCTGGCCGGAGCGGATGGCGTCGGACTTGAGGCCGTTGGCCTTCTTGATGTCGTCGGCGCTCACGCCCGGGTATTTCTGGGCGATCTTGAAGAGCGTATCGCCGGATTTGACGGTGTAGATCACGGTCTTGGCCTTGGAGGAGGAGGAAGACTTGGAGCTGCTGCCGCCCGTGCTGCCCTGCGAAATGGTCGGACCGCCGTTCTTGTAGATATACAGGGTCTGTCCGATCTGGATATTGTTGGATTTCAGCTTGTTCCAGCTCTTGATCTGGTTGACGGTCACGCCGTAGCGCGAAGCGATCTTGCCCAGATAATCCCCGCTCTTGACCTTGTGTGCGATCCGCTGCTGCTGGCTCGAGGAGGACGACTTGCCCGTGGAGGACGACTTGCCGGAGGATTTGCCGCCGGAAGATTTGCCGGAGGACTGCTCGGCCAGGACCTTGCCGCTGAGCAGCGAGTCCGCCTTGAAGGCATAGAGCGAATCCCGGTTGGCTTCCAGGAAACTGCTGGTCCAGGTGTAGGGCAGCTTCAGGACGTACGGGTGGTTGTTGCCGGGGATGATGTCGTTGACATACTGGGGATTGAGGTTCTGCAGATCCTCTTTCGGCACGCCCACGACGGCCTCGATCTGGTCAAAATGCAGGTTGCGCCGGATCAGGAAGGTGTCCGTCTGCACGGGCATGCCCATCGGCTGCGGCACGATGCCGTACTCCCGGTAGTAGGTCATGGCGTACATGGCGCCGACGAAGGCGGGCACGTAGCCGCGCGTCTCCTTGGGCAGATAGGGATAGATGCTCCAGAAGTCGCGTTTGCCGTCCGCACGGCGGATCGCCTTGGATACGTTGCCGGCGCCGCAGTTGTAGGAACTGATCGCGAGGGCCCAGTCGCCGAAGGTGCGGTAGGCGTCGCGCAGATAACGGGCGGCCGCTTCGACGGCCTTCTCCACATCCAGGCGCTCATCCACGAACGAATTGATTTCCAGCCCGTAGCCGACGCCGGTCTGGTACATGAACTGCCAGATGCCGCGGGCCCCGGCGCGGGACGTGGCGACCGGATTGAGCATCGACTCGATGATGGCCATGTATTTGAGTTCCTGGGGCAGGCCGTAGCGGAGCAGGATGTCCTCGAAGATCGGGAAATAATAGGTGCTCAGCCCGAGCACGCGGCCCATCTTGGAGGGCATGCGCTCGGAATAGAGGATGATGTAGTTCTTGACGACGTCGTTGTAGGGCAGCGTGATGAAGGAATTCATCGCCGACAGGCGGCGCATCATCTCGGCGTCCGAGACGTTGGAGGTGAAACGCACGGAATCCATGTTGTACTCGTTCACGGCGTCGAAGTCCGCCGCCAGCGTGTTCTTGTACCACAGGTGCAGCAGGCTGTCCTGCTGCTCCGGCGTGTAGTCATACCCCTCGGCCTCTTCGCGCTCGAAGGCGGCCAGTTCGCGCTCTTCCACATAGACGCGGCCCCGGAGGCTGTCCAGCAGCAGCTGCAGCGAATCCAGCTCGTTGCGCAGCACGTTGTTCTCTTCGATGGCCTGTTTGCGGGTCTGCCGCTGTCTGCGCTGGCGGCCGAGGACCTGGTTCAGGTCGATGGGGAAGGTTGTCTTGGTGCTGTCACGGCCGGAATCTTCTTGGGCGCCCAGCGGAAGGCTCAGGCCCAGGAGCAGGAGGTATATGAGAGTTCTCTTCATTTTCAAAAATTTATGCCCAACCTCAGCCCGAAGGCCGTCTGTTGGGATACGGGGTTGACGGATGCGAGTTGGTATTCCGGCACGATGACGGCCGGGGCGACTTTGAGGGCGATGTTGTCATCCACCTCAAAATTGTGCATGTACGAAAAGACGTTGGCGTCGATGACCTGCAGCAGATACAGGACGGCGATGGCCAGGACGGAATAGTCCCGGTAGCGCCGATAGACGTTGCGGTAGTAGAGCGCCTGGTCGGCGGTGATGGGCCCGGTGTATTCCACGTCCGGGTTCGAAGCCTCCAGATAGATGTTCTTGAAACGCAGGTAGTTGGTCTGGCAGTCCGCGTAGTAGTGGACGGCAAACCCGATGGCGCCCAGGTAGATGGGCAGTTTCCAGTACTCCCGGTTGTAGATCTGTCCGAGCCCCGGCAGCAGCAGCGAATAGAGCGTGGCCGTGCCGGGATGCGGGTAGTCGTTGGGCCGGAAATTGATGACGCCGTCCATCAAGGTGGCCCAGTAGGCCACGCCGGCGCCGATGAAACAGTATTTGGCGGCTTCCTTGTTGCCGCTGGCATTGAGGTAGATGCCGGCGCCGAGGCTTCCGCCTATGGCGCCATAGACGATGGGAAGCTTCCAGGTCTGGCGGTTGTAGATCTGCGAGCCGCCGATGATCAGGGCCGAGCCCGCCGTCATCGTGCCGATGCGGATCGGCTTCTCGTGGCGCAGACCGCCGAAATACTCCTTGAATGAGAAAAGCACGTCCGTCGTATCGCTGTCTGCGGCCGTGTCGTCGTTGTACTGCTGCGTGAAGGCCTCTTCTTTGAACTGGGCCGAAGCGTCGATGCAGAAGATGGCGGCGAGAATCGCCGTCAGCAACATGCATAACAACTTCAGGTGTTTCATTAGAATTGCTTGTCCTCCAGAGCTTTTACAAATCTATTCACTTCTTCGTCCGACTCGAAACGGATGGTCATCACGCCTTTGCCGGTGGCCGTCCTCTTCAGCGAGATGTCGTTGGAGAAATACTTGCCGACATGTTCCAGGATGCGGTAGTAGTTCTGCGGAAGCTCCTGCGTGGGACGGGCGTTGCGGACCTTGGGCCCGACGGCGTCGGGATTCACCTGCAGCTTGCGTACGATGCTTTCCAGCTCCCGGACGGACAGGCCGTCACGGATCACCAGGTCGCAGAGCTGTTCCTGGACTTCGGGGGATTCGACCCCGAGGATGGCCTTGGCGTGGCCTGCGCTCAGCAGGCCGACCTTGATGTCATGCTGTACCTTGGCCGGCAGCTTCAGCAGGCGGATGGTATTGGCGACGGTGGCGCGCTTCTTCCCTACCCGTTCGGCCAGCGTGTCCTGTGTGAGCTGGCATTCGTCGATCAGGCGCCGGTAGCTGAGGGCCAGTTCGATGGGATCCAGGTCTTCGCGCTGGACATTCTCCACGATGGCCATCTCGAGCATGCCCTGGTCGGTGGCGTCGCGGATGTAGGCCGGGATCGTGGTCATGCCGGCCAGGCGGCAGGCTTTGTAGCGGCGCTCGCCGCTGATGATCTGGTAGCGGCGGTCCGTGATGCGGCGCACCGTGATGGGCTGGATGAGGCCGAGCGTGCGGATGGATGCGGCCAGTTCCTCCAGCGCCACCTGGTCGAAGGACATACGGGGCTGGAAGGGATTCGGCTCAATCATATCTACGGGAATGCGCAGGATGTCCGCCGTGTTCTCCTGGCGGCCGCGCGTCCCGACGATCTCTTTGTTGACATAGCCGACCGGCTTGCGGAGCTGGTCGGCGTCCGGCACTTCGCCGAGCAGGGCGCTCAGGCCCTTGCCGAGTCCTCTGGGTTCTTTGCTCATACGCTTTCTCCGTTGTGCTCCAGCACTTCCCGTGCGAGGTTGAGATAGTTGGTGGAGCCGTTGCACATGATATCGTAAAGGATGATGGG
>CAMHIP010000069.1 GCA_946185205.1 uncultured Bacteroidales bacterium | reverse complement strand
AAATGGCAGAAAATCCGTGAACAGAAACCGGCTTACGGCTCCACCTTTTCTTTTTCCTTCTTCTTGTTGCGCTGCACTTTCTTGCGGAGATTCTTCTCCGCGGCCATGACCGTGTCTTTCTGCCGGTTGAGGAAGGCGGCGAAGCGTTTCATGCGGTCGCCCTCGTTCTTGGCGGACATCCGCTGCGCCATCTCCCCCTCCTCCTGCCGCATGCCCGGGAAACGGATGTGCATCTTGCGCGCCAGGAAGCGGAAATACGGCTCGCGGTGCCGCTCGCGCTTGTCGGCATACATCTCGTCGTAGCAGACCATGATCCCCGTGTCATAGCAGTCGAAGAACTCGTCGTTGATGCCCGTTCCGAGCATCTTCATCGTCGGGGAGGTGTTCATGTAGGAGTTGACCAGCGGGGGGATGTTGACCCCGAGCCGGCGGATGGCGTCCTTGAGGTTGCGGTAGTCGGGCTTGAAATCCTCGTCGCGCAGGATCAGGTCCAGCAGGCGCGGGTCAGTCACGGACTCCACGGGGCGCTTGGGCCGCGCCAGCTCCTCCGGATCCGGGAAATGCTTCCACAGGAAATGCTGGATCAGCTCCCGGGCGGAGCGGTCATAGTCCGGGTAGATCGTCATCTTGCCGAGGAAATACATGATGCCCGGATGCTGCAGGATCACGCCGGCGATCCCGTCCCAGAGGTTATCCAGGGCAAAGATGGCCTTGGCTCCCGCCTTCGAGCTCTGGTATTCCGGCGCCACGAAGGAGCGGCCCAGTTCCATCGTGTGGGGAAGGTAGTCCCGGATGAACTTCTCCGAATAATGGAACATGTGGGCGGAGGTGATGTGCGGCTGCCCGTCCGGCTGCATCTGCACGTCGGGGCCCAGGATAAAGCGGTAGCCGCCGAGGATGGCCCGGGCGTCCGGGTCCCAGATCACGATCTGCTTGTAGGGGTGCTCCGGGTCGGTGTCGAAATCGTCCAGGTCGAGCGCCAGCCCCGTGCCGCCGCCGCTGTCGCGGAACGCCAGTTCGCGCAGGCGGCCCACTTCGCGCAGGGTATTGGGAGCATCCCGCCAGTCAAAGACATAGACTTCGTTGCCGGCCTTGTTGGTATCGCAAAGCTTCTTGTCGTGAGTGAGCTCGGCCTGGATCAGGTCCAAGCTCACGGGATCGATGACTTTTTCCATGACGAACGCTATAATTGATATACCTGTTCACGCACCTGTGCCGCCCATTCGGCCGGTTTGCGGGATTTGTCGAAACGGGATGACGGGATGGGCTTGCCGAAGACGATCCGGAACGTCTTGTGCTGGGCGTGGTAGAGCGCGTCGGGCAAGAACAGCATCGGGATATTGAACTTGATTTTCAAGAACTTGCGGAAGAGCCAGTCGGCCCGGTAGAAGCGCCCCGGATTGCGGCCGATGAAGTGCACCGGCACGACCGCGCGCTCCGTCTCCACGCTCTTGGTGATGAAGGTCTTGGTCCAGGGCAGGTCCTGCACGACGCCGTTCACCTTGCGGGAGCAGCTGCCGGCCGGGAACATCAGCAGATGGTCGCCGGAACGGTAGGCCTCGTCGATGAGCTGCGGAAGGTCGCGCGCCTGGGCGCCCACCTTGTTGATGCCCACGCAGAGCGGTGCGAGGGGCTTGAGGTAGAGCAGGAAGTCGTTGACCAGCATCTTCATCGGGCCGAACTCCCGCGAGATCAGGCCGCACAGGGCCACGCCGTCCACCGCCCCGAGGGGGTGGTTGGAGGCGAAGGTGTAGCGCGAGCCGTCCCGGGGGACGTTTTCCAGGCCCTCCACCTCGATCTTGATATCCATCTGCTCCAGCAAGTCGTCGCAGAACGCGGCGCCGTCATAGCCGCGCGCCAGCATACTGTTCATCCAGTCCTGGTGGATGAAGCGTTTGAGGAAGCGCATCACCCACCGGGGAATCTTCTTCCCCTTGAACTTGGTGGCGACGACGCTGTCCAGATCAATCAAGCGGTCCTTGATCTGCTCTTGGGTCATACGGTTTGGTTTTAGTCGTTGACAAATATACACAAAAAAACAATCCGCTCATCTTCCCCCATTGCCGTTTTTACCAACTGTTTCAATATGAGATAATTACAAAATGAACCCATGCGGTTTGGACCGGGTTCATTTTGCAAATGGCCAATTGATAAATACTTAACAAAAACGGCCGATTACCCGACGGGCTCGGCGATGAGGTCGTAGTCCTCGGCGGCCACGATGCGCACGCGCACCATGTCGCCGACGCGCAGCGACGGGTCCGGATGGCGCAGCAGGATCTCCCCATCGACTTCGGGGCTCTCGAACTCGCTGCGGCAGACGGCCATATCATTCAGGATATCATCAACCAGGACGGTGACCTCCGTGCCGACGCGGGCCTGGTTGCAGGCGAGGGAGATGTCGCGCTGCAGCTCCATCAGCCGGTCCAGGCGCTCCCGTTTGACCTCCTCCGGGACATCGTCGCGCAGGTGCTGCGCGCCCCAGGTCCCCTCCTCCTCGGAGTAGGTAAAGGCACCCAGGCGCTCGAAACGCGCTTCGCGCACGAAATCCAGCAGCTGCCCGAATTCCTCCTCCGTCTCGCCGGGATGCCCCACGATCATCGTGGTACGCAGCGCAACGCCGGGCACTTCGGTGCGCAGACGCCGGATCAGCGCGCGCGTCCAGGCGCCGTCGACGTGGCGGTGCATGCGCTCCAGCATCCCGTCCGCGATGTGCTGCAGCGGAATGTCGAGGTAACGGCAGACCTTGGGATTGGTCGCCATGGCCTGCAGGACATCCTCCGGAAAATCAGCCGGATACGAATAATGGATGCGGATCCAGGCGATCCCTTCCACGGCCGAAAGCCGCTCCAGCAGCTCTCCGAGCGCGCGGCGCCCGTAGAGATCCAGCCCGTAGTAGGTCGTGTCCTGCGCGATCAGGATCAGCTCCTTGACGCCGCGTGCGGCCAGCCCTTCCGCTTCTGCCACAAGCTCCTCCATCGGCACGCTCCTGTGGGGCCCGCGGATGAAGGGGATGGCGCAATAGGAGCAGCGGCGGTCGCAGCCCTCGGAGATCTTGAGATAGGCGTAGCCCTGCGGGCGGGGCTGGTAGCGCGCCGTCAGCGGTCCGGGGGCGGACACGCCCAGGTGGCGCAGCACCGGCGCGAGGTCGCGGGCGCCGAACCAGGCGTCAACTTCCGGGATCTCGGCGGGCAGCTCGGAGGCATAGCGCTGCGACAGGCAGCCGAACACCACGAGCTCCCCCACCCGGCCCTGTTTCTTCTCTTCTACGGCCTCCAGGATGGCGTTAACGGATTCCTCCTTGGCATCGCCGATGAAGCCGCAGGTATTGAGCAGCAGCACGTCGGCGGGGGCGCCGTCGGGGACGATTTCCCAGGATGCGGAAGGCAGCTGCGCCAGCAGATGCTCCGTATCCACGGTATTCTTCGAGCAGCCGAGGGTGACGGCCCTAAGCCTCCTTCTGCTCATCGGCAGCCTCCTCCTCCTTCACAAAATCGAGGGAGGCATACTTGACGATCTGGCTGTACCAGTCCACCACCTTGCGCATGTGGGACACGTAGAAGCGGTCGGCGTCGTAGTTGGGGATGGCCTTCCGGAAGAGGGCCACGAGTTCGGCCTCGGGGGCCTTGGGAGAGGGGGCTTCGGCGTCGCCGAGGGCTTCCTTGAGGGCCAGGAACACCTGGTCGAGCTTCATCTCGCCTTCGCTGGTGTAGATGGCGATGTCGGCCAGGGTGGAGATGCGGCTGGAGGCGGAAAAGACCTTGCGCTGCTTCGTTTCGAGGCTCTCGCCGATGGCGCCGCCGCGGGCTTGAGCGATGTATTGGAAAAGGCCGTGCTGGCCGGAGACGGACAGGATCCGTGCTAAATCAGTTTGCATATCAGTTGTCGGATTTTGAGTTGTAATTCTTCCAGGGTACCGTCGTTGCCGACGGTGAAATCGATCCGGGCGGGGTCGAACGCCTGCAGGGCGTCCCGCTCCGCAGCCCGGGGGTTGCGCTGCACGCGCAGCGCATAGGGCGCCGTGACCAGCACGACGGTATCATAGAGCCCGTCGAACTGCGGCTTGTCCAGCGCGATGGCGGACTCGACGAAAAGGAGCGGAGCCGTCTGGGCGGCTTTCCAGCCCTTCAGGTCCTCCACCACATAGGGATAGACCATCTCCTCGAGGGCCTGCAGTTTGCCGGGATCGGCAAACACCTCCCCGATGCGCGCCCAAGGCAGGTCCAGCCGCTCCTCGATGCTGCACTTCAGCCCGGGGACGAGCGAATAGAGCATCTTGGTGCGCGCGTCGCACTCATAGACCGGGAAGTCCAGCGACGCCAGATACCGGCACGCGGCGCTTTTGCCGCTCCCGATGGGACCCGTGACAAGGACCGTACGCATGGCTCAGTCGGATGAACGGACCATGCAGTCGAAGACCTCCGGCGCGAGCGTGTAGTCGATCACGTTGCCGGGAAGGCCGTCGGCATGCGGCACGCAACGGCCGCTGCGCGAATTTGCAAAGTCCTTGTAGTCAATATAAAAGCGCGTCTGCAGCGAAGGGTCCGTGGTCATCGGGAACACGCAGCGGAACACGGCCGTGGCCGTAGAAGGGAGCACCGCCAGATCGACCCGGGCCGGGACGCCGCGCGTCTCGATCTTGACATCCGCGCGCAACTCCACGTAGCGCGTGACTTCCATCGAATAGACGCATTCGTCGTGCGAGAGGCGCACGCCGGAAGGGGTCTCCAGGCGGATCTTGCCGTGCACGCTGCTGCGCACGTCGTCCAGGTCCAGCGGCTTGGTGGCCACGAATTCGACATTCTCCAGGCGCGACGGCTCGCCATAGACGAGCACCGTGTCGGGCTGCAGGGTCATGGGCTTGAGCGCCATGTACTGCGGCAGGAAGCTGACGGAAAGGGTCGGGTGCACGGGCACCTTCTTGTAGCGCTCCTCCGGGAAGGCGAATTCAAGGTCTTCGGAGATGAAACTCTCCACCGTCACGCCGTCGCCGAAAAGCTGCGACGCATAGCGGTAGAGGGCCGAACTGGCGATGGAGAAACGGTCCCCTGCCACGTGCCGGAAATCGGCGGAGGCGAACTCCACCTGCTCCGCGCGCTTGCGCGTGCGGCCGAGCACGACGTGCCGGAAGCCCGAAGCCGAGACCTGCGCGGAAGCGGTGGCTTCCGAGCTGGACACGGCCGCGCGCCCCTCGATGTTGCTCACGGCCACCACCGGCACGCTCACGATCGCGACGTAGGTCTGCGACAGGTTGAGCACGAGCCAGATGCTGGCTGCGAACAGCACGCACAGCAGGAACCGGACCCAGTTCTTCACGCCCGGCGGACTATTTCTTCTCGGACTTGGTGTCCTGGACGGCCTGCTGCTCGCCCGTCATGTCCTTGTTGATGGAGGTCTTGTCGACGCGGATCTTCACTTCGCCGTCGACCTTGACGAGCACGGTGTTGCCGTCGATGTCGGCCACGGTGCCGTAGATACCGCCGGCAGTGATGACCTTGTCGCCTTTCTTGAGGGCGTTGCGCATCTCCTCTAGCTTTTTCTGCTGCTGGCGCTGGGGACGGATCATGAAGAGCCACATCACCAGGAACATCAGCGCGAGCATCAGCAGGAAACTCCAGGAGCTGCCGCCTGCGGCAGTCTGTCCGGCAGCGGGGGCTGCCTGTAAAAGCATGGTAATCATATTCTTTTATTCGTGTTGGTTGATCAGTTTGTCCAGCAGGCCGTTGACGAATCCGCTGCTCTCCGGCGTGCTGTAGTATTTCGAGATCTCGACGTACTCGTTGATGATGATGCGCGGCGAGACCTGCGGGGCCATCTTCGCCTCGGCCATGCCGCAGGCGATCAGGCACAGGTCCGTGGTGCAGAGGCGGTCGCGGGTCCAGCCGGGCGTGAGCTCCGCCACCTGCGCGCAGAAGTCGTCGTAGTTGGCGTAGGCCGTGCGCAGCAGGTTCATGACGAAGCGCCGGTCGCTCTCAAGCGCCTCGCCGCCGGGCAGTTCGCTCTGGTAGAGCGGCGGAAGCCGCCAGGTCTCGCCCTGCCCCAGGGCGCGCACGGTGCGGATACACCAGCCGAGGGCGTAGCCCAGGTCGTCGTTCCAGTGGATCGAGAGGTCCTCCAGGATGTCGGCGAGCTCGGCGCTGTCCTCCAGCTCGCGCTCGTAGATTCGGCACCACAGGCGGGCGTCCTCCTCCAGGGAGTCCTCCCCGCTCGCGAGGTAGTCCTGGAAATACTTGCGGCTGCGGATGCGCTCGTAGAGCCGGCGCAGCAGCACGTCGTACTGGTCCCAGGAGAATTTCTTCTTCGAGACGAGCTTGCCGAAATCGGGGTCCTGCATCAGCAGGGGGGCGATGCGGTTGCGGGTGAACTTGAGGTTGGGGTGCAGCTCCTCCTCGGTGGGATTGAACTTGGCGCGGGCGGCTTCGATGCGCGCGCGCGCCTCCTCCGTCAGGGGCCCCGTCAGGGCCAGCAGGAAGAGATAAAGGTCCCGGGTGGCTTCGCACGAGACATCCAGCAGGGACTCGGCTTCCTTGAGAGACATACCGTGGTTTTCCGCGTAGCAGTAAACGGTCTTGAAGGCCTTGATACGGAGAATTCTTCGGTTGAGCATACTTTCAAACAAATTTGTGTGCAAAGATAGCAAGTAATCGATAAAAAATCCTATTTTTGTAAGAAAGATATACACTAAAATCGATTGAGCATGTACAGAGACGATTACGATTCGCGCTACGAGAGCCGGGACGCCGAGGACGTGTATTCCAAGCCCGTCCGGGCCGGCAAACGCACCTATTTCTTTGATGTCAAGGCCACCAAGGGCCGCAAGGACTTCTACCTGACCATCACGGAGAGCAAGCGCCGCAACAACCCCGACGGCACCTTCAACTACGACAAGCACAAGATTTTTCTCTATAAGGAGGACTTTGAGAAGTTCGCCGAAGGCCTGGACGAGGTGATCGCCTACATCCGCGACACCTGCTTCCACGGGGAGATCCCCCAGCGTACGGCCGAAGGTTTCGGCGAAGCCGTTGACTTCGACAATCTCTGATGGGCGCCATCCTCCTCAGGGATGTCACCCTCGGGGATGCGCGCAAGGACATCCTCATCGGGCAGGGCCGGATCCGGCGGATCGGGCCCGTGGGCGCCTGCGCAGACTGGCAGCTGGCCGGAGACCTGGATATGATGGACTGCTCCGGCATGGTTGCCGTGCCGGGACTGGTCAATATGCACACGCATTCCCCGATGTCGCTGATGCGCGGCATCGGAGAGGACATGCATTTCCACGAGTGGCTGCGCAAGATCTGGGCGGTCGAGGAGCACCTCGACCACGAATTCGTCTATTGGGGCACCAAGGTCGCCTGTCTGGAGATGATCCGCACGGGCACGACCACCTTCAACGACCAGTACTGGTTCTTTGACTCTTCGGTGCGGGCCGCCCGCGAGATGGGCATGCGCATCGCCACGGGCTACGACGTCATGGACAAGGGCAGCCAGAGCGAAGCGGAGCGCCAGAAGGAGCAGTGCATCGCCAAGAGCGAGGCCTTCCTGAACGCCGGCGACCCGGGGCACATCTACGAGCTCGCCTTCCACGCCATCTATTCCGTCAGCGAGGAGATGATCCTCTGGACCTCCGCCCTGGCGGAGAAATACGACGTCCCCCTGCACATCCACCTCTGCGAGACGCGCAAGGAGGTGGAGGACTGCAAGGCGGCGCACGGCGGGCTGACCCCGGTCGAGTATCTCGACCGCCTGGGCGTGCTGTCGCCGCGCCTGCTCGCCGCCCACACGCTCTGGATCTCGCCCCACGACATCGAACTGCTCGCCGCCCACGGCGTACACTGTATCCACAACGTCAACTCCAACACCAAGCTCGCCTCCGGCTACCGCTTCCTCTACAATGAGATGCGCGACGCCGGGATCAACCTCTGCCTCGGCACGGACGGCTGCGCTTCGTCCAACAACCTCGACCTGCTCGAGGCTATGAAGACGGCGGCCATCTTCCAGAAGGCCTGGCGCGACGATCCGTCGGCCCTGCCGCTGCCGGAACTGCTCGACATGGCCACGGTGAACGGAGCCCGGGCGCTGCGGCTGGATGCGGGCCGTCTCGAGGAGGGTGCGCTCGCCGACCTCGTATTGGTCGATACGGACAACACCTTCTTCCTCTCCCCCGGGCCGTTCCTGGCAAACCTGGTCTATTCCGCCCATTCCGACTGCATCGATTCCGTGATCTGCGACGGCCGCTTCCTGATGCGCCACCGCGAGATCCCGGGCGAGCGGGAGATCATCGCCGAGGCCCGCAGGGTCCTTTCCAAAATTTCCTGACAACACACCTATTCAGATATGGACAGCAGAATACGCACTTATCAGGTCGCCGCGGACTACATCCGCCAGCAGACCGGCGAGTATGCTCCCGTGGCCGGCATCGTGCTCGGCAGCGGGCTGGGCCGCCTGGCCGACCGCATCGAGAATCCCGTCGTGATCCCCTACCGCGACATCCCCGGTTTTCCGGTCTCCACGGCCGTGGGGCACAAGGGCAATTTCATCATCGGCCGCCTCGGCGGCAAGACGGTCATCGCCATGCAGGGGCGTTTCCATTATTATGAAGGCTATCCCATGGATCTGGTGACCATCGGCGTGCGCACGATGGCCGTGATGGGGGTGATATTCCTCTTCGTCTCCAACGCCGCAGGCGCCTGCAATCCGGACTTCCGCGTGGGCGACCTGGTCATCATCCGCGACCATATCAGCATGTTCCCCAATCCGCTGATCGGGCCCAATCTGGACGAGATGGGGCCGCGCTTCCCGGACATGACCTGCGCCTACGACCTGGAGCTGCAGCAGCTGGCGCTGGACTGCGCCGCCCAACTGGGCTTCGAGCCGCGCAAGGGGGTGTATTTCGGCAGCACGGGGCCGACCTACGAGACGCCGGCCGAGGTGCGTTTCTACCGCACCGTGGGGGCGGACCTGCTGGGCATGTCCACGGTCCCCGAGGTGATCGTGGCGCGGCATTGCGGGCTGCGGGTGTTCGGTATGTCTGTGGTGACGAACTGTGCCAATTTCGACAATGTCCAGGGCAAGGCCAATGACGGCGACGACGTCGTCAAGCAGGCGGACGCCGCCGCCGAGCGGATGACCACGCTCTTCACCGCGATGATCGCTGCGCTGTAATTTACGCCAGACAGACAAAAAAATGCCCGCCAGCTTTCGCCTGCGGGCATTTTTTTTCTGTCTATGGCTTATCTTGCTGGCAGCAGCCGGCCCTGCGCACGCTCCCGCACGGCCCCCGACAGCGCGGGCAAACGGGCGCAGGCCCCGCGCGGCCAGCGCACCGGCTGCTGCAATGTCATTTATTACAGTGCAGAATCCAGGAAGGCGATGAAGCCGGGGATGTCGAGGTTGTAGGGACGGGGGCCGGCGAGGCGATTGCCGTCACCGTCGAGGAGGAAGTAGTTGGGCTGGGCGTTGACGCCGAAGTCGTGCAGGGCGATGTAGGAATTGACGCGGCCGACGTCTTTGAGCGGCTTGCCGCGGTCATTGTAAACCCATTCAGATTCAGGGAGTTTCGTCTTGTCATCGACATGCAGCGCCACGATCACGAAATCATCGCGCAAGCGGCGCAGCACCTCCGGATCCGACCACACGCGCGCCTCCATCTCCCGGCAGTTGACGCAGCCGTAGCCCGTGAAATCCAGGAAGACCGGCTTGCCTGTGGCTTTCGCGGCCGCCAGGCCGTCGGGGAGGTTGTCCCAGGCCTGCAGGCCGTGCGCGACGGTGATCGTCCCTTCGCCAGTGACCGTCCCTCCGTCATGCCCGGCCTGACCGGGCATCTCTAAAGCACGACCAGGCACCGCCCCCAACACGAAATCCTGTGTCTCCATCGGCGGCAGATACCCGGACAGCGCCTTGAGCGGCGCACCCCACATACCGGGCAGCAGATAGACGACGAAGCTGAACACGGCGATGGCCAGCGCCAGGCGCGGCACGCCGATGTATTCCAGCGGGGAATCGTGCTTGAAGCGGATCTTGCCGATCAGGTAGAGGCCCAGCAGCGTGAATACGGCAATCCAGATCGCCAAATAGACCTCGCGGTCCAGCAAATGCCAGTGGTAGGTCTGGTCGGCCGTGCTGAGGAATTTCAGGCCCAGGGCGATCTCGATGAAGCCCAGCACCACCTTGACGGAGTTGAGCCAGCCGCCGCTCTTCGGGAGCTTTTTCAGGAGCGCGGGGAAGAGCGCCAGGATGGTGAACGGCAAGGCGAACGCCACGCTGAACGCGAGCATCGTGACCATCGGGGTCCAGAATTCGCCCTGTGTGCTCTTGATCAGCACCGTCCCCACGATCGGCCCGGTGCAACTGAAGCTGACGAGCACCAGCGTGAGGGCCAGGAAGAAGATGCCGCCGAGGCCCTTCCGGTCGCTGTTCTTGTCGGCGCTGTTGGTCCATTTGCTCGGGAGCGTGATCTCGAATGCGCCGAAGAAGCTGGCCGCGAAGACCATGAAGACCAGGAAGAACAGGATGTTGGGCAGCCAGTGGGTCGAGAGCCAGTTGAAGATGTCGGCCGTGACGCCGCTGCCGCCCACAATCCAGGTGATGCCGATGATGACGCTGATCGGGACGGTGTAGAGCAGGACGATGAACAGGCCGTACAGGAAGGCTTTGAAGCGGCCCTGGCGGGGGTTGTCGCTGCCCTTCATGAAGAAGGACACCGTCATCGGGACCATCGGGAAGACGCACGGGGTCAGCAGCATCGCGAAGCCCCACAGGATCGCCTCCAGAATCAGGGCCCATAGGCTCGCTGCTGATTCCTCCGCACCGGAAAGGGTAGTGTCTCCGGCGACGTCCGGCTGCGCCGGACCCCTCCCAC
>CAMHIP010000068.1 GCA_946185205.1 uncultured Bacteroidales bacterium | reverse complement strand
CCGCTGGGCCGAAATCGTCGGCGGCACCGTCTTGATTATCATTGGATTCACCCTCCTGTTCGCCTGAATGTCTTCAAGGCCGGAAAGGCTGCCTGCCGGTGATGGAGCGGCCGAGGGTCAGCGCATCGGCGTATTCCAGGTCGTCGCCGAAACCGAGGCCGCGGGCGAGGGTGGAGACCTTCACCCCGAGCCCTTCGATCTGGCGGTAGATGTATAAGGAGGTCGTCTCGCCCTCCACGTCTCCGCTTAAGGCGAGAATGATTTCGATGTCTTCCCCCTTCATCCGGCCGATCCGTTCGACCAGTTCCCGGATGTGGATGTCGGACGGGCCGATGCCGTCAATGGGGGAGATGATGCCGCCCAGGACGTGATAGACGCCGCGGTACTGCCCCGTGGCCTCGATGCTCATCACGTCGCGCACGCTTTCCACTACACATATCGTGCGCGCGTCACGCGTGTGGTCGGCGCAGATGGCGCAGGTGTCCGCGTCGGCGATCATCTGGCAGATGTGGCAGTAGTGTACCTCGTCCGCAAGCCGGTTGACGGCGGCGGTGAAGTGGTGGACGCTTTCGGCGGGCTGGCCCAGCAGGTGCAGGGCGAGGCGCAGGGCGCTGCGCGAGCCCACGCCCGGAAGCGAGCCGATGGCCTCGACGGCCTCCCGGAGGATCTGGGAAGGGTATTTCTCGGACGAATACATTTTTTGCAAAACTGGAGTGCAAAGGTAGTGAAAATCAGAAATATTTGCTAACTTTGCGCGCCCGAAATCCGGCCTTGCCGGCCGGAGGGACAGAAAATAATGTTTAACTACTAGTTTGTTTTTATTTCACAACATGGAAGAAATCAAAAATGAAACCCCTGTCGTCGAGGCTCCGGCCGCCGCGGCAGAGAAAAAAGAAACCAAGGCTCCTGCCGCACGGGTGAACGCATCCGTGAAGCCGGAGGACTTCGATTGGGATGCTTTCGAGGGCGGTGATGTCTATGGCAACGCCGACAAGAAGGCCATCGAGGACGCTTACGCCGCCACCCTGTCCAAGGTCGTCGAGAACGACGTGGTCGAAGGTGAGGTGACCGCCGTCAACAAGCGCGAGGTCGTCGTGACCATCGGCGGCAAGAGCGAGGGCGTCATCCCCGTGTCCGAGTTCCGCTACGATCCCGACATCAAGGTCGGCGACAAGGTGGAAGTGTATGTCGAGTCCGCAGAGGACAAGAAAGGCCAGCTGGTGCTTTCCCACCGCAAGGCCCGCACCCTCAAGTCTTGGGATAGAGTCAACGAGGCCTTCGAGAACGACGAGATCGTCAAGGGCTTCGTCAAGACCCGCACGAAGGGCGGTATGATCGTCGACGTGTTCGGCATCGAGGCCTTCCTGCCGGGCAGCCAGATCGACATCAAGCCGATCCGCGACTACGACCAGTTCGTCAACCAGAACATCGACTGCAAGATCGTCAAGATCAACCAGGAGTTCCGCAACGTCGTCGTTTCCCACAAGGCGCTCCTCGAGGCCGAGCAGGAAGCCAAGCGTGCCGAGCTCATCAGCAAGCTGGAGAAGGGCCAGGTCCTCGAAGGCGTGGTCAAGAACATCACCAACTACGGCGTGTTCGTCGACCTCGGCGGCGTGGACGGTCTCATCCACATCACCGACCTGTCCTGGGGCCGTGTCAACCACCCCGAGGAGGTCGTCTCCCTGGACCAGAAGATCAAGGTCGTCGTCCTCGACTTCAATGAGGCCCAGAAGCGCATCGCGCTCGGTCTCAAGCAGCTTACCCCGCACCCTTGGGACAACCTGGACCCCAACCTCAAGGAGGGCGACAAGGTCAAGGGCAAGGTCATCCTCATCGCAGACTACGGCGCCTTCATCGAGATCGAGCCGGGTGTCGAAGGTCTGGTCCACGTGTCCGAGATGTCCTGGTCTCCGAGACTGCACTCCGCCCAGGAGTTCCTGAAGGTCGGCGACGAGGTGGAGGCCCAGGTGCTTTCCATCGACCGCGAGGCCCGCAAGATCTCCCTCGGCCTGAAGCAGCTCATGCCGAACCCCTGGGAGAGCATCCGCGAGAAATATCCCGTCGGCAGCAAGCATAAGGCCACGGTCCGCAACATCACCAACTTCGGCGTGTTCGCCGAGCTGGAGGACGGTGTCGAGGGCCTCGTGCATATCAGCGACCTGAGCTGGAACAAGATCAAGCACCCCTCCGAGGTGGTCGCCCCCGGCGATGAGATCGATGTCCAGATCCTCGACTTCGACGAGCAGAACCACAAGCTCAGCCTCGGCCACAAGCAGCTCATCCCGAACCCTTGGGACGAGATCGAGGCCAAGTTCCCGGTCGGCTCCACGGTGGAGGGCACGATCGCTTCCACGACCGACAAGGGTGCCAACATCACCCTCGAGGGTGACGCCGAGGGCTTCGCGTTCAACCGCGAGCTCGTCAAGGAGGACGGCAAGCAGGCCGTCGTCGGCGAGACCCTTCCGTTCAAGGTGGTCGAACTCCGCCGCTCCACCCGCCGCATCCTTTTGAGCCACCTGCGCACCTACCAGGAGGTCAAGGAGCGTGCCGCCGCGAGCGAGGCCGAGAGCACCAAGAAGGCCGTCAAGAAGGTCAACGCCAATGTCGAGAAGACGACGCTCGGCGACATCGACGCCCTGGCAGCCCTGAAGGAGAGACTCGAGAAAGGCGAGTAATTCCCGATGATATTCACACTCACGATAATGGGCACGGCTTCGGCCATGCCCATTTCTGATAGAAATCCAAGCGCCCAGATGCTCTCCGTGCACGGGCGCTTGTTCCTCATGGATTGCGGGGAGGGCACGCAGCAGCAGATGCGGCGCGCCCACCTTGCTTTTATGAAGGTGGAGGCCATCTTCATCTCCCACATCCACGGAGACCACCTTTTCGGCCTTTTCGGCCTGCTCAACACGATGACCATGTACGGCCGCACGGCTCCGCTCTACATCTACGGGCCGCGGGCGCTGGGCTCCGTGCTCAATTTCTACAAGGGCTTTTTCGGCGAGCACGAAAGCTACGAGATTGAGTTTACCCCCGTCGATTGCCGGGAGCCGCAGGTCGTCCACCGCTCCAAGTGGGTGCAGGTCACGGCCTTCCCCCTCAACCACAAGATCGAGTGCTACGGCTGGCGCTTCGACGAGATCGTGACGGAGAGGCACTGGAAGGAGAATCCGGCCTACCATCCCAAAAGCTACGCGTATTGCTCCGACACGTCCCCGTTCCCGCAGCTGTCGGAATGGGTGCGCGGCGTCGATCTCCTCTACCACGAGGCCACCTACCCCAATGAGATGGCCGACAAGGCCGCCGAGCGCGGCCATTCGACCACCGGACAGGCGGCCGCCTGCGCGCGCGACGCCGGCGCCGCCCGGCTCGTGATCGGGCACTATTCTTCCCGCATCACCGACTTCGATGCGCTTGTGCAGGAGTGCCGGGACGTCTTCCCGGACACGGTGGCCGCCCAGGACGGAGATGTGATTGAAATTTAGTATATTTGTGGGTCATGAAAAGGATCCTTCTGCTTCTTGCCGCTGCCTGGCTGGCCCTCGGGGCCGGCAAGAATCCCCGTCTGGCCTACATTGAACGCTATTCGTTCCTCGCGGTGCTGGAGATGCAGCGCACGGGTGTGCCCGCCAGCATCACGCTTGCGCAGGCGATCCTGGAGTCCGGTTCCGGGCTGTCGCCCCTCGCCACCGTGGCCCACAACCATTTCGGGCTCAAATGCCACGCCGACTGGATGGGGGAGAAGTTCTTCTACGACGACGAGACGCCGGACGAGTGCTTCCGGGTCTATCCCACGGTGGAGGATTCGTTCCGGGCGCATTCGGATTTCCTGCGGGGACGCGAACGCTACAAGGACCTTTTCGAGCTCGAACCCACGGACTACAAGGGCTGGGCGAGGGGGCTGCGCCGCGCCGGCTATGCCACGGATCCGGGCTATGCCACCAAACTGATCAACCTCATCGAGGATTTCCAGCTGTACCGCTTCGACCGGATGACGGAGGACGACCTGCCCGCCGCGGAGGAAGGGGAGGAGGCGCCGGAGACGGAGCCGGTCCAGGCCGCTCCGGACAGCAGTCAGATGCAGACGGAAGAGGAGCAGGAACAGCCGGTGGAAGAAGAGCGGCAACCGGTCGAAGAGACGCCCGCCGTCCGGGAACACAAAGTCCGGGAGGAGCGCTTCTTCGAAGAGGATACGGAAGAAAATGCCGGCCTGCCGGCCTACAAGGAGTCCGTCTCGCTGTCGCTGTCCCGGCAGGTCTATGAGATGAACGGCGTGCGCTATGTACGGGCCATCGAAGGCGAGACCTGGCAGTCCCTGGCGGCGGAATACCGCCTGTCCGTCCGTCAACTCCTCAGCTACAACGACCTGGAGAAGCCGGTGGAGCTGCAGTCCGGCATGCGGGTCTATCTGGCCCGCAAGAAAGCCGAGGCCGAGCCCGGCTACGGCCTGTACGAGGTGGAGCGGGACGGAATGACCCTCTGGGACGTCTCCCAGATGTTCGGCATCCAGCTCAAGAAGCTCCGGCTCTACAACATCTTCCGGCTCGACGCCCCGTTCGAGGCCGGAGACACGGTGATCCTGAGGAAGTTATAGCAAACCTTTTATAGCAGAACCATCATATGAAGAAAATCCTCCTGATCGCAGCTGCGGCTGCCTTCTCCTTCACTGCCATGGCACAGGAGCTCAGTAATTTCAATTTCAGGGGCCAGGCCCCCGTCGTTTCCCCGGAGATCCAGGGGGACAGCGTGACCTTCCGCCTGAAGGCCGACTATGCCACCGTTGTCAAGCTCAGCGGTTCCTGGATGCCCAATCCCTACGGCGGCACCATCGACATGACCCGCGGCGAGAACAACGTCTGGTCTGTCAAGATCCCGCTCCCGGCCCCGGAGATCTACACCTACAATTTCGTGGTGGACGGCGTGGCCGTCAACGATCCGCAGAACGTGTATGTGCAGCGCGACGGTACGCGCTACCTGCCGATGCTGATCGTCCCCGGCGAGCGCACCGAGAATTACGGCGAGGCCGGTACCCACGGCACCGTGAGCCATCCCTGGTATGACAGCAAGCTGCTCGGCTACAGCCGCCGCCTGACGGTCTATACGCCGTACGGCTACGAGGCCAATCCCAAGAAGAAGTACCCCGTGCTGTATCTCCTGCATGGCGCCGGCGGCGACGAGGAGGCCTGGATCTCCATGGGCCGTACCGCCCAGATCCTGGACAACCTGATCGAGAAGGGGCTTGCCGAGCCGATGATCGTGGTGATGCCGAACGGCAATCCCGGCCAGCAGGCTGCCCGTACCCTGGGCATCCCGGAGAAGCAGATGGACTGGCGCGATCCTGCGTTCCAGAACATCTATGTCAGGAGTCTCTGCGAAGAGATCGTACCTTTCATCGAGAAGAATTTCCGTGCGGTCGCGAAGCCGGCTTCCCGGGCCATCGCCGGGCTGTCGATGGGCGGCGGCCATACCATCAGCGCTTCCGTCCTGTATCCGGAGATGTTCGACTATATCTGCCCGCTCTCCGCAGCCGGACAGGCTTCTGCGGAGCAGATCGCCGCGCTCAAGAAGGCCGGCGTGAAGCTTTATTTCCTGGCCTGCGGCAGCTCCGATTTCCTGTTCCAGGGCTCCCAGCAGCTGGACCAGACCCTCACGGAGCAGGGGCTTGACCACATCTATTTCGTCTCCGACGGCGGCCATACCTGGGCCAACTGGAGGCTGTATCTCAACACCTTCGCTCCGAAGCTGTTCAAATAATATGGGTAAACGAATGTTTCTGCTGGCCGCTGCAGGGTTGATGGCGGCAGCTTGCACGCGGCCGGTCGCGCCGCAGGACCGCCTCCTGGCGAACGAAGCGGTAATCGATGCCGTCATCGCGCAGATGACCCTTGAGGAAAAGGTCAATATGCTGCACAGCAAGACCAATATGTCTTCGGCCGGCGTGGAGCGCCTCGGCATTGCGGACATGCACTATGCCGACGGCCCCTTCGGCATCCGCGAAGAGGGCGTGCCCGACGGCTTCCAGTCCGCGGGCTGGCAGCTCGATTCCGCCACCTATTTCCCGACGGGTTCCGCCCTGGCCGCCACCTGGTCCGAGGACCTGGCCTATGACTACGGCACGGGCATGGGCATCGAAGCCCGCCTGCGCGGCAAGGACGTCATCCTCGGCCCGGCCATCAACATCCAGCGCCTGCCCGTGGGCGGCCGTACCTACGAATACCTGAGCGAGGACCCCGCCCTCAGCGCTGCACTGGCGATGCGCTACACGCAGGGCCTGCAGGACCGGGGCACGGCGGCCTGTATCAAGCATTTCGCCGTCAACAACCAGGAGACCAACCGCGGCAGCGTGGACGCCCAGGTGGACGAACGGACGCTGCGGGAGATCTACCTCAAGCCCTTCGAGCGCGCCGTGCGCGAGGGCGGGGCGATGTGCGTGATGCCCGCCTACAACAAGGTCAACGGCGACTATTGTTCGGAGAATGAGCATCTTCTGAACGAAATCCTGCGTGGCGACTGGGGCTTCAAGGGCTATACCCTGTCGGACTGGGGCGGCACGCACAGCACGATGGGCGCCATGCTGCACGGCCTCAATGTCCAGATGACGGGCAGCAACTACCTCGGCCAGCCGGTCATCGATTCCATCCGGGTGGGCAGACTTACCGAGGATATGGTCGATGAGAAGGTCCGCCAGATCCTGCGCGTGCGCTATGCCATAGAGGCCATCCCGGACGACGTGGCCAATACGAAGATGACTTCCCAGCCGGAATGCCGCGAGATCGCGCTCCGCGTGGCGGAGAAGTCCATCGTCCTGCTCAAGAACGAAGGCGGCCTGCTCCCGCTTGCCCGGGACGTGAAGAAGATCGCGGTCATCGGCCAGAATGCCGTCCTCAAGACCCAGTCCGGCGGGGTGGGCGCCGGCGTCAAGGCCCTCTACGAGATCACGCCCCTGGAGGGCATCCGCAGGCGTGCGGGTGCCGATGTCGAGGTGGCTTATGCGCCCGGCTACAAGAATTTCCCGGGCCGCCGCTGGGGACCCGCCCCGGCGCAGCCTGATCCGCTCGTGGCGGCTGCCATCGACGAGCCGGCCGATCCGGCGCTGCTCTCCGAAGCCGTGGCGCTGGCCCGCGAGGCGGACCTCGTGATCTTCTTCGGCGGCACCAACAAGAGCATCGAGACTGAGGGCAGCGACCGCGCGGACATCGACCTGCCCGTCGGGCAGAATGAGGTGGTGAAGGCCCTGGCGGCCGCCAATCCCCGGCTCGTGACCGTGCTGATCTCCGGCGGTCCCACCGACCTGCGGGAGCTCGAGCCCGTCAGCCCGGCCATCGTCCAGGGCTGGTGGAACGGCACCGAAGGCGGCACCGCGCTGGCCGAAGTCCTGTTCGGCGATATCGCGCCGTCCGGCAAGCTGCCGTTCACCTTCCCGGTCCGGCTGGAGGATTCCCCGGCTTTCGCCCTGGGCAATTTCCCGGACAAGACGCAGGGCGGCGACCTCTTCACCATGCTGTACCGCCAGGATCTCACGCGCGAGCAGCGGGCCGAGATCATGGCCAAACTCCCGAAACCGGTCTCCCGCTACACCGAGGGGCTGCTGGTGGGCTACCGCTGGTTCGATACCCGCAAGGTGAAGCCGATGTACGCTTTCGGCCACGGCCTCTCCTACGTGCGCTTTGAGTATGGCGAGATGAAGGCTTCCGTCAGCCGGAAGGCCGTGCGGGTCTCGTTCCCGCTGACCAATGCCGGGCAGATGCCCGCCGACGAGGTGGTGCAGCTCTATGTCAGCCGTCCGGACGCCACCGTCGAATGGCCGGCCAAGGAGCTCAAGGCCTTCGCCCGCGTGAGCCTGCAGCCCGGACAGACCGAGACCGTCCGCCTGGAGATCCCGCTGGACGACCTGCGCTACTGGAACGTGGAGCGGAACGGCTGGGAGCTGGAGCCCGGTCGCCTGGAGCTCCTGCTCGGCGCCGCCTCCGACGACATCCGCCGGACCGCCTCCGTTACCGTGACCGGCAAATAATTGAAGCGTAGATGATTAAGTTGAAAAGGGGTGCCGTTTTCCGGTACCCCTTTTCGGCTTTAATCCTTGATTCTCAAATGATTCTGTGTCACGGCTGCGGCGCGGACGGAGTCGGGGAGGAAGGGTAAAGCGGGGAGTTGGACCGGAATTGGACAAAAATGGGTATCTTTGCAGCCGATATGAAGAAAGGTACCTACATCCTCCTGACGCTGGTCGTGCTTGCGATCGGCGCGGTGCTCGGTTTCAACTGGCTGCGGGACAACAAGCTGCCCAATTTCCGCAAGCAGGCGGAGATCTATGTGTATCCCGGGACCACGGCGGACGAGGTCCTGGAGATGATCGCCGACAAGGCGCAGGTGATGAGCCGGGCGAGTCTGGAGCGCTGTTTCCGCGCCAAGCAGGTGGAGCAGTACCTGACGCCCGGACATTATACCGTCTCACCTTCCGACGCGAGCGTCTATGTGGCCCGGATGCTCAACAACGGCTGGCAGAGCCCCGTGCACCTGACCCTGACGGGCAATCTCCGCATCAAGGGCAATATCGCCGCCAAGATCGCGAGCCAGCTGCTGCTGGATTCGGCCACGGTGCACCAGGCGCTGAACGACGACCGGCTGCTCGCCGAATACGGCTTCACCCCGCGCAACGTCTTCTCGCTGCTGATGCCCGACACCTACGATATCTACTGGACGGCCTCGATGGTGGATGTGCTGGACAAGCAGAAAGCCGCCTGGGATGCTTTCTGGACGGGGGAGCGGGACAACAAGGCGAAGAAACTGCGCCTCAGCCGCCAGCAGGTCTCTGTGCTGGCTTCCATCGTGAAGGCCGAGTCCAACAACGAAGCCGAGATGCCCCTGATCGCGGGCGTCTATCTGAATCGGCTCAAGATCGGCATGCCCCTGCAGGCCGACCCGACCATCGCCTTCTGCTATGACTACCAGCTCAGCCGCATCCTGCTCAGGCACCTGGAGGTGGATTCGGCCTACAATACCTACAAGCACACCGGCCTGCCGCCGGGGCCCATCTGCGTGCCTACGCGCGCGGCCATGGAGGCCGTGCTGAATCCGGATTTCGGGGGCACTTGGGGAGCGGGCAATCTGTATTTCTGCGCGAATGCGGACTTCTCGGGCACCCACGTCTTTGCCAAGACGCTCGCGGAGCACAACCGCAACGCCCAGGCCTTCCAGGCCGAGCTTAACCGGCGCAGCAGGAAATAATACAACAATTACGACAGTCGGGATGCCGCTGCGCGAAACGCGAAAAAAGCGTTTCGCTCCGCGGCTTTTGTGCTTTCCGCCCGCCCGAAGGCAGTATTCTGGATGTTTGTCTTTGCGCCGGCGTCGGCAGGGCTGCGCCCCGGAAAGCGGAAAAATGCTTTCCGGGGCGCACCCTGCCGCCGTTTCCGGCTTGCGGCCTTTCATCCCGGATAAAAAAGAGAAAACTCAAAATTTCGAGAAAAATATATTGTTTTTCAATAAAATTTTATATATTTGCAGAAACTAATCTGATTTTTGCCTTATGATAGAATGGTGGAACTCCCTCGAACCGGCGATGAAAGTCCTCTGGGCCGTGACCCTCTCGGCATCGCTGGTCTTCGTCATCCAGACCGTGATGACCTTCCTCGGCGCAGCCGGAGACAGTGACTTCGACATCAACACGGACTTCGACACCGAGGTGCCCGGCGATGTCGCGGACGGTTCGGCGGACGTCGGTGCGGATGTGACTGCCGGCCATGACGCAGCCCACGCCGGTTCCGGCATGAACCTGCTGACCTTCCGCAACCTGGTCAACTTCCTGCTCGGCTTCGGCTGGACGGCCATCCTGCTGCAGGACGGCGTGCCGTCCGTATCGCTGCGCCTGCTGATCGCCATCGTGGTCGGCATCGCCCTGGTGGCCCTGGTCATGCTCCTCTTCAAGTGGCTGACCGGCATGCAGGAGTCCGGCAACATCAATGTCTTCAAGTCCGCCGTCGATTGCCAGGGCACGGTCTATCTGACCGTTCCGGCCGAACGGAGCGGCGAAGGCAAGGTCCAGATCACCATCAACAACGCCGTGCGCGAGTACGAAGCCGTGACCGACGGACCCGCGCTCAAGACCGGCACCCGCATCCGCGTCGTCGAGGTCGTGAGCGCCAACACCCTGCTCGTCGAAGAAATCAATTCCGTCATCATCTAATAACCTTTCACCCATATGGAACTCTACCTTATCCTTATCATCGTGGGCGTGCTCTTCGTGACCTTCACGGCCATCCTCGCCCGTTACAAGCGCTGTCCTTCCGACAAGGTGCTCGTCATCTACGGAAAGACCGGCCGGGACACCTCGGCCAAATGCATCCACGGCGGCGCCGCCTTCATCTGGCCCGTCTTCCAGAGCTACCAGTTCCTGGATCTCAACCCGATTTCGATCGAGTGCAACCTGACCAACGCCCTGTCCAAGCAGAACATCCGCGTGGATGTGCCCTGCCGCTTCACCGTCGGCATCTCCACCGAACCGGAAGTGATGACCAACGCCGCCGAGCGCCTGCTGGGGCTCAGCCAGGACGAGATCCGCGGCATCGCCACGGACATCCTCTTCGGCCAGCTGCGTCTGGTGATCGCCACGATGGACATCGAAGAGATCAACGCCGACCGCGACAAGTTCCTCGCCGCCGTCAGCCAGAACGTCGAGGCCGAGCTGCGCAAGATCGGTCTGAAGCTCATCAACGTCAACGTCACGGATATCCGCGACGAGTCCGGCTACATCGAGGCCCTCGGAAAGGAGGCGGCCGCCAAGGCCATCAACGACGCCAAGAAGAGCGTGGCCGAGCAGAACCGCTACGGTGAGATCGGAAAGGCCGAAGCCGACCGGGACAAGGACATCCGCATCGCCGAGACCAGCCGCGACACCCGTATCAACACCGCCCTTGCCAACGCCAAGGCGGTCGAGGGCGAGAACAGCTCCAAGATCGCCATCGCCCAGTCCGACGCCCAGCGCCGCGAGAAGCAGGCCGAG
>CAMHIP010000067.1 GCA_946185205.1 uncultured Bacteroidales bacterium | reverse complement strand
CCTGCATCTTCTCCCAGATGGCGTAGCCGTAGGGTTTGATGACCATGCAGCCGCGAACGGCGGACTGCTCTGCGAGATCGGCCTTCAGGGCCAGATCGTTGTACCACTGGGAATAGTTCTCAGACCGTTTGGTAACCTCTTTTGCCATAATTATTGTAGAAATTCTGCGTTTTTTTCGGATATTTGCATCTAATAATTAAATGAAGCCCTGCGGCATCATAATTGTAACCGCAAAGATAAAACTTTTTATTGATAGGAGACGAAAATATGAATATCAAACGCAGCTTGACACTTCTCCTGCCCGTGCTTCTGCTGGCACTGGCATCCTGTGGCACCCCTGCCCAGTATTCGCAGCAGCGCTTCCCGGACGGCATCTATGCCCGGCCCGGCGAGGAGCCCGAAGTCGTCCGCCTGTACAACGAAGAAGATTTCGAGAACATGGCGGCCGCCAACATCGCCCGTAAGCAGGGGCGTGACACGCTGGTCGTCATCGTGGACGATCCCTGGGACTATGCCTGGCGCAGCCCCTTCTATTCCCCCTGGTCCTGGGGCGGGCTGGCCTTCGGCTCGTACTACTGGGACCGCTATTACCGCGGCTGGTACGATCCCTTCTATTATGACCCCTGGTATTACGGCTACGGCTCCCGCTGGTACGGCGGCTGGTATGATCCGTGGTACGCCGGCTGGTACGATCCCTTCTACTACGACCCCTGGTACGGTGGCTACGGCTACGGTTATGGCTATGGCTGGTACGGACACCGCTACGGCTGGTATGACCAACCGTACTACTATGGCGGCGGCTGGGGCGGCAACCGCTACGCGGGCCGCGTCTATACTCCCCGTTCCACGACGGAGGCCGGCGGCAGCCGCATACGCAGGCCCGGCAGCGGCAGCAACTACCGCTACGGCACCCCCGGCTCGTCCGGCAGCAGCGTCATCAGGGGCGGCAACTCCCGCACCCTGTCCCGCTCGCAGTCCGGCGCGGTCCGCAGCGGCGGTTCTTCCTCCTCTTCGACGACCCGCAGCCGCGAGCAGGGCTACAACCCTTCCCGCAGCTATACCAACAAGAATTCCGGCAGTTCCTCTTCCGGCAGTTCCTACTCCGGCAGCCGCAGCTCGACCCGCAGCTATTCGTCCGGAAGCAGCAACTCCTCCTCCTATGGCAACAACGGCTCTTACAGTTCCGGCTCTTCCCGGAGCTATGGCGGGGGCGGCGGCAGCTACAGCGGCGGCGGATCCTCCCGCGGCGGAGGCGGCGGCTACAGCGGCGGCGGAGGCGGCGGTTCCTCCCACAGCGGTGGCGGCGGCAGCCACAGCAGCGGCGGACGCAGATAGCCGGTCCCGCCGGGTCCGATCCCGGCATCCCGACAGAACCGACAATCCCGGCTTGGCCCGGATAACAATATAAAACGATGAAAATGAAAAAGATACTTCTCATTGCGGCAGGCCTGGCCGCAGCTGCTGCGGCCGGCGCGCAGAATATGTACGACGCCATCACCTTCAGCGAGAACCAATACTTCGGCACGGCCCGGAGCATGGCCCTCGGCAGCGCCGTGACGGCCCTGGGCGGCGATCTCGGCACCATCGGCATCAATCCCGCCGGTTCCGCCGTGTCCCCCTACGGCCAGTTCGTCATCACGCCGGGTCTGACCATCTCCTCGGTCTCCTCCGCCTACTCGCCCGAGGGTGAGCTTGCGTATGGCATGGCCAGCAAGATGAACAACCCGAGGATGACCCTGCCCAGCATCGGCATGACGATGAAGTTCGAGACCGGCCGCCGCTACGGCGTCCGGGCCGTGACCTTCGGCATCGTGAGCAACCAGACGGACAACTACAACTTCGCCGCGGAGGGCTTCGGCACCAACAGCCGGACCTCCAAGATCGCGGAGTTCGCCAATGCCGCCTCGGGCTTTTACGAGGATGTCCTCAAGGAGCGCAACTCCTTCAACAACAGCGATGTGCCCTGGGATATCCTGACGGCCTACCAGGGCGGCATGTACGGCCCTTACGGCTGGGACGGCGTGTATGCCGGCGTGACGGAGACCATCTCCGACGACGGTGACTACCACTATGTCCCCGGCGCGCTGGCCCAGAGCTCCTACCTGACCAAGCGCGGCAGCAAGAACGACCTGATCGTGAATGTCGGCCTCAATGTGTCCGACCGCGTGTATCTCGGCTTCAACCTCGGCCTCCCGACGGCGCGCTACCGCTATTCCGAGTCGTTCTATGAGACGGCGGTGGATCCGGGCCAGTTCCCGATCGCCTACGACGACGGATACGACACCTATTTCAACCGGGGCACCTACAACTACCAGTACCTCGCCGACATCGGCGGCGTCTATGGCAAGCTGGGCATCATCGTCCTGCCGGTCGAGGGCCTGCGCCTGGGCGCTTCGTTCCAGACCCCCACGGCCCTGACCATCTCCGAGACCTGGCAGTATTCCGCGTCCACGACCTTTGATGACAGCTACTACAACGACAGCGCGGCTTCTCCGGAAGGGGAGTATTCCTATATGCTCCGCACGCCGTACCGCGCTTCCTTCGGCGCCGCCTTCACCTTCGGCAAGTCCGGCTTCATCAGCGCGGACTACGAACTGGCCGACTACAGCGTGATGCGCTTCCGCGGGCTGCACGATTACAGCCTGGACGAGGACGCCTTCCTCGCCCAGAACTGGACCAACAAGTATTTCGCGGGCGTCAGCCACGCCTTCCGCATCGGCGGCGAGCTGCGCGTCACGCCGGAGTGGGCCCTGCGCGCGGGCTATTCCGTGACGGTGTCTCCCGAGCGCTGGTGGACGGATTCCGACGGACAGAAGGTGACGGCCGACGATTTCGGCGCCGACTTCTATTCCTATTTCAACCGGATCAAGAGCCTCGTGACGCCGCATTACTACGGCGACCGGACCCAGGCCTTCTCCGTCGGCTTCGGCTACTCCTCGCCCGGCTCCTTCTTCCTGGACGTCGCCGCGCGGCTGACGCGCTATCCGGCCGCGACCTTCGCCCCCTACTATGACTACGACAGCTATGACAGCTACGGCAACCTGCAGAACGTGGATGCTCCGCGCATCCTGAACCGCCGCGACCTCTGGCATGTGTCGATGACCCTGGGCTGGAGATTCTAAGCATGGAACTGACTGCAAAACAACTGGCCGACATCCTCCACGGAACCGTCGAGGGTGATCCCGAAGCCAAAGTGACGGCCTTTGCCAAGATCGAGCACGGCAAGCCCGGACAGCTTTGCTTCTATGCCAATCCGAAATACGAACATTACGTCTATACCAGCAGGGCTTCGGTCCTGCTGGTCAATCAGGATTTCAAGCCCGCCGCGCCGGTGGGGCCGACGCTCGTGCGCGTGGAGAACGCCTACAGCGCCCTGGCCGACCTGCTCAAATACATGGCGGAACAGAAGAAGAAATACCGCCGCCGCCGGTCCCTGCGTTCCCGCGTCGCCTGGAGCGCGAAGCTGGGTGCCAAGGTCAGCGTCGGCGATTTCGTCACCATCGGCAAGGATTGCCGCATCGGCGAGTGCACCGTCATCCACGACAATGTGACGATCGGTGCCGGGACGAAGATCGGCTCCTACTGCATCATCTATCCCGGCGTGCACATTTTCCCGGGCATGGTGATCGGCGACCGCGTGATCCTGCATGCCGGCTGCATCATCGGAGACGACGGTTTCGGCAACGCGCCCCAGCCGGACGGCTCCTGGCGCAAAATCGAGCACCTGGGCAACGTGATCATCGGCAACGACGTGGAGGTCGGTTCCAACACGACCATCGACCGGGCGCCGATGGAATCGACCATCATCGCGGACGGCGTGCGTATCGACAACCTCTGCCAGATCGCGCACAATGTCGTGGTCGGCAAGAACACCGCCATGGCGGCCCAGACGGGCATCGCGGGCTCCACGCAGATCGGCGAAGGCTGCATCCTGGCCGGTCAGGTGGGCGTCGTGGGCCATATCAAGATTGCGGACCACACCACGGTGGGCGCCCAGGCGGGCGTCATCGGCAGCATCCGCAAGAGCGGCCAGACGGTCTGGGGCACCCCGTCGATTCCCCATCGCACCTTCCTCAAGGCCTACGCCAAGTTCAAGCGGGCGGGCGAGGAAGAGGAATAATTGAATAATTATTCGTATCTTTGCCGCCCGTATGAACCAACAGACCCTCATCAACTCCTACAAGTTCGAAGGCCGCGGCCTCCATACGGGCAAGTATGCCCACATGACCCTGTACCCCGCCCCCGCCGGTTATGGTATCCGTTTCATCCGTACGGACGCGGGCGTGGAGGTTCCGGCCCTGGCCTCCAACATCACGCGCACCGACCGCAGCACGACGATCTCCGCAGGGGGCGTCAACGTGGTGACGATCGAGCACCTGATGTCGGCCCTGACCGGGCTCGGCGTCGATAACGCCCGCATCGAGATCAACAACGAGGAAGTCCCCATCCTGGACGGCAGCGCGGAACGCTATGTGCGTGCCATCGCGCCGGACGGCCTGCAGGAGCAGGAGGAGGAGCGGACCTGGCTCGAGTTCTCCGAACCGTTCGAGGTGCGTGACGAGAAGACGGGTTCGTGGGTTCGCGTGGAGCCTTCCGACAGGATGTCCTTCGAGGCCACGGTGGATTTCGGCTCCAAGGTCCTGGGCGTGCAGACGGCGCGCTGGAACGGCGGCGGCAGCTATGTCGGCCGCATCGCCCCGTGCCGGACTTTCGTCTTCTTCCACGAGCTGGAATTCCTGGCTTCCCGGGGACTGGTCAAGGGCGGCGACGTCGACAACGCCATCGTGATCGTGGAGCACCCGGTCACCCCGGAGCAGATTGACAACATGTGCACGCTCTTCGGCATGCCGCACCTCTCCGTGTCGGAGCAGGGCTACCTGAGCAACATCAAGCTTCATTTCCCGGATGAGTGCGGGCGCCACAAGCTGCTCGACCTGATCGGGGACATGCGCCTGATGGGCGGTTTCCCGAAAGCCAAAATCACAGCATACAAACCCGGCCACACGATCAACAGCCTGGCGAGCCGTGCGGCCCAAGCCAAAATCAAGAACGTATGACGAACATCCATCCCCTGGCCACGGTGCATCCCGGCGCCAAACTCGGCGAAAACGTCGAAGTGGGACCGTACGCCTTCATCGACGACCATGTCGAGATCGGCGACAACTGCAAAATCCTTCCCCATGCCACCATCTTTCCCTATGTACGGATGGGCAGCGGCTGCCAGGTCTTTCCGGGCGCCGTCGTGGGTGCCATTCCGCAGGACCTGAAGTTTGACGGGGAAGTGACCTGGGTGGAGATCGGCGACCGCGTGACCATCCGCGAATGCGCCACCATCAACCGCGGCACGAAGGCCAGCGGCAAGGGCGTCACCCGGGTGGGCAGCGACACGCTCATCATGTCTTATGTGCATGTGGCGCATGACTGCCGGGTGGGCAACCACTGCATCCTGGTGAGCTACGTGGGCATCGCCGGCGAGACGGACGTGGACGACTGGGCGATCATCGGCGGCAGCACCGTCGTGCACCAGTTCTCCCATATCGGCACGCACGCCATGGTGGGCGGCGGCACCGCCGTCAACAAGGACATCCCGCCGTACTCCATCTGCGGACGCAACCCGATCTGCTATTCGGGCATCAACATCGTCGGCCTGCGCCGCCGCGGCTTCGACACCGACGTGATCCGCAACATCAAGGATATCTACGACACGATCTATTACCAGGGATACAACATCTCCGACGGCTGCGCCAAGGTCGAAGCCGGCTTCCCGCAGTCCGAGGAGCGTGACACGATCCTCGGCTTCATCCGCGGCTCCAAGCGCGGCATCGTCCGCGGCATGGAGATCGGCGTCAAGGGCGAAATCGACTGACGCGCGTGGCTCCGACGCTGACCATCGCCTGGTTCCCGCCTGTAGAATACTTTGCGCTGCTCGCAAAGTATTCTTCGGTTTATATGGAGGCCTGTGAGAACTATCAGAAGCAGTCCTGGCGCAACCGCTGCCGTATCTGCGCCTCGGACGGCGTGCAGGAACTCCGTTTCCCGGTCCGGCACCGGGACGGGACGTTCTCCCTGCCCATCCGGGAGATCGAAGTGGACTACAGCACGCCCTGGGTGGAAAAAACGGAGCGCAGCATCGAGACGGCGTACCGCTCTTCACCGTTCTTCGAGTATTACAGGGACCCCCTTTTCGCCATCCTGGACGCGCATCCGGACACACTCTGGGAGTTGGACATGCGCATCATCCGCTTCTTCATGGACAAGATCGGTCTCCGGACAGAGATCCTCCCCACGGAGCAGTTTGCCGCGGAGCACGTCGATATGCACCCGAAACGGCCGAACACCATCCTCCGGGATCTGGGATTGGCGCGGCCGTATTATCAGGTGTTTGCAGAGCGGAACGGGTTCATCCCCGGCCTCTCCGTGATGGATCTGCTGTTCTGCGAGGGTCCGGCCTCGCTGGATTTCATTCTGTGACCGTATCGAGCTCCTGCTTGAGCTTGTAGTCCCAATAGACGCTGGCCACGGCTTCTTTGGTCTTGCCTCCGGATATCACGCAGATCAGGTAGATGATATCCTCGGGGTCGTTGATGTGGGAGAGGATGAACTGCCCGTCCACGTCCTGCCTGCGGGTCTCGAAGAAGTCCATGGCCTTGCTGACGGCATCGCTGTAGCTGCCGTTGAAGGTGACGACGTCGCTCTCTTTCAGGTAGTTCTCTTCGAAGTAAGCTTTGATGGCGTCCGCGTCTTCTTCGTTCTCGATGTGCCCCATCGTTTCGAAAGAAATGATATAGTTGTCGTTCATGTCCAGCATGCTCCCGCAGGAGGCGAGCCCGAACAGGGCGGCCGCAGCCGCCAGGATCAGTAGAAACTTGCGCATGGTTAAACTATTTTTGGCAAAGTTACAAAAAATCCTTATATTTGCGGATGTGAAAGAGATGGAAGGCCCGAGGAGGTCTTCTTTTTTATTTGTTATGGACAGGACAGCATTTGAAAAAGTCGTGGAGAAAGCCGTCGCAGAGCGCGGCTGCTCCCTGGTGGACATCCTATTCAACGACGACGACAACGTGTTTGAGGTCACGATCGACAAGGCGGACGCCGATGTCGATCTGGCGGACTGCGAGTATGTGCACCGGGCCGTCCTCGCCGCGTTCGACCGCAACATCGAGGACTATGCCCTCACCGTCGGCTCCGTGGGCATCGACGCCGCGGAGGCGGACGAGATCCTGAGTACAATCAAAGAATAAACGACAATAATGGAAAAAGAAAAAGTTATTACGCTCATTGACGCCTTCAAGGACTTCAAGGAGGAGAAGAACATCGACCGCCCCGTGATGATGCAGGTCCTCAAAGACGTCTTCCTGACCCAGATTGCCAAGACCTACGGCTCTTCGGACAACTTCGACGTGAACGTCAACGTGGACCGCGGTACCTGCGAGATCTGGCAGAATTTCGACGTGGTCGAGGAGGTGGAGAATCCCAACGCGGAGATTACCCTGGACGGGATCCGGGCGGACGGCGGCGACGCCGACGACTACGAGATCGGCGACCAGTACACGAAGAAACTGCCCCTGGCCGCCTTCGGCCGCCGCGGCATCCTCAATATCCGCCAGAACCTCCAGGGCCGCATCATGGACATCGAGAAGGCCAACGTCTTCAAGAAGTACTCCGAGAAGGTGGGCGAGCTTTTCTACGGCGAAGTCTATCAGACCTGGTCCAAGGAGGTGCTGATCCTGGACGAGGACGGCAACGAGCTGCACATCCCCAAGAGCGAGCAGATCCCCGGGGAGCGCTTCAAGAAGAGCGACTCCGTGCGTGCCGTCATCAAGAGCGTGGAGATGAAGAACAACACCACGCCCTACATCACCCTGAGCCGCGTGTCCAACGAGTTCCTGGAGCGCCTCTTCGAGCAGGAGGTCCCGGAGATCGCCGACGGCCTGATCACCGTCAAGAAGGTGGTCCGCGTGCCGGGCGAGCGCGCCAAGGTGGCCGTGGAGTCCTATGACGACCGGATCGACCCGATCGGCGCCTGCATCGGCGTCAAGGGCGGCCGCATCATGGGCATCGTGCGCGAGCTGCGCAACGAGAACATCGACGTGATCCAGTGGTCCCAGAATCCCAAGCTGATGATCCAGCGCGCCCTCAATCCCGCCGTCGTCTCCTACATCGAGATGGGCGAGGGGCCGGACGACAAGGTCAAGGTGTTCATGCAGCCGGACCAGGTCAGCAAGGGCATCGGCCGCCACGGCGTCAACATCCAGCTGGCCGGCATGCTCGTCGACCGCGAGATCGAAGTCTATCGCGAACTCCCCAAGGGAGAGAGCAGCGACGAGGAAGACGTGCTCCTGAGCGAGTTCTCCGACGTCATCGACCAGTGGATCATCGACCGTCTCGAGTCGATCGGCTGCGACACCGCCAAGGGCGTGCTCGCCCTCTCGCCGGAAGATATCGCCAAGCGCGCCGACCTCGAGGACGAGACCGTGGAGGAAGTCCGTAACATCCTGAAAGCAGAATTCGAAGACTAGACAGAATGGCAGAAATCAGAATCAGCAAATTACTCAGACAATTCAACATCGGTCTCGACGACCTGGTGGAGTTCCTCCACAAGCAGGGCGTCGAGATCGAAGCCAACCCCAACGTCAAGGTTTCCGACGAGCTGTTGCCCGCCATCAGCACGCAGTTCGGCAAGGATCTCGAGCTGAAGCAGGCCGCTGACAAGGTCGAGGTCAAGATCACCGAGATCCTGGAGAAGAGCGGCCGCAAGCAGGCCCGGGAGCAGGAAGAGGAGGACGAACCCGAGCAGGAGACCATCATCAAGAGCAATACCTTCATCAACGCCAAGAAGGAGACGTCCCAGCCGGAGCAGCCGGAGGTGCCGGAACCGGTGGTCGCGCCGGAGCCGGAAGCCGGGCCGGAACAGCCCGCCGGGCCGGAAGTGCCGGAACCGGTGGTCGCGCCGGAGCCGGAGCCCGAGGTTCCCGCAGAGGAACCGGAGCCGGAGATGCCGGAGCCGGAAGAGCCCGACACGCCGGAGGAACCCGAGCCCGCCGAGCCGGAGCAGCCGGAACTGCCCGCTGAGCCGGAGGAGCCGGAAGCGGAGGAACCGCAGCGCGAAATGGAAGAGCCGGAGCCGGCGGAAGCGGACGCCCCCGTCCGGCCGGAGCCCCGGACCGCCGAGGCGGAGAAGTCCGCGGACGGTCCTTCCCTCAAGGTGGTCGGCAAGATCGACCTCAGCCAGTTCGACCGCAAGCCCAAGAAGCGCGAGCGCATCAGCAAGGGCACGCAGAAGGTCGATGTGGCCAAGGCCGGCGCCAATATCGAGAAGAATCCCAAGAAGGATGCCGGCCGGGGCCAGCAGAACCAGCCCGCCGCATCCGGCAAGGGCCGCAAGCGCGACCGTGACCGTTTCAAGCCGGCGCTCACCGAGGCCCAGCAGGAGGAGCTCCAGAAGGAGATCCAGAAGCAGGTCAAGGAGACCTACGCCAAGATGAACGAGGGCAAGAAGAACAACTTCGGCGCCAAGTACCGCAAGGAGAAGCGCGAAGCGGCCGCCCAGCGTACGCAGGAGGAGATGGCGGAGGCGATGGCCGAGCAGAAGGTGCTGAAAGTCACGGAGTTCGTGACGGTCAACGACCTGGCGACCCTGATGAACAACACCCCGGTCGTCAAGGTCATCGGCGCCTGCATGAGCCTGGGCCTGATGGTGTCCATCAACCAGCGCCTCGACGCCGAAACCCTCGTGCTCGTGGCCGAGGAATTCGGCTACCAGGTCGAATTCGTCACGGCCGAGATTTCGGAAGAGATCAGCAGCAACGAGGAGGCCGACCGTCCCGAGGACCTGCTGCCGCGTCCGCCGATCATCACCGTGATGGGCCACGTCGATCACGGCAAGACCTCGCTCCTCGACTACATCCGCAAGTCCAACGTCATCGCAGGCGAGGCGGGCGGCATCACGCAGCACATCGGCGCCTACAACGTCAAGCTGCCCGACGGCCGCCGCATCACCTTCCTCGATACCCCGGGCCACGAGGCGTTCACCGCTATGCGTGCCCGCGGCGCCCAGCTCACCGACCTCGCGATCATCATCGTCGCGGCCGACGACGCCGTGATGCCCCAGACCGTCGAGGCCATCAACCATGCCCAGGCGGCCAATGTCCCCATGGTCTTCGCCATCAACAAGATCGACAAGCCGGGCGCCAATCCCGACACGATCCGCCGGCAGCTCTCCGAGATGAACATCCTCGTGGAGGACTGGGGCGGCAAGTACCAGTGCCAGGAGATTTCCGCCAAGAAGGGCATCAATGTCGATAAGCTGCTGGAGAAGGTCCTGCTGGAGACCGACCTGCTGGAGCTCAAGGCCAATCCCAACAAGAAGGCCGTGGGCGCCGTGATCGAGTCTTCGCTCGACAAGGGCCGCGGCTATCTCGCCACCGTGCTCGTGCAGGAGGGTACCCTCCATCCGGGCGACGTGATGCTGTGCGGCAGCTACTACGGCCGCGTGAAGTCGATGTTCAACGAGCGTGGCCAGAAGGTCACCGAGGCCGGCCCTTCCACGCCGGTGTCCGTGCTCGGCCTGAACGGCGCTCCCGCCGCCGGCGAGAAGTTCAACGTGCTCGCGGACGAGCGCGAAGCCAAGAGTATCGCGGCCAAGCGCGAGCAGCTGCTCCGCATCCAGGGCATCAAGACCCAGAAGCACATGACCCTCGAGGAGATCGGCCGGCGTATCGCCATCGGCAATTTCAAGGAGCTCAACATCATCGTCAAGGGCGATGTGGACGGTTCCGTGGAGGCGCTTTCCGATTCGCTCATCAAGCTTTCTACCGAGGAGGTCAAGGTCAATGTCATCCACAAGGCCGTGGGCGGCATCTCCGAGTCCGACGTCCTGCTGGCGGAGGCCTCAGACGCCGTGATCGTCGGCTTCCAGGTCCGTCCTACGACGGAAGCCCGCAAGGCCGCCGACCGCGAGGGCATCGAGATCCGTCTCTACTCCGTCATCTACGACTGTATCAACGAAGTCAAGGAAGGTATCGAGGGTA
>CAMHIP010000066.1 GCA_946185205.1 uncultured Bacteroidales bacterium | reverse complement strand
CCTTCTTCTCCTTCAGCTCGGCCATCATGCGGTCCAGCTGCTGGCGGATGCCCTGACCGTCGGCGGGCTCGATGCCCTCGGCCTTCTCCATCACCACGTCGGAATACATCATGATGAGACGGCGGTAGGCGTCATAGACGAAACGCGGGTTGCCGGTCTTCTTGATCATGCCCGGGATCGTGGCGGAGCAGAGGCCGATATTGAGGATGGTGTCCATCATACCCGGCATGGAGGAGCGGGCGCCGGAGCGGCAGCTCACGAGGAGCGGGTCGTTGGGATCGCCGAATTTCTTGCCCATCAGGGCTTCCGTGGCGTTCAGGGCGCCGCGGACCTCCATCTTGAGGTCTTCCGTATAGCCGCCGCCGAGCTGATAGTATTCGGCGCAGCACTCCGTCGTGATGGTGAAGCCGGCAGGCACCGGCATGCCGAGTTTGCTCATCTCGGCCAGGTTGGCTCCCTTTCCTCCCAGGAGCTCACGCATGGTTCCATCGCCCTCGGCCGTCTTGCCACCGAAGCGATAGACACGTTTTTTCATCTCAAACATAAGGATATTAGGTATAGTAAATTAGAATTCGGACCGCGAATTTACGATAAAATTCTCATTATAGCAACTTTGCGGCAAGTTCGGAGAGTTCGCTCCGCTCGCCCTTGCGCAGGAAGACATGCTGGAAGAGCTCCTGCCCGTACATCTTCTCGCCCAGGTGCGTCAGGCCGTTGGACCACTGGTCCAGGTAGGGCTGGTCAATCTGGAAGATATCGCCCGTGAAGACCATCTTGGTCCCCTCGCCGGCGCGCGTGATGATGGTCTTCATCTCGTGCGGGGTCAGGTTCTGCGCCTCGTCGATGATGAAGAAGCAGCGGCCCAGGCTCCGGCCGCGGATGTAGGCCAGCGGCTCGATGATCAGTTTTTCCTGCGTGAGCATCGCGTCGATGCGCTGCGCCTCGCGGGAAGTGGGCCGGAACTGGTGCTTGATCACGCTGAGGTTGTCCATCAGCGGCTGCAGGAAGGGGCTCATCTTCTGCTTCTGGTCGCCGGGCAGGAAGCCGAGGTCCTGGTTGCCCAGCACCACGGTCGGCCGGGACAGGTAGATCTGCTCGTAGTCTTTCTCCTGGGCCAGCGCCGCCGCCAGGGCCAGCAGGGTCTTGCCCGTGCCGGCGCCGCCCGTCAGCGAGACCAGCTCCACCTTCGGGTTCATCAGGGCGTCCAGGGCGAACTTCTGCTCGTCGTTGCGCGGCCGGATGCCGTACGCTTCCCGGCCCTTGACGAGCACGATGCGGTCACGCGAAGCGTCGTAGCGGGCGCAGACCGTCTCGTCGCGGCCGCCCGCCCAGCTGAAGCGGAACATCTGGTTCGCCTTCGGCTCCACTTTCAGCACGCGCTGCCATTCGACGCTGGTCTCCGGCCCGTAGGCCAGTTCCTGCAGGACGATGCCGTCCACCTCCATCGCCTGGACCTCGCGCTGGGCCTCTTCGACGCGGTCTTCCTGGACCTTGTCGGTCAAGTAGTCCTGCACGGCCATCCCGATGGCCTTGGCCTTCATCCTCAGGTTGATGTCCTTGGTCACCAGGGCGACGAAGGTACCGGGGTTGTGGTCCCGCACCCACATGGCCGTGGCGAGGATCCGGTGGTCCGGAATGTCGTCGGCGAAGAATTCGGCGAACTCGCCTTCGAAGGGGTGGTTCGGCTCCACCTTGATCCAGCCCAGGTGGCTGCCGATCGGCAGGCCGCCCTGGCCGAAATCCTTCCCGTTGGTGATTTTGTCAAGGTCGCGCATGAACCCGCGCGCGTTGTAGGAAAGGGTGTCTGTGCCTTTCTTGAACTTGTCGATTTCCTCGATCACGGCCACCGGGATCACGAGGTTGTTGTCCCGGAATTTGCGGATGGCCTTGTGGTCATGCAGGATGACGTTGGTGTCGAGGACGAATATTTTCGGTTTGCCCATACGGTGATTATGTGGTTCAGTCTTCCCCTTCCGCGTTCTGCATCAGGGATTCCAAAATAGTCTGTATGCCGGATTTGGCCGAGGCCTTGACCCGGACTTCGCCGCTGCCCGGGACCGGATGGCCCAGCGGGAAGAAGGCCACGTCCTGCAGCAGCAGTTCGGCGTCGAGGTAGTCGAAGTCGGCGTCGTGGATCTGGATCACGGCGCCCGGCACCTCGCCGAACAGGATCCGCAGCACGTCCTGCTCCTGATAGGAGCGCATCACGTCGGCCACGTCCACGGACAGGCCCACGCCGTCTGCGGCCATCTGCCGGACGGTCCGGAGCAGGCCGCCTTCGCCCACCGTGGCGCCGGACAGCAGGATGCCGTCTTCGACCAGCTCACGGACGACTTCGTAGCAGTCCATGAAATAGTCCGCGTCCGTGATCTGCGGACAGGGGCCGGCGCCCAGGCCGAGGGTCTGCGACAGAAGCGAACCGCCGAGGCGGAAATCGGACGTGTCGAACGGAATATAGACGACCCAGCTCTGCGGGTCGGGGGCCAGGGTGGCGGGGCAGGCCCGCCGCGAGCCGAGCATCGGATGCTCCGAGCGGAAGGGCTCGCTGACGAAGCCGTAGTCCTCTTCGTCGGCATCGCGGGCGATGCGCGTGCGCAGGACCAGTTCCGACGCGCCGGCCGTCCGGGAATAACGGTAGCCGCTGAATTTCAGGCCGAGGGCATCGACGTAGTCCGCCGCCGCGCGCACGGAATCGTAGAAGGCGGCCCGGGCGCCGACAGGCGTCTCGTTCCACCGCCAGGTGGCGTCCAGTCGGAGATCGCCGAGGCGGAAGCGGCCCGTGCGCCAGAGCGCGTCGATGAGCGCCGACGCCACGCGGACCCGCGTATAGACGTCGGCCGCGGCGGCGGGCACCAGCTTCCGGGCGGCGCAGACCTCTTCCAGGTAGGCATCCGTGCGCGCAGGATCCGGCTCCTGCCCCCGGAGAACCGGGTCCAGCGTCTCATCGACGGCACGCGCCTCCGGCGGAGCGGCAAGCGGGTGCCGCCCCTCGGGCTCCGTCACGGCGTCGAGCAGCTGGGCGGGCGTGTATTCTTCCTGCACCCCGTCGATGACGTAGATTGCATGCAATGCTGAGGTTTTTTCGGCCATCGCGTAGTAAAATCGTGTAAAAATAATTAAATTTGGAATCAGATGCAACTATGATTTACACGAAAGATTCATACGACAGACTCCTCGAGTCGCTCTTCGCCCGCCACCCGAGCGTGCAGGACCACGGCTTCACGGCCGGGGCCTACAAGCCGGGGCTGGCGGGGATGCTTCAGTTCGACGCCGCCCTGGGGCACCCGTCCCGGCAGTTCCGTTCCGTCCACGTGGCCGGGACCAACGGCAAGGGCTCCGTGAGTTCGATGCTGGCCTCCGCCCTCGCCGCCGGCGGCCGGCGGGTCGGCCTCTACACCTCGCCGCACCTGACGGATTTCCGCGAGCGGATCAAGCTCGTGGAGGACGGCGGGCCTTCGATGATCCCCCGGGAAGAGGTGTTCCGTTTCCTGACGGAGCAGGAGCTCGGGGGGCTCTCCTTCTTCGAGATCACCACCGGGATGGCCTTCTGGTGGTTCGCCCGGCAGCAGGTTGACGTCGCCGTGATCGAAGTGGGCCTGGGCGGGCGCCTGGACAGCACCAACATCCTCACGCCGGAGCTCGCCGTCGTGACCAGCATCGGGCTGGACCACTGCGCATTGCTGGGCAGCACCCGGGGCGCCATCGCCGCCGAGAAGGCCGGGATCTTCAAGCCCGGCGTCCCCGCCCTGTGCGGCGTCCGGGACGACGAAACGGCCCCCGTCTTCGAGGCCCGCGCCGCCGCGGCCCCCTGCCCGCTCTTCTTCGCCGAAGACTTCGACACCCCAGACCTGACGCTCGACCTGGAAGGCCCCTGCCAGGCGGAAAACCTCCGGACGGCCTGCGCCGCGCTGGAGCTCCTCGGTGCCGGTCCGGAAGACCCGGCCGTGCGCGACGCCCTCGCCCGCACCGCCGCCCGCACCGGGCTCCGCGGCCGCTGGGAGCGCCTGTGCAGCGACCCGGAAGTCATCTGCGACATCGGGCACAACCCGCCGGCGCTGGAGATCAACTTCCGGCGGCTGCGCGAAAGCGGCCGCCCCCTGCTCATCGTCTATGGCATCATGGCCGACAAGGACCTCGACGCCATCCGCCCGATGATGCCCCCGGACGCGCAGTATTTCCTCGTCGCGCCGCGCGGCGAGCGGGCACTCCCGGCAGAGGTGCTCGGAGAGCGGATGCAGGGCCTGCGGCACACCGTCTGCAAGAGCGTGGAGGACGGTGTGCGTCAAGCACTTGATGCAGCGAAACGCACCCCGGGGTGCATCTTGTATATCGGTGGCAGCAATTTTGTTGTAGCAGAAGCCATCGGATGGTTTGAACCCGATTGACACACGCCTTATGAAAGCGATCAAATTATTAACACTCACACTTCTGACCGTGATGAACCTCCCTTTCAACGCCTGCGCCAAGGACGACGACGGGCACACCCTGACCAAGCTTTGGGCTACTTACCAGAAAGCCGTGGACGCTGACCGTCCCAAGGACCAGGCGGACATCCTCCTGCAGATCAAGAAGGAAGCCTCCGCCCAGCACCTGGCCTGGGACTACTACGACGCCTGCTGGAAATACGTGGACGCCCGCTCCAGCACCAACTGGAAGCTGCACGACCAGCTGCAGGCCGAGGCCTTCAACGACATCATGCAGTACGGCGAGCCCATCGCCGTCTATTTCGCCCGCAAGGGCGAGAAGGACGGTGCGGCCCTGCTCAGCTACGTCGTCGGGCAGAAGGAGAGGATGCTGCAGGCCAACAACCCGGAGTTCTGGCACCGGGACGGCAACATCTCCGGCCTGCTCTATGCCGACGCCCTGGTCCCGCTGCTGCAGAACGACTATGAATATGCGCTCTGGAGCCTGTACGGCCGCTTCCTGGACCAGAAGACCTACGAGACCATCCGCGACCAGTTCGCCGGGCGCTATCCCTTCGACGCTTTCATCGAATATTCCCGGATCCGGCGCCTGTCCTCCTCGGAGGCCGACAAGCAGATGCCGGAGTATATCGAGGCCCACGCCGGCCAGGCCGTCACGATGCTCGGCCGCGACTATCTCCTGATGCGGCGCGACTCCCAGCTCGGCTGGGACAAGGGCAGCTCGGAAGAATACCGCCAGCTGGCCCGGGACTGCCAGACCTTCCTGGATGACTGCAAACGCTTCACCGGCAGCGAGAAGTCCATCGCCGACTGCTGCGGCCAGGCCGACCAGATCCTGACCAAGCTGACCTCCCAGCAATTGGAGATCAACGTGGAGCGGGGCGCCGCGACCCTGGTCGTGCGCAACCTTCCGTCTGTCAAGGTCAGCATCCTGGACGGCAAGAAGGAAGTGTTCAAGGCTACGGTCGAGAACCCCAAGAAGAGCTTCTACGTCCTGGACACCCTCACGCTCGACCTGCCGGACATGGACGACAAGACCTATATGATGAAGGCGTCCGGCGGCAAGGTGAATACAGAGAGCGAGTACCGCAAATACACCCTCTCCATCGCGCACAAGCGCGACCTGGACGGCTACGGCGTCTATGTGGCCGACTATATCACCGGCGAGCCGGTGAAGACCTGCGACATCCTGCTCTTCGACGACGACGGCAAGCAGCTGGACAAAGTCGAAGGGCTCGCGATGGACGGCTTCACCTACCTCCCCGCCTCCTTCACCGCGCGGCTGGACGACGACCACTGGGGCTGGAGCATCCAGGCCGTGGCCCGCATCGACGGCCGGGAGCGCCGCTCGCTGCACCACGGGTTCCGCTTCGAACAGCGGGAGACCGTCGGCACGGACAATCCCGCCCGGCACCGCGCCATGATCCTGACCGACCGGAGCGCCTTCAATCCCGACGAGACGGTCCACTACAAGGTCCTCCTCTATGAGGGCACCTACGAATACGCCACCCGTCCCGCCGGTCTCCACCTGACCGCCACCCTGACCGACCCCTCCGGCAAGGAGATCGGCACGGAAGAGCTGACCACCAACGAGTTCGGCAGCGCCGCCGGCGCCTTTGTCCTGAAGAAGGGCGAGAAGGGCGGCATGTACAAGATCACGGTCCGGGAGGGCAATTCCACCGTCGCCACCACGCAGGTGCGGGCGGACGAATTCGTCCTGCCCACCTTCGAGCTCAGCTGGAAGCCCGACAGCCGTTTCTACCTACCCGGGGACTTCATCACCGCCGAAGGCACCATCCGCAGCTACTCCGGCCACAACCTCGCCACGGCCACGGCCACCTATGCCGTAGAGGACGGCAACAATGTCCTCACGGAGGGCAAACTGGACCTCACCCCTGCCGGAGACTTCAAGATCCGTTTCCAGGGCCCCGTGCACAACTTCTTCTACACCTACAAGCACCTTGGCATCACCGTCCGGGTGACGGACGCCACGGGCGAGACCCTGGAGTTCAGCAAGTCCGTCAGCATCTCCACCCACCTGCCCGTCTCCATCCGCGTCCAGAACAGGGTGGACGGCGAGTTCCACAGCGACACCTACTTCCGCGGCTCCATCGTCGGCGAGAGCATGCCGCGGGTGCGCATCCAGCTCGGCGGCGGCAGCATGGCCCAGACCCATCCGAACCTGAAGCTTGAATACACGGTCGAGCACGAAGGGCAGGTCGTCCTGTCCGGCACCGCCGTCAACGGCGAAGACCTCGACCTGGACCTGTCCCGCCATCCGTCCGGGCTCTACACCGTCAAGGCCGTCGCCACCGCCAAGAGCGACACCGGCTCGGAATACATCGACAAAGACGAGCACGGGATCATCAAGGCCGCCGACACGGACACCGCCCTCGACCTCGACGTCAACAGCTTCTTCAAGGAGATGGCGGACGAGGACGGCGGCATCGCCCTGCAGGTCGGCACCACGGCCGGTCCCGCCTGGGTCGTCGTCGAACTCTACGGCGACGGCAACCGCCTGCTGGAGAAGCGCATCGAGAAACTGTCCGGCGTACGGGGCCGCGACGGATCGCTGCGCATCATCCGTTTCGCGCGCAAGAGCGATTACCCGGAGACGCTGACCCTCAAGGTCTTCTGGTTCCGCAACGAGCAGTCCCACGAGTATTCCGTATCGACCTACAAGCCGAAGGCCGTCGCGCAGCTGCCGCTGAGCTTCAGCCGTTTCCTCGACACCACGGCGCCGCACCACGACTACAGCTTCACCCTCCGCACGGCGGAAGGCACGGAGGTGGCCGCCACCATCTTCGACAAGAGCACGGAGACCATCCAGCCCAATGTCTGGCGGACCGTCACGCCTTCGCGGCGCTCCCTGCCGGATGTCTCCTACGAATCGACCATCGGCACCGACGAATCCCGGGCCTACGAATATGAAACGACCAGCGGCCGGACGCGCGCCAGGATGTTCTCCAAGGCGGCAGGTTCACCGATGATGATGGGTGCTGCCATGGATGATATGATGGTCGAGCGGGCGGCCGTGATGGTGGAAGACAACGAAGTCCCGGCATCCGAAGAAGACGGCGGCGACGCCGCGGAGGAGAACACCGCCATCCGCGAGAACTTCGCCAACACGATCGCCTGGGAGCCGTTCCTGCGCTCCGACAAGGACGGCGTCGTGACCTTCAACTTCACCACCGCCGACAAGCTTTCCACCTATTATGTGCAGCTCTTCGCGCACGACAAGGCCTTCCACAACGCCACGCTCCGCCAGGAGATGGTCGTGACCCTGCCGGTCAAGGTGGCCGTCGTGCAGCCGCAGTTCCTCTATGAAGGCGACCGCTACGTGGCCCGCGTGACCGTGGCCAACAGCAAGGGAGTCCCGATTGCGGGACGCCTCAGCGTCAAATTCCTGGACGGCAGGGACTACAAGACCGCGCCCGTGGTCTCCGACCAGGGCAAGCGGATCACGGTCCCGGCCTACGGTTCCGCCGACTTCTCCTGTGAGATCGCGGCTCCCAGGGTCAAGGACCTCGGCCTGCTGGTCAACTTCACCGCCGACAGTGCGGACTACGGCTCCGACGGCGTGTTCGTGGTGATGCCCGTCTCCCCGGCCGTACAGACCATCACGGAGGCCCACTCCGCCCTGCTGCTCGCCGGGATGGACCGCGAGGCGGTCCTCGCCGGGCTGCGCAGCCAGTTTGTCAACGTATCCGGCGCGGAGACGGCCCTGCGCGAGATTTCCATCCTCGGCATGATCCAAGAGGCCGTCCCGGAGAAGGTCCTGCCGCAGAGCGAGAACCTGCTCGACCAGAGCGAGGCGCTCTTCGCCAATTTCCTCATCGACCGGCTGCCCGCTTCCAAGGGTTCCGGCGCCACGCCGGAGCAGCGCGCCGACATGGTGAAGAAGATCCTGGCCTGCCGGAACGGCGACGGCGGATTCGGCTGGTTCGCCGGGATGACGTCCTCGCCGCTGCTGACGGCCGTGCTGCTGGAGCGCCTCGCCGAGATGGGCGACGCCTGCCCGCAGGAGCTCTCCGCCGCCATCCCCGCCGCGGTCCAGTATCTCGACAAGGATTTCTTCGGCGACCGCAAGCGCCCGTTCTGGTGCGGCGGCCTGAGCCTTGACCAGTATCTGCACGTGCGCGCCCTCTTCCCGGAGGTCAGATTCGCCCCCAAGGCCGGCCTCAAGGAGATGCGCGAATTCAAGAAAGAAGCCAAGGGCTACCTCGTGCCCGGCAAGGTCCGCGGCCTCAACGGCCGGGTCTTCGACAAGGCCCGCCGGATGAAGACCCTGCGCGCCCTGCTCGAGGGAGAGAACGGCACGGCCCTCGCCCGCGCCTGGGGGATCTCCCTCTTCGCCAAGGGCCGGCTCTCCCGCTCGCTGGACAAGGACATCACCTCCCTGCTCCAGTATGCCGAGCCGCACCGCAGCGGCGGCACCTATTACCCCAACGCCGTGATGCCCTGGCGCGGCCTGCTTGAGAGCGAGCTCTACGCCCACGCGCTCATCTGCGACCTGCTGACCGACTGCGGCCACAACGAGGTGGCCGAGGGCATCCGCCTCTGGATCATGGTCCAGAAGGAGACCCAGCAGTGGGAAGACGACCCGGCCTACATCCAGGCCATCGGCAGCGTGATGCAGGGCACGCAGGAGACCCTGCAGACCAAGGTCCTGGCCCTGAGCGCCACCACGACCCTGCCCTTCGCGCAGATCAAGGCCTCCGGCAACGGCTTCACCCTCGCGGTGGAATACACCCGCGACGGGCAGCCGCTCCGGGACGGCGACATCCTGCACGTCGGCGACAAGGTCGTGGCCACCTACAGGATCTGGAACGAGGAGAACCGCAGCTTCGTGCGGCTCACCGCCCCGCGTCCGGCGGCTTTCCGCCCGGTCCAGCAGCTCTCCGGCCGCTACGGCTGGTTCGCCCGTCCGATCTCCGTCACCGGCTGGGTGAGCTTCAGCCCGCAGGGATACCGGAGCGTCCTGGCCGACCGCACGGAGTTCTGGTTCGACAGCTATCCCGAGGAGAAGACCGCGATCAGCGAGGAGTATTTCGTGACCCAGGAAGGCAGCTTCCAGCGTCCCGTCCCCGTGATCGAATCGCTGTACGCACCCCACTACCGCGCCAACGATGACGGCCATCCGGCCGTCATCGTCAAGGCCAAAGAAGAATAAAGCCATGATGAGACAGGAACTGATGAACCTAGCCGACACCTACCGTCAGGCGGGGGATGCGATCCACGACGCCATCCGCGACAGCATCCGCAAGGCCGGCGGCTTCGTGAGCTGCATCAACAACGACCGCAGCAAACCCGACATGAACGTCCAGGTTTACGACAGCAAGAAGAAGTATTCGGAGAGCTTCCCCATCCGCGCCATGCGGCTGGACGGAGCCGGTGCGGTGCAGGTCTATGCCGGCACGGTCGGGACCACCTACACCGAGAAATACCTCCGGGGGCCCCTGTCCGAAGAGCACTGGATGCCCCTCAAGGGCTCCAATGTCCTCTTCCACCAGACCATCCTCTCCATCGCCTCGGCCATCGACGACTACCTCCCGGCGGCATAGGTCCGGGTGCGGGCCGTCAGTACCGGATCCCGCTGAGAAAGAGGGCGTGGCCGGGCGCGGATTCGCCGGATAGGGAACGGGCGGGCGAGGGGGAGGTGACGGCGTCCGCGGGAAGGACGAGGGATGCGAAGTCCTTCACGCTGCGCTTGCCGCGGCCGACTTCGAGCAGGGTCCCCACCACGGCGCGCACCATGTTGCGCAGGAAGCGGTCGGCGCTGATGCAGAAGTACCAGTAGTCGTCGCCTCCGTCGCACCCGGTCAGGGCCAGGTAGGTGGGCGTGTAGCGGTGCCAGGCCGCCTGCGTGACGGTGCAGAGGGAAGTCTTGGAGTCGGCGCCCGTCTTCTCGAAACAACGGAAATCATGACGCCCCAACAGGGCCTGCGCCGCCTCGTTCATCCGCCCGAAATCCACGCCCGGGAAGGTGTAGAGATAAGAAAACGGCTCCGCGAACGGGTCCTTCACCCGGTGCAGGAAATAGGTGTACTCCCGCTGCACGGCATCGAAACGGGCATGGAAATCCGGGGCCGCCGGCGCCACCTCGTGAATCACCACGGAGCGGGGCAGGATGGCATTTAATTTGTAGCATAATTGATGCGTGTCAAGCTCCCCGGCTGCATCGAAGTGAGCGATGTAGCCGATGGCGTTGACGCCCGTATCGGTCCGGCCGGCGCCGGTCACGGCCACGGGCTCGTGCAGGAGCGTGGACAGGGCCTGTTGGAGCGTCTGCTGCACGCTCGGCGCGTCCGGCTGGATCTGCCAACCGCAGAAATCCGCCCCGCGGTAGGAAAGCTTGACGAGATAGCGCATAACTGACTGCAAAATTAGTGAATTATATGGAAAGTGTAAACATCAAGGAGCTCAACGAGCGCATTCAGAAAGAGAGCGCCTTCGTGGATCTCCTGTCCCTGGAGATGGGCAAGGTGATCGTGGGCCAGAAGCACCTGGTGGAGAACCTGATGATCGCGATGCTCGCCGACGGACACATCCTGCTCGAAGGCGTGCCGGGCCTCGCCAAGACCCTCGCGATCAGCACCCTGTCCCAGGCGGTCAACGCCAAGTTCAGCCGCATCCAGTTCACCCCGGACCTCCTCCCGGCCGACGTGACCGGCACCCTGATCTATTCCCAGAAGAAGGAGCAGTTCGAGGTGCACAAGGGCCCCATCTTCGCCAACTTCGTGCTCGCGGATGAAATCAACCGCGCCCCGGCCAAGGTCCAGTCCGCCCTGCTCGAAGCCATGCAGGAGCGCCAGGTGACCCTGGGCGAGCAGACCTACCGGCTGCCCGAGCCCTTCCTCGTGATGGCCACGCAGAACCCGATCGAGCAGGAAGGCACCTACCCCCTCCCGGAGGCCCAGGTGG
>CAMHIP010000065.1 GCA_946185205.1 uncultured Bacteroidales bacterium | reverse complement strand
CGGGAGATTAGCTCAGTTGGTTCAGAGCACTTGCCTTACAAGCAAGGGGTCACTGGTTCGAACCCAGTATCTCCCACCACTTTTCATCCGGGGATGTTCTGGTTTTGACAGCACTGATTTTGGATGGTAAGCACGTCGGGCGTAGGAGGCTGGCCCGTTAATCCCAGTCTTCGAGCCATAACTGGCAACTACAATTATTCATACGCTTGCTAATCTCCAAGAGATTGAGCATTAATCGATTCCGCCTAGGCTGCGGAACGACGTATATCCCTCCAGCTTTAGGCCGGTTCAGTCTGGATCCAGGGGTATCATCAAAACCGGATGCGCGGGGCGGACGCCTCTAGGACCCGTTAAGATTTCAGAGGATAAGCCCGCGGTGGCCTGCCTTTCGGCAGCTTCGGGCCGACAATCAAAGAAAGAATAAGCGTGTAGAAAGCTATCTGGGACTTTGTTTGGACGGCGGTTCGACTCCGCCCATCTCCACAAAAAATGCTGGCCTTCCGCCAGCATTTTTTGTTCCGATGATCGCTGCCGCTATGACCGGGGGGCGTTCCCCCCGGACCCCCTGCGTCGCTGCGCTCCCGGCCTTCCGCCAGCATTTTTTGTTACCTCTTTTTCATTCGGACAAGCTTGCCGTCGCGCCAGACAAGGTCCACGGTCTTGCCGCCGCGGGTACGCAGGCCCGTGACCCGGCCGGAAGGCCAGGCGGCGGGCAGGGCCGGCAGGGGCCGCACGGTCCCGTCGGCGTCCGACTGCAGGAGCATTTCCGCGATGCCGGCACAGCCGCCGAAATTGCCGTCGATCTGGAAAGGAGGATGCGCGTCGAACAGATTGGGATACGTTCCTCCGCCTCCGCCGTAGTCCGGCTCCGCGTCGGGACGCGGACTGACATAGCGCAGCAGACGGCGCAGCTGGCGGTAGGCCTTCTCCCCTTCCCCGAGCCGGGCATAGAGGTTGATCCGCCAGCCGCAGCTCCAGCCGGTCGTCTCGAATCCTTTGATTTCCAAGGTCTTTAAAGCAGCTTCCGCCAGCGGACCGGAAGTGATCTGATGGCCGGGATAGACCCCGAACAGGTGGCTCTGATGGCGGTGGGTCGGCTCCCAGTCGGCCCAGTCGTGGTACCATTCCTGCAATCTGCCGTCCGCGCCGACCTGATAAGGGCGCAGCCGGGCCAGCTTGTCCGTGGCCTCCCGGACGAAGTCTTCATCCACGCCCAGTTCCCGGGCGGCGGCGACAGCGTCGCTCACGCACTCCCGGATGAGGGCCAGGTCGGCCGTGGCGCCGTAGAGCGTCGCCCGCGGCCGTCCGTCCGGCGAGATGTAGAGGTTCTCGGGAGAGGTGCCCGGCGAGGTGATCAGTTCGCCGTCTTTCTCCACCAGCCAGTCCAGGCAGAACAGCGCCGCGTCGCGCAGCACGGGGTAATCCCGCTCCAGGCGCGCCCGGTCGCGGCTGAACAGCCAATGCTCCCAGATGTGCGTGGAAAGCCAGGCGCCGCCCATCGTCCAGTTGGCCCACGAAGGGCTTCCGGTCCCGAGGCCCACCGGCGTGGCCATGGCCCAGATGTCCGTATTGTGTCCGGCGTTCCAGCCCCGCCGTGCGCCATAGAAGCGGGACGCCGCCTCCCGGCCGTTCTCCGCAAGCTGATGCGTGAAATCCAGCAGGACCTCGTGCAGGGAGCCCAGCCCCACCGCCTCGGCCGGCCAGTAGTTCTCTTCTACATTGATGTTGGCCGTATAGTTGCAACTCCACGGCGGATCGACGCTTTCATTCCAAAGGCCCTGCAGGTTGGCAGGCACGCCGGAGGTCCGCGAAGAGCTGATCAGCAAATACCGCCCAAACTGGAAATACAGGGCCTCCAGCTCCGGATTCGACTGTCCCTCAGCATATTGCCTCAGCTGCACGTTCGTCGGAAGCGCCCGCACGTCCAGTGCCGTCCGGCCCAGATCGAGCGAGACACCGCCGAACAGCGCCCGGTAGTCCTGCAGGTGGCGGCGCAGCAGGGCCGCATCGGAGCGGGCGCGCACGCGGGAAGCGTTCGCATCCGCAAGCGCCGCAAAGGGCTTCCCTTCCCGGACGGGATCCTTGTCGAAACCGTTGAAACTCGTGGCGTTGACCAGCAGCAGCGTAACCTCCCTGCAGCCGTCCAGTACCCATTCCTGCCCGTCGGCACGGACTTCTCCGCCCCGCCGGCGCACGGAAAGCACCGTCCGGAAATGGATGCCGCGGTCCGGATCGAACAGCATCCGCCCCTCGCCGCTCCGGTAATAGCCCGGGTAGGCATGCCAGGGGGCATAGCCCTCCATCGTCAGGGCATCCGCCGTCGCCGACACGGAAGACGGGAGGGGCGATTCCAGCCGGACGCGGGCATGCAGCCCTTCCGGCGCCTGCAGGCGCACCACGATGACGGAATCGGGCGCGGAGACGAAATACTCGGCGGAAACCGCTTTCCCTCCCCGCCGGAAAGAAGTCCGCGCCACGGCCGTGGAAAGGTCCAGTTCGCGCCGGTAGGCGCTGACTTCGCCTTCGTCCTCATAACGGATTCGGAGCGTGCCCAAGGGCATGTAGGACTCGCTGAAATGCCCCTGGACGCGCCGCTGCAGGCGTTCCGCCTCCGCGTAATCCTCGCGTGCGAGCGCCTCCCGGATCAGCGGGATGGTGGCCGCCGCGTCGGCGCCCAGCCCGTCCTGCATGTCGGGATGGTCCGTGCCCCGGTCGGGTTCTCCCGACCAAAGCGTGATGTCGTTCAGGGAGATACGGTCCTCCTGCGGACCGCCATAGACCAGGGCACCCAGCCGGCCGTTACCGATCGGCAGGGCCTCTTCCAAACAGGTGGCGGGTTGGTCATAATGCAGTTTGAGTTCCTGCTGCGGAGCGCATCCGGCAAGAAGCAGCAATGCCGACAGAATCGGCGAGACAGAATAACGCATGCGAGTAAGCTTTTTCCCAAAGTTAATGAATAAGCCGGAAATTATTGCTAAATTTCGCCTCCGAATCCTGATAACCAATGAAAATAGCTTATTTCCTGCTTTCCTTCTGCCTGCTGCTCACGGCGGCCACAGCCGCGGCCCAACCCAGCATCACGCAGCTCTATTTCGACACCCGCGCCTCCTTCCACCAGGAAGTCACGGACGGAAAATACTACAGCCAGTTCACCGGCGACCACTTCAACCTCAACATCCGGGGCCAGCTCACGGACAAGCTGGACTTCCGCGTCCGGCAGCGGCTCAACAAGAAGGTCTTCGACGAGCGCAATATGTTCAACGCCACGGACTTCCTCTACCTGCGCTGGCAGGCGACCCCGCGCCTGCACCTCCTGGTGGGCAAGAACGCCGTGATGATCGGCGGCTATGAGTTCGACGCCGTCCCGATCGACGTCTATTACTACAGCAACTTCTGCAACAACCTTTATCAGGGTTTCTCCTTCGGCGTCAGCGCCGAATACGAATTCCTCCCCGGTCAGAACCTGGTCCTGCAGGTCTGCAACTCTCCCCTCTCCCTGGGTTTCCAGAACCTTTACGCCTACAATGTGGAGTGGATGGGCAGTTTCGCCCCCTGGTGGAGCACCCTGTGGAGCGTCAACTTCGTGCAGGATGAGTTCCACCGCACCATCAACTACATCTCCCTGGGCAACCGCCTCACCTTCGGCAACCTGGCCGTGGATGTGGAATGGATGAACCGGGCCGGAGCCGGGCAGCGCCGTTTCTTCTCCGACTACACCGTCATCTCCAAGATCATCTGGACCGTCGGCAAATGGAACCTGTGCGCCAAGGGCGGCTATGAGAGCAACGACATCGCCAACGTCGATGCCGAGGGCCGCGCCCTGGACCTCGCCGTCGCGCCGGGCACGAAGAACGTCTATGCCGGCTGCGGCGTGGAATTCTTCCCGCTCCCCAACCGCGACCGGCTGCGCCTGCACGCGGTCTATTTCAAGAGCAGTTCGATCGGCACGGACAACTTCGACATCGGCATTACCTGGCGGTTTGATATCATCAAGAAATAGGGATCAATACGCCAGGACGTCCCACAGGTCGCGGATGCGCTGCTCCGGATCCCACTCGTAACCGAAGGTCCACGCGGCCGTGACCGCGTAATGCTCCGGCGCACCGGGCGCCTCCGAGAGGTTGTTGCGCAGCCAGCCGCTGTGCCCGCCTGCCCGCACGACATTGTAGTAGTAAGTCCGCAGGCCCCAGGGGCAGGGATCCAGCACCTGGTCGGAATAGGCGTAATGGATGTTGCCGTTGATAACGTTCTCCGACAGGGTGCAGTGCACCAAGTAGAACTGCGCGTCGTGGTGATAACGGCCGAGCAGGGTCGGTGAGGCGGCGTCGAAGGTGGAGTTGGTGATGACCAGTTTCTTGGCAGGGTCGCCCCGGCCGTCGTGCCAGATCATGGCCTTGCCGTCGCCGTAGAAGGAGCAGCGGGTGGCATAGCACCAGCCGCGCGGGCAGAGGAAGTCCACCCCGCGGCAGCGCAGGTCCAGGTCGGCGTGGTAGTACATGCCGTTGCTTTCGGGCGCCCAGAGCGACAGGGCGTCGTTGCCGTCGGCCCAGACACGGCAGTTGATCACGATGGTGCGCGTGCCCCGGCCGTAGATGGCCATCTGGTGGGCCGTGGTCTCCTCGACCGTGGTGCCGTAGTTGTTATAGACGGTCAGGCCGCTGATGATGCAGTCGTCGGCGCCTTCCTGCAGCACGATCACACCGTTGCCTACGGGTTTCCCCTTGTATTCGCGGACCGTCCGCTTGGAGGACAGCTCCGCATACGTGATGACGGTCTCGTCCCGGTTCTCCCCCACCAGCACGATGTTGGGCCGGTCGATGATGACCTTCTCGTTGTAGTTTCCCTTGAGGACCAGGATCTTGTAGGGCTGCTGCGGATGCTCCGGGGCCCGTTCCACCGCCGCCTGGATGCTCTCTCCCGGTTTCACGACGGCGTCGAACGCCTTCCGGTCGATGACCGGCCGGCGGAACATCTCGATCCGGCCGTTGCGGTTGGCGCCGGGCGTCTCCAGACTGATTTTCACCTTGTGGCGCGGGTCGTATTTCGCCGCCCATGCCTCATAGAGCGGGTAGAGATCCGCCGCGCGGCTGTTGTACCAGCCGTAGCCGTTGCGACGTTCGGGGCCGATCTCTTCCAGCCGGCGCCGGGCGATGCCGTCACGGTCGCAGACATAGGGCTCGCACCACTTCAGGTCATAGAAACGCCCCCACATCGGCGGCGCGGCGGGGTCTTCGACCAGACGCGTATTGCGGATGCCGCCTTCCATCGTGCGCTCCACGCGCAGGCCGGTCAGCTTGTAATCGTCAAACCAGCGCATGGCGCCGTGTACGGCCTTCTTGACGCGGGCGTCCGGCTCCGGCAGGCTCATCAGCAGGCGCACGATGCCGGCGCTCTCCGCCGTGCAGTAGGACGGGAGTTCGAAGGCGCGGCCCGGCGCGGGAAGCAGGGTCTCCCGGTCGTGCTGCTGGCACCAGACCGAGGGTTTGCCGTCCTTGATGATCTGCGTCGCTAGGATGCATTCGATACCCTTGTCAAAAGAAGCGCGCAGGCGGTCCCGCAGCGCGGCATCGGTCAGGCCGCCGTCATAGGGCGCCTGTTCGGAATAGATGTCCCGGAAGAGCTCCAGGGTGTTGACGATGGCGTCGTCGTTGTAGGTGATGTGGACCTGGTAGCCCGTCATGTCCGGCCAGAACTGCGGCCAGCCGCCGTTCCCGTACTGCCCCGAGAGCAGGTACTCCACGGCCCGGGTGAATCCCTCGCGGAAGCGTTCCTGGTGCGTGGCCTGCCACAGGCGCGCCAGGAAGACCATCTGCGTGGTGGTGGCGTTGTTGTCGATGGTCGAATCGTCCGTACGCTCCTTGTCGGAGAGCACCTGCGCCAGCTCGGCGTCCGTGAGGCGGCGCGTCATGTCGGTATTCTTCGGCCATCCGCCCGTCACGCGCTGGTAGGCAAGCACCTGGTCGCCGATGCGCAGCGCTTCTTCGGAAGCGAAAAAGGCCGGATCCGTGCTGCGGAGCAGGTCAGGCCGGCGCTGCGGCACGGCAGGGCGCGACGGGGTCTGCGCCGCGGCCTGCTGCTTGCGCAGCTGGTCCCGCTGCTCGGGCTGCATCGTGCCTGGCTGGGCGGAAAGGGAAATCGTCAGGAAAAATGCCGCCGCGACAAACGCGGAACGCAGGGAATCAGGTAGCATAATTGGTTTCGTATCAATGTTTGGCATCAAAGATAGAGGTTTTTACCGAATAATCCTTATATTTGTCTCCGACCATAACACACGAACACCATGGGATTTCTGAATTCACTTCTCGATGTCGCCAAGAAGGCGGTAGGCGAAGCCATCCGGCAGAGCCAGGAACAAGCTAGCCAGCAGAGCCGTCCGCAGGCCTCCCCCGCCCCGGCACAGCCCTCCTATGCAAGCAGCCAGCCCGCCGTCACGGACTGGAATGCCTATTTCGCCGAGATCCTCCGGACGGAGTTCCCGCAGTACGGCGTGGCCGAGAACGTGCCGGTGACCGACCTCGCCGGCTACGCGACGGACATGGCCAAGCTGTACAAGAAACGCCCGATGCAGGCCTACAAGGCCGAGTGGGGCGCCCCCTACACCTTCGTCCTCTACGCGAACGGCGGTCCCGCCGGCATCGTGATGCTGGGCTCCGGCCACAGCCACGACCAGAACGTCAAATACCTGATCGCGCGGATGTATGCCAAGAAGCTGGGCCTGCCCTACATCAATTTCTACACGCAGATGCCCAACGAGCGCGCGTATGTCATTTCGCGCATCCGCAGCTTCATGGGCGCATAAAGACAGAGAGAAGGGGATGCAACCCGTTTGCGCCTGCCCAGGAGGCAGCGGGGTCCATTCCATCAGGCCTTGCAGGCGGCCGGACCCGCGTATCCTCCCGTGAACCGCAATTTTGCGGATTCAAAATCCTTCCCCTTCCCTCTTTTTTACCATGCAGAGCATCCTGGAGCAACTCCCCCGGCCCGGCGTCTGGGAAGAATTTCTGGCATACCGGCTCCGCAAGGGCCGGCTCAACTGGCATGCATTCGAGCAGGCGGACGACTATGTCGCCGAAGGCGGCTACCTGCCCGTCGCGGAGCGTTTTGCCGCAGGCGGCACGCCCGGCATCCCCACCCGGCACCAGATCAACAAGATGGGCACCGGCAAGAAGCGCATCGTCTATCGTTTCCCGCCGGACGAGATGACCGCGCTCAAGGTCATCGCCCACCTGCTCTACCGCTACGACGGCTTCCTCTGCCCCAACTGCTACTCCTTCCGGCGCGGGCAGACGGCCCACGACGCCGTGCAGCGGCTCGTACGGGCCGTCGGCGGGGAGCCGGTCTGGGCCTACAAGCTGGACATCCACGACTATTTCAACTCCATTTCCGTCCCGCTGCTGCTGCCCATCCTGAAGGAGGTGCTCGCGGACGACCCGCCCCTGTACCGCTTCTTCGCGGCGATGCTCGGCGACGACCGGGCGCTGTGGGACGGCGGGATCATCCACGAGCGGCACGGCGTGATGGCGGGCACGCCCACGGCCCCCTTCCTGGCCGACATCTACCTGACGGAAGTGGACCGCCATTTCGAGCAGGCCGGCGTCCTGTATGCCCGCTACTCCGACGACATGATCCTGTTCGCGCCCGACCGGGCGACGCTGGAGGAGCACATCGCCACGCTGGCGGACTTCCTCGGGAAGTACCGCCTGCAGGCCAATCCCGACAAGGAGCGGATCTACGCGCCCGGGCAGGCCTGGGATTTCCTCGGATTCAAATGCCTGGGCCGCAGCATCGACATCGCGGACGCCACCCGGCGCAAGATGCAGGACAAGATCCGGCGCAAGGCCCACGCCCTGCTGCGCTGGCGGCTGAAGGAAAACGTCCCCCCGGAGGCGGCCCTGCGCGCCATGATCCGGCATTTCAACGCCAAATTCTTCGAAGGCGACGACCCGGGCACGCTCACCTGGTCGCGCTGGTTCTTCCCCCTGCTCACGCAGCCGGACGGGCTGCGGCAGATCGACCGCTACCTCCAGGACCAGCTGCGCTTCCTGGCCACGGGCCGGCACGTCAAAAAAAATTTCAGCATCCGCTACGGGATGCTGAAATCATTGGGCTACCGCAGCCTGGTGCACGAATACTACGCCTCGCGGGCCTCCGTGCAGGACGCTTCGTAGCGGTCCAGCGCCTCGATCATCAGTTCGCGGCCCTTCTGCGCGATTTCTTCCGCATGCGAATAGCCATAGACGCCGTGGTAGGAGTCGAACGGGAGGTTCACCAGGATGTCGGGCGGGCAGAGTTCGATGCCCATCCGGGCGATCGTGTGGTTCATGATGCCGAAGCTGCGCTGCAGGATGCTCGCATAGTTGTCGTCGGCCCCGACCGGAATCCAGTTGTCGCGCCCGGCCGCATCCAGCAGGCGGGTCAGGTGCTCCGTGTCCCGACGCTCGCGCAGCAGCCGGCTTCCGCGCCGCCCGGCCGTCCGGACCTTGTCGATCAGGCCGGCATCCGAGGACAGCGTTTCCTTCAGGGCGGTCTGCGCCTTGTCCCGCAGCGCCGCTTCATCATCCGACAGCGCCTGCCTGGCTGCCAGGTAGTTGCCGATGCCCTCCGCGTCGATGCGGTTGACATTGAAGCCCACCAGGATGTCGTCACCGCTGCGCTGTACGCGGCCCAGCGGGAAAGTATTGACCAGGCCCCCATCAACCAGCGTCCTCCCCCGCCACTTGACCGGCCGGAACATGGACGGAATGGAGATGGAGGCACGGATGGCGTCGAAGAGCGGCCCTTCGCGGAAGACCACTTCCTCCCCCGTAAAGAGATCCGTCGCCACGGCGGCGAACGGGATCGGGAGCTCCTCGATTCGTACGTCGGGCACCCGCTTGCGGATGGCGCGGATGACCCGGTCGCCCTTGACGAGGTAGTTCTTGCTGGGCGCGTAGTCCATCAGCGAGACCACCTGGACCGGATCCAGGCCGTACAGCCATTCTTTGAAGGCATCCAGGCCGCCTGCGGCGAAAATCCCGCCGACCAGCGCTCCCGCCGAAGCGCCGGCCACGGACGTGATCCGGTAGCCCCGCTCCTGCAGGACTTCGATGGCACCGATATAAGCGAACCCGCGCGGTCCGCCGCTGGAGAGGGCCAGCGCAACGTTTTTTGTCTTCATAGCCGAAAGTGTTTGAAATGATCCCATAAAGTTACTCAAGAAAATCGGGGATCGCAAAAAACCGCACGGCGATGCACCCGCCGCCGATAGCATAATCCTGAGTTTTTGGTTATCTTTGTGCTTGGGGAATAGGAGGCCACGGATGAAGAAGCCGGGCCCTTTTACCAGAAATGAGACGGATTACAAACCAAGCAGCATGAACACCAGCATCATCATCGCCATCGCCGCCGGCATCATCCTTCTCACCCTGATCCTCGTCTGGGTGCTTACTTCCGGCAAGGCCAGGGCCCGGTTCCGGGAAGAGCTCGGCCGCAAGGAAGCGGAACTCATCCGCAAGGAAGCCGACATCCGGACCGCCGAAGCGCTCCGGCAGCACGACCAGGAGCAGTATGAGCGGACCCTGTCGGAGCTGAAGGCCGGCCACGAGAAAGCCCTCGCCGACATCAAGGCCGGGCAGGAGAAGGCCATCGAGGCCGCCAGGACGGCCCTCGCCCTGGAGAATGAGAAGACGCTCCAGGCGCGCGAAGAGGCGCTCAAGAAGGAGGCGGCCGAGACCATGAAGGCCATCACCGGCGGCCTGGACCAGCATATCAAGGACATGAAGGACGCCTTCGAGGCCCAGAAGAAATCGCACGCCGAGGAGAGTTCTTCCATCAAGACCCAGTTCGCCGAGACGGTCAAGCACCTCAGGGAGCAGACCGAGTCCATCGGCACCAAGGCGGAGAACCTGGCCAGCGCCCTCAAGGGCCAGAACAAGATGCAGGGCATCTTCGGGGAGACCATCCTGGAGAACATCCTGAAGGCCGAAGGCCTCCGCGAGGGACACGACTACGACGCCGAGTTCTGGCTGCGCGACCGCAAGGGCAACATCATCACCAACGAGGAAACCGGCAAGCGCATGCGCCCGGACTTCGCCCTGCATTTCCCGGACGACACGGACATCCTCATCGACGCCAAGGTCTCCATGAGCGCCCTGGCCGACTACTTCGCCGCCGGGACGGACGAGGAGCGCGCCGACGCCTCCCGCCGCAACCTCGAGTCCGTACTGTCCCACATCCGGGAGCTCACCGGCAAGGAGTACCAGAAATACGTCGAAGACCGCAACACGCTGGACTACGTCATCATGTTCATCCCCAACTACGCGGCTTACCAGCTTGCCAAGCAGGAGGACAAGGACATCTTCGCCAAGGCCTTCCGGCAGAATGTCCTCATCACCACCGAGGAGACGCTGATTCCCTTCCTCCGCCTGATCCGCACGGCCTGGGTGCAGAAGGAGCAGATGGAGAACATCTCCGAGATCGTCAGCGCCGCGCAGGAGATGGTGGAGCGGGTCGGCATCTTCTGCCATGCCAACGCCGAGCTGGAACAGGACCTGGAAAAGGTCCTGGACGGCTTCCACAAGAACAGCAAGCGCCTGGTGGACGGGAAGCAGAGCATCGTCAAGGCCGCCATGAAAGCCATCGACCACGGCATCCAGGCTCCGACCGGCAAGCATGCCCTGCCCGCACTCGGGGACGATGTCCTCCCCGTGGAGACAAAGGATACACCATGGAAGAAAGATTGAAAAAACAGCTGGATTTCATCCTCGAAATCGACAAGGAGAAGAACATCTTCCGGCAGACGCACCTGTCCGGCCACGGCCGGGCGGAGAACGACGCCGAACACGCCTGGCACATGGCCGTAATGGCCTGGCTGCTGAAGGATTACGCCAACGAGCCCGTGGATGTGGCCCGGACGATGATGATGTGCCTGATCCACGACATCGTGGAAATCGACGCCGGCGACACCTACGCCTATGATGCGGAGGGCCTCAAGACGCAGCAGGCGCGCGAAGACGCCGCCAAGGAGCGGATTTTCTCCCTGCTGCCGGAGGACCAGCGGGCGGAACTCATCGCGCTTTTCGACGAATTCGAGAACTGGAGCAGCCCGGAAGCACGCTTCGCCCACGCGCTGGACAACCTCCAGCCCCTGCTGCTCAACAACAGCAACGACGGCGGCGACTGGAAGGCGCACGGCGTGACGGCCCGCCAGGTCTATGGCCGCCAGCGCAAAACCCGACTCGGCTCGGAGCCCCTCTTCGAAGTCACGGACGGCATCATCCGGGAACAGATCCGCAAAGGCAACCTGCCGGAGGAATGAAACGTAAGCCTCCGATAAAGTACGTCTGTTAGGGCTGCCCAGGAGTGGCTACCTTTGCATCAAAGACTAAGAGCCATGATGACAAAGGAAGAGGTCGCCCGGGTGATTGCCTATTGCGACGAGAACAAGATCAGTTAT